>DBFOPE010000001.1:0-3343 GCA_048429085.1 Collinsella sp.
TTTGGAGACCGTTGCTTCCGAGACGCGTCGCCTGGCTCGTCTGGTGCAGCAGATGCTCGACCTATCGCGTATGGAAAACAGCACGGCTCCGCTCAATCTAGAACCGGTGGACATGGTTCCGTTCGTGCGATCGATTGTGAATGGCCAGGAGCGCCTGTTTGCCGACCGTGACCTGCGTTTGCGCTTTGCAGATGAGACGCAGGGCCACGATGACGTTGTCGAGGCAGATCCCGACATGATCACGCAATGTGTTATCAACCTCATGAGCAACGCCATGCGCTACACCCCCGAGGGCGGTTGGGTCGTGGTGTCGGTGCTCAGTGACCGCAGGCACGTCAGCATTGCCGTTTCTGATACCGGCATCGGTATTGCCAAGGACGATCTGTCGCGCATTTTCGGGCGGTTTTGGCGCGCCGATGCCAGCCGCGCCCGCGAAGCTGGCGGCCTGGGCGTCGGCCTCGCCGTGACCAAGCAGATTGTCGAGCGTCACCATGGCTACATATCCGTGGAGTCGGAGCTTGGAAAGGGTACGACTTTTACAATTCATCTGCCCCGCGAGCACACGGCAGACGCGGCATCTACTACAATGGAGCACTAGCTTTTCGCTATTCGGTGAAGGAGGGGCCGCGTCCCTGCCGCTCCGAGTTTGCGAAAACATGCGGGAAAGAACCCGCATTTCTGTCGTATTTAGGTAAGGAGTGACTCACGTGACAACGATGGAGCGTCGTCCGGATTCCCGTGGCAAGGTTCGTGATATTTACGATGCCGGTGAAAACCTGCTGATGGTCGCCACCGACCGCATTTCTGCGTTCGACTTCATTCTTCCCGACGAGATTCCGTTTAAGGGAGAGGTGCTCAATCGCATCTCGGCATTCTGGTTCGATAAGTTTGCCGACATCGTCCCCAACCATCTCGTTTCCATCGACCCGGCGGATTTCCCCGAGGAGTTTGCTGAGTATCGTGACTACCTCGCTGGCCGCGCCATGCTGGTTAAGAAGGCCCAGACGATTCCTATCGAGTGCATCGTCCGCGGCTATCTGACCGGTTCGGGCAAGAAGACCTACGACGAGAACGGCACCGTCTGCGGCATCCAGCTGCCTGAGGGCCTGACCGAGGCTTCCAAGCTTCCCGAGCCGTTGTTCACGCCGTCCACGAAGGCCGAGATCGGTGACCACGACGAGAACATCTCCTTCGAGCGTTGCTGCGAGATCGTGGGCGAGGACATCGCCACGCAGATTCGTGACCTTTCCCTCAAGATCTACAAGGCCGCTGCCGAGTACGCCGCGACCCGTGGCATCATCATTGCCGACACCAAGTTCGAGTTTGGTGTTATTGATGGCAAGGTCACGCTGATCGACGAGTGCCTCACGCCCGACTCCAGCCGTTTCTGGCCTGCTGCCAGCTACGAGGAGGGCAAGATCCAGCCTAGCTACGACAAGCAATTCGTCCGCAATTGGCTCAAGGCCAACTGGGATATGACGGGGGAGACCCCGCACCTGCCCGCCGAAGTCATCGATGGCACGTCCGAGCGCTATCGCGAGGCCTTCCAGATCATCACCGGCTCCCAGTTCACAAGCATGAAGGAGAACGCATAAGTGAGTACCCGTAGCGCCACGAACAAGCGCACGCAATCCCACGAAGTTACCGGGGTTGCGCGCAAGTCTGCCGCATCTGCTAAGCCCGCCCGCCAAGCAGCGAGCTCCGTTCGCATCGTGCCGGCTTCGTCTAAGGCACGCCGCAAAGAGCTCGAGAAGGGCGAGAACCTCGAGGGCCTCTCTAAAGAGGAGAAGCGCGCCCGCAAGGCCAAGCAGCGCGCCAAGGAGGACCGCATCTATACGGTGTCGAATATCCTCCTCAAGCAGGACGAGGACTACACCAAGCGCCGTCGCATCTGGTGGATTGTGCTCGCCATTGGCATGGTGCTCGTCGTGGCAATTTGGGCCTCGCTGTACTTCGCTCCCGCTGGCATGGTGTCCAGCCCTGTCCAGATGGTCGGCATCGTTTTGTCCTATGTCATCATCCTAGGTGACTTTATCTACGACTTCGCTCGTATTCGTCCCTTGCGCAACATGTACCGCGCGCAGGCCGAGGGCATGTCCGAGAACAAGCTCAACGCTCTTATTGAGCGCGCAGCTGCCGAGGAGGACCAGAAGGACTCCAAGAAGAAGTAGCGTTTGCATACATACTTATCGCTAAGATATAAGGCGCGTCGTTTTTGCGGCGCGCCTTTTTACTGTTCTATAGATAGATGGAGTGGCACATGATTCGAGCTGCCCTGACGGTCGAAGAGGCTCTGGAGGGCATGAAGGCCCTGGAGCCCAAGATTAAAAACTACGCGCGCCTGGTCGTCCGCAAGGGCGTAAACGTCAAGCCCGGCCAGGAGGTCGTCGTTCAGTCTCCGGTCGAGTGCGCGCCGTTTGCGCGCGTGGTGGTCGCGGAGGCCTATGCTGCCGCCGCCGGCCACGTGACGGTCATTTGGGCCGATGATGCCGTGACGAGGCTCACGTACGAGCATGTCGAGAAAAGCTATTTTGAGCAGACACCCGAGTGGAAGCGCATGCAGCTGGATTCCTTGGCCCAGGATGGTGCCTGCTTTGTCTTTATCGAAGGTGCGGATCCTGCGGCCCTCAAGGGCATCGATCCAGCCAAGCCGGCCGCGGCATCAAAGGCGAGGAATACGCAGTGCAAAGTTTTCCGCCGTGGACTGGATTACAACATCAATCCGTGGTGCATCGCCGGCGCTCCGGTCGTGGCTTGGGCGCACGAGGTGTTCCCAGGAGACGCCGATGAGGTTGCAATCTATAAACTGTGGAATGCGATTCTGCACACCGCGCGCGCCGATGGCCAGGACCCGGAGAGCGACTGGGAACTCCATGACGCCGCATTCGAAAAGAACCTGCGTTTCCTGAACGACAATCGTTTCGACTACTTGCATTACACCGCGGCAAATGGAACCGATCTGACGATTGGCATGACGAAGGGTCACGAGTGGGCCGGCGGCAAGGGCAAGACGCCCGATGGACACCTCTTCTTCCCCAACATTCCCACCGAGGAAGTCTTCACCTCGCCCGATCGCATGCGCGCCGACGGTATCGTGTGCTCGGCCATGCCGCTCATCCACCACGGCAATAAAGTCGAAGATTTTTGGATTAAGTTCGAGGGCGGCCGCGTGGTGGACTACGACGCCCGCGTGGGCAAGGCAACGCTTGCGAGCATTATTGACACCGATGAAGGTGCCGCTCATCTGGGCGAGGTCGCGCTCATTTCCAAGAACACTCCGATCCGCGAAAGCGGCGTTCTGTTCTATGACACGCTCTATGACGAGAACGCTAGCTGCCATCTC
>DBFOPE010000002.1:0-11100 GCA_048429085.1 Collinsella sp.
TCCGCAGCCACACTCGGGCACTTGGAACGGGGGAAACGGCGGTCGACGAAACTGGAGAGGAGGTATTACGAGCTCCTGTGCGAATTGGAGAGAACGCTCCCGCAAACTGCCTCTTGACAACTTATAGGAGCGTCGGTTTTACTTTCACCCTTTTCGGCATGGTCGAAGGCATTCGAATCATCGTAGTAATTAGGCGCATTTTGTAGCAAACGGTTCATTCAAGCTCGAACTCGAAGACCGATGGTCCCCTCATCCACGGCTGTGAGCGAAAATACCAAATAGAATAAAAATCGAATGGCTAAGTCTGTTTGGTGAACGGAGGCAATATGGGCGAGGTAACTGAAAGCGACTGGAAGCTGTTTAAAGAGCTGCTCCCAAAATGGCAAGAAAGCTATATGGAAATGCTCATCGGCCAGTACATCGAGATACTGAACGGTGGCAGTGAAGCGTCCAGTAGATTTTGGGCGTTAGAAGAGCGTATCAATAGGGACAAGCTGTCCTCAGGAGTGCTTGTGAACGATATTCGCCGCAGCACCATGCGTTATGAGATAGCCAACTTGCTTTCCGATAACGTTATCACGCTCGACGACCTTGACGGTTTCACCGAAGACATTAAGGGCTACGCACGACGTTGCATCGGTCGGCAAGAACGCTGAGCGACATGCGCATCCACAGCCGCTGTACTGCATAAACCGCCCCGCCGGATGCATATTTCGGCTGGGTGGTTGCTTTTTGCCCACGGGTACCCCACGGGGCGGCGTGCAAATCCCGGAGTATTCAGCATCCCGGAGTCCGCGGGCGCGGGAATGGGTGCACAAAACCGCGTTGAAAGCCTTGATTATGAGCCCTCGGCACCTCAAGGATCGCTCATTTTTACAGTATGCGGCTCATGGCGCCTGCTTTTCGCCCAAAATCCAGTATGCAGGCACCCACGGCTGCTGAAAACTCCCAAAAAATGCACGCTGCACCCCACCCTAGGCACCCGCAGCAAGAAGGCGAATAGCCTCGGCCTCCCCAGTTACCGCAGGAGGCCCCAGGGCTTACCTCCCAAATCTTTCCGCAGGACGGAAGGACCCCGCCGCGCGAAGCGCACGGCGGGGTCCTGACATGTCCGAGGACGATTTGGGAGGTAAGCCCTGGGGGCTCCGATGGGGGCGGTTCCAGCCGAGGCTATTCGTCGCCGAAGCTGATGCCCAGCGCCTTGGCCTCGCGCACCAGATCACTCTGGGGGTCGACAAACTTGAGCTTGCCGGCGACATCCTCGAGCGGCATGTGGCACATTTTGCCGTCGCGCAGGGCAATCATGTAGCCAAACTCGCCGCGCAGGCAGCCGAGCGCTGCCTCGACGCCGCACTGAGTCGCAAAGATGCGGTCCTGGGCGTCGGGCTGACCGCCGCGCTGCGTGTGGCCGGGGATGGCGACGCGGGTCTCGCGACCGGTCTTGGTCTCGATCTCCTTGGCGATGTCGTACACGATTGACGGGCTCGTGCGCTCGGCGAGCTTCTTCTTGTACTCCTTCTTGGACAGCGCCGCGTCCTCCTTGGAGATAGCACCCTCGGCGACGGCTACGATGGTAAAGCGGCTGCCGGTCTCCATGCGATGCTCGATGGTCTTGATGACGTTATCCATGTCGTAGGGGATCTCGGGAATCAAGATGACATCTGCGCCGCCCGCGACGCCGGCATACAGCGGAATCCAGCCAACCTTGTGACCCATGATCTCGATAACGAACACGCGGCCGTGACTTGAGGCGGTGGTGTGAATGTCGTCGATGCACTTGGTAGCGACGTCGATGGCGCTCGTAAAGCCAAACGTCAACTCGGTGCCCCAGGTGTCGTTATCGATGGTCTTGGGCAGGGCGATAACGTTGAGGCCCTCTTCGCGCAGGCGGTTGGCGGTCTTGGTGGAGCCGTTGCCGCCCAGCATAAACAGGCAGTCGAGCTGCAGCTTATGATAGGTGTGGACCATCGCCGGCACCTTCTCGACGCCGTCGGCCTCGGGAGTGTCCAGGCGCTTGAACGGCGTACGGCTCGTGCCCAGGATGGTGCCGCCGCGGGTGAGGATGCCGCTAAAATCGGCGGGAGTCATGACACGGAATCTGCTGTAGATAAGGCCCTGGTAGCCGTCCTCAAAACCATAGATCTCGATAGGCTCTTCGCTGTTGGTCATAAGCGTTTTGACGATGCCGCGCATAGTGGCGTTGAGCGCCTGGCAGTCGCCGCCACTGGTAAGAAGACCGATCCTAAGCATGATGAATCCTTCCGGGCAAGTTATAACATGCGCATAAGTTTACCCCCGCACACTGTTGACGCGGGGGTAAAACGTGTTAGCTCAAGCGTATGGAAATGTAAACAACGTCAGGCGGGCGTAAGGTTGACGGGCCTGGCTCCTTACAGTGCGAAGGCGTCGACGTCGCCCCAGTGGCGGCGCAGCGTAATAGCGGCGGCGGGTTCGGTATTGTCAAAGACGACCGACCATTGCGTATTGCTGGTGATGTCTTCCGGATTGGGTTCTTGCGCTGCGGCACGCAGGGCTTCCCAGACAATCGTTTCGTCCTGGGCACCGACATGGGCGTCAAGAACATCGGCGATTGCGACGGCGCGCTCTTTACCATGGCCCAGCTCGCCATTCTTTTGGTTGGACAGCACTTCGTCGTCATAGCAGGCGTAGAAGTTCGTAACCTGGCGTACAGGAGTCGCTTTGAAAGCGCGGTCCGGATCGCGCGGATCCCACTCTACTACGTGCGCGTCACCGGCGGCGTCGTTGATAAAGAAGTGGTAATCGCGTCCTGCCATGGCGTGCATGTCGTAGGCGGAAAGCAGGTCGACAGCTTCTTGCGTGGTGGCGGCACGGTCGAGCACCAGACGGATGGCGAGCGAGGTATTGATGACGGGACGTTGCGTGTCCTGGTCACAGGGCTTGGAATCCAGAGTGAGTACGGCAATGGACACGCCGCATTCGTTAAGACCGTCGAGCTGGGCAAACGGGCCCATCAACGCCGCGGCGCGTCCGGCGACGGAGTCAAGCGGAGTGTTATCGCCCAGGTTGTTAAGGGCGGCAAGCCCGATGGAAGCATAGCCGCCGCGTGGGTGATTGCGCACCAGCAGCGCCGAGGTGTCGTCCTTAAAGTCGTAATTGCGACCGGTGCGCACGCGGCCTTCGGCATCTACGGCGACAAAAGCGCTGCAGGCAAACTGGGGCGCCTGGACATGTGCCGGCACACCGGGCAGCACCTGCGCCACCACGGCATCGATGTAGGCCTGGTCGTCGCGCACGCCAGCGGCGATGATGCGATCGAGATCGTAGTCGTAGGCGATGTCGATTGCGTACAGGTCATAGCCATCCGCGTAGCCGGTCAAGCGTTTGAGCGACGCGGCGGACTTGATTTGCTTGTGATAAACGATACCGGTGGCAGCGGCAAGGCCGACGGCGACTCCCGCGACACCGCAGGTGATGGCAATGTTACGTGGCTTCATGACGGCTCCTCTCGTCCTGTTAGCGCAATTGTCGCAAAAGGAGCGCGGGCATGATGGCTCAACTTGGTGAGTGGCGCGGAATTAAGCACGGAATGAAGAGTGCGGCGCTGGCGTGGCGGGGTATGCTGGAGGGGACCATCAACCCAGCGAAAGGGGAGAGCATGACGGATCAGGAAACGCCCGAGCGCGCGCATGTGACGGCCGATGATATCGAGGCCGCCAACGACCTTATCGACTTTATCGAGGCATGCCCCAGTATGTTCCATACGGCGGCGACCATTATGGCCGAGCTCGACGAGGCGGGCTTTACCTACCTGCCCGAGAATGCGGCGTGGGACATCGAACCGGGCGGGCGTTATTACACGCAGCGCAACACCTCGAGCGTTGTTGCCTTTAAGGTGGGCGAGGACCTGGCCGCGACGTGGGGCGAGGACGGCGTCGCCGGTGACTATCATTTTCAGCTCACGGCGTCGCACAGCGATTCGCCGACGTTTAAGGTCAAAGCTGTGCCCGAGCTCGACGGCGCGGGTGAGACGCTGCGCCTGAACACCGAGGCCTACGGCGGCATGATCGACTACACCTGGTTCGATCGCCCGCTGGCGCTCGCGGGCCGCGTACTGGTGCGCGAGGGCGAACGTATCGAGAGCCGTTTGCTCGCTACCGAGCGCGAAGTCGCTATTATCCCGAGCCTTGCTATCCACATGAACCGCGGCGTTAACGAGGGCTTTGCTCCCAACCGAGCCGTCGACCTTTGCCCGCTTATCAGCGCCGGTGATCTTAAGCAGGGCGACTTTGATGCTCTGATCGCCGACGAGCTGGACGTTGAGCCCGAGCAGATTCTGGGCCGCGATCTGTTCCTGGTCAATCGTCAGGATGCGCGCATTTGGGGCTGGGCCGACGAGTTTATCTCGACGCCCAAGCTTGACGACCTGGCCTGCGCCTATACCTCGCTGCAGGCATTTTTGGGTGCCGAGAATGCGCATGACATCTCGGTCTTCTGCTGCTTTGATAACGAGGAGGTTGGCTCCGAGACCAAGCAGGGCGCCATGTCGACGTTCTTGGCCGACGCGCTGCGCCGCATCAACGGATCGCTGGGCTTTGACGACGAGTCGTACCATCGCGCACTTGCCGCCTCGATGCTTGTGAGCTGCGACAACGCGCATGCCGTGCATCCCAACCACGCCGAGAAGTGCGATGCCCGCAACCAGGTTGTGCTCAACGGCGGCATCGTCATTAAGGAAGCCGCCAACCAGCACTACTGCACCGATGCCTTTAGCCGCGCGGTGTTCCAGGCCATCTGCGATGACGCCGACGTACCCACACAGGCCTTCGCCAACAAGAGCGATATGGCCGGAGGCTCCACACTCGGCAACCTGTCCAATATGCAGGCGAGCATGCATGCCGTGGACGTGGGCCTGCCGCAGCTGGCCATGCACTCAAGCTACGAGACCGGCGGCGTACGCGACGTGATGTACGCCATCCGCGCCCTCACCGCCTTCTACGAGCGCGACCTCCATATCAACGGAGCCGAAAGCGCGGAGCTCTAAAACCTGCCAAAGAGGGATGTTGATTTCGGCAGGTTTTATCTGGGCAAATGCAAAGGGTGAAACCGAGTTAGATCTGTGATACGTGGCCGCCGAGGTGCAGTGTGCCTCGGCGGCTTTTTGTGTACAGAGTACGGCTAATGCTTATAAATGCTATACATGCTTTACGTATTTACCATAGAGTTTTATGATAGTTTTGAAGTATTAAGGAGGGGTCATGACCACAACAGCCGCTCAGATCAACGTGCGTCTCGATGCCGATCTTAAAAGGAGTGGGGACGCCGCTCTCTCCAGGGCCGGTATGACGCCGAGCCAAGCGGTGCGTGCGCTCTGGCAACTTGCGGCATCTCTGGCTGATCGGCCCGGCGCGCTCGAGGATATCCTGCTGCCCAGTCGTGCCCGGGCGGAACAGCGCGAGCGCGAAAAGGCCGCCAAACGTAAGCTCGAGCTCATGGATCAGGGGTCGAAGCTGTTCGCTGCCGCTTGCCGTGAGTCGGGAATCGATATGGTCAGGGCTCAGCCATCGGACGACGAAGAGCTCAAACGGAATGCCTATGCGGATCGCTATGGCGAGGAGATGAGCTGGCTCTATGAGTGAGGCTCCAAGGCGTATCTTGGTTGACACCAACGTGTGGCTCGATTACTTCATTCCCTCACGACGTGGTCGTTCGGTGGCGATTGAGTTTTTACGCGATGCATGCACGGCGCAGGTGGATTTGCTGTATGCGGCGACATCGTCCAAAGATCTGTTCTATTTGATTTCAAGCGAACATAAGGCATGGTATCGGCGCGAGCATGGCTCACTATCCCAAGATGCCGCCGTGGCGGCGACATCACTTGCATGGGATTGCCTCGACGTGTTGTCGCAACTTGCCACGCCGGTACCCTGCGACCTGAGTGACATATGGATGGCGAGCAAGCAGCGTAATCTCCATAGCGATTACGAAGACGATTTAATCATTGCGGCAGCGATGCGCTCAAAGGCAGATCTCCTGGTTACTAACGATGCCAAACTCTGTTCACACGCACCCGTCGCAGCAATGAGCGCAGAAGACGCAAAGAATTACTTAGCAACGCTCTAGCAATTTGAAGATCCCGCAGGTCGAATAAAAGTCAGCGAATGTCCCCAGGCGGGGCCGCGCCAGCCAGTCCCTATAGGTTGAACAAAAGTCAGCGAGAGCCCGTCTGGGCGAGCAGGGTGCCTTGAAAGAGGAGGGCATTGGCCTTCTGGCCATGCCCGACGATTGAAAGGCAGATTGCCGTCCAGACGGGCTCGCAGCGTCGACCGGTCCGCCGTTCGTTAGAACGGCGGAACCCTAATGCTCGATCCAGCAGCGCAGGGTCTCGCCGGCCTGCAGGTGACGCAGATTCTCCGCGGCAATGTCGACGACGTTGTTGAGTGTGGCTGCCAGGTGGAACCAACCGGAGACGTGCGGCGTGATGAGCATGTTGGGCGCATCCCACAGCGGGCTTGTCGCGGGCAGCGGCTCGGGGTCGGTGACGTCGACCGCGGCGCCGGCGAGATGTCCCGACTCCAGGGCGGCAACCAAATCGTCGGCAACTACAAGATCGCCGCGGCCGCCGTTGGCAAAGAAGGCGCCCGACTTCATCGCGGCGAAGAATTCGGCGTTCGCCAGGCCGCGGGTCTCGGGTGTGCTCGGCATAAAGGATGCGACGATGTCGGCCTCCGCCAAGCGCTCAGGTAGGGCGTCCATGCCGTCCATGTCCTCAAACACAATGTGGTAGACGAGTGGATGGCGCTTGATGCCGCGGACGTGCGCGCCCATGTTGCGGCAGAGCGTGGCAAAGTGGCCGCCAATGTCGCCCGCGCCCAGCACCAGCACGTTGGCATTTTTGAGCGAGGTAACCGGCCCCAAATCCTCCCAGCGATGCCCACGCTGCAGATCGTGATAGCCGGGCAGACGCTTCATCATGGAAAGGACCATGGCAAACATGTGCTCGCTTACGGCCTGGCCGTAGGCGCCCACCGAGCAAGACAGTTTGGCGTCGGCTGGCACGGTGCCGGCGGCAAGGTAGTCGTCATAGCCGGCGGTCTGCAATTGCAACAGCTGGAGATGCTCGCATGCCGTGAGCATGTCAGGGTCGATGTTGCCCAGGATCACGTCGGCATCGGCGACCTGTTCACGTGTGGCGGCGTCGGCGCTCGTGTAGATAAAGTCCTCGCCCGGAGCGCTCGACTCAAGAATTGCGCGATGGCGGTCGTTGACAGGCAACAAAACCAGGATGTTCACAAGCAGTCCTCTCCGCTCAACCTGCCAAAAGGGGACAGTTTTATTTTGGCATGTTTTATCAGGCAAAACGTTCAAATAAAACGCCGGATGCAAGACGAGCGTGCCCGTCGGCATCCGGCGTCCGCACGGCTACCAGCTCAGCAGCTCGTAGCCGTCCTCGGTCACCACGAGCTGTACCTCGCACTGGGCCGAGTCGCTGCCGTCCTTGGTGCGCACGCACCAGCCGTCGCCCTTGCTAATCTTAATGTCGGGCGCCCCGGCGTTGACCATGGGCTCGATGGTAAAGACCATGCCCGGAGCCATGATGGTGTCCACATCGGGCGCCTCGGTGGTAAAGCCCACAAACGGGTCCTCGTGGAACTCCTTGCCAATGCCGTGTCCGCCGTACTCGCGCACCACGCTAAAGCCGGCGTCCTCGACCGTCTTTTGCACGGCTTCGGCCATAACGGAGAGCGGCAACCATGGCTTGACGGCTGCCAAGCCCGCTTCCACGCTGGCGCGGGTGACCTCGACCAGGCGCTGGCGCTCGGCAGAGACCTCACCGATGCAGAACATGCGGCTCGAATCACTAAAGTAGCCGTCCAGGATCGTGGAGCAGTCGACGTTGATGATGTCGCCCTCGTGCAGCACGTCCGTATCGCAGGGGATACCGTGACAGACCACGTCGTTGATCGAGGTGCATACGCTCTTGGGGTAGCCCTCGTAGTTGAGGTCGGCCGGCGTGCCGCCGTGCTCGACGGTGTAGTCGTAGATCATCTGGTCGATCTGGTTGGTGGTCATGCCCGCGGCGATGTGCTCGCCTACGTAATCGAGCACGCCCACGTTGATGGCGGCCGAGCGCTTGATGCCCTCGATATCGGCGGGCGTCTTGTAGAGCGTGCGGGGCAGAACCTCCCAGCCCTCTTCCCACAAGCGCTCGAGGCGCTCATCAAAGGTGCTATGGCATTTCTTATATTTTTTGCCGCTGCCGCACCAGCAAGCGTCGTTGCGGCCGGGCACAGGTCCTTTGTCAAACATGGCTAACTTCCTTTCATCCGCAGCTAGTATAGCCCACCCACGCGTCTATAAAAGTTGCGGCGATATAGTTCCGATTTAAGCGGTTTAACAGCACAAATAGGAACTATATCACCGCAACTGATGGGGCGGGATGGCGAGTGATAGCTGCTGCGTGGTTTTGCTAGTAGCTCACCTGGCAGGGGATGCCGAGGGCGCGCACGCGTGCAGCAATCTTGTCGAGCACCTCGGGCGCCGCTTTAGCAAGGCCGGCGACCGGTGTTTCGCGCGCCACCGTGTAAATGGTCGCCTCCTGTGGGCGAATGCGCTTGAGCGCCGAGAGCCAAGGGCCAACGTACTCCTCGCCGGTGTTATCGAGAGACTTGCCCCGGTACTCACCGCTCAAAAACATCGTCTGGATAATGACATGACCGTTAAAGCTCGCGAACGTTTCGATCTGGTGCTCTACATCGTAGGGGCCAACGGGCTGGTCGAGCAGCTGGATAAAAGCCGGGTCGACCGTATCGAGCTTGAGGATGTTGTCGTTGACCATCATGAGCGCATCGTGTACCTGGGGACGGTCGGCGCGCGTGCCATTGGAAAGCACGGCAATCTTGGTGTTTGGGGCCAGCTCGTCGCGCAGCGCGACGGCGCCGGCGATGGCCTGCGGAAACTCCGGTGCGGCGGTGGGCTCGCCGTTGCCTGCGAAGGTGATTACATCGGGGAGCTCGCCCTCGGCTGCCATCTCGCGCAGCTTTACCTCGAGCGCGTCGAGTGCCACGGCAGCTATGTTGTACGGCTCATGGCAGGGGCGCTCAGCGTTGAGACCGTTTTCGCAGTAAATGCAGTCGAACGTGCAGATTTTGCCGCTGGCCGGCATCATGTTGACGCCGAGCGAAAGGCCCAGGCGACGGCTGCGAACGGGCCCAAAGATGGGGCTGGCATTTAAAAACGTAGACATAGGCATATGCTCCTTGGGACAGTTGAGCTTAAGCATAGCATCGGCCTTCATGCGGGTCGCGGGTTTGGGCACTGTTGTTTAGGCAGAAACCTTGCAATCGGGCGAGTTTTCGAAACCCTGTCATGAAAGGGTGCGAGCCGGGTACAGTAAACGCATTCATGTACACACAAAATGACGCCATCTGGCCAAGCCGCACCCCGGCACGGCCTGGTGGTGCTGACGGTGGGAACACAGTATGGATTTTATGGTCGAGAATGCGGGCACTACGATCGCCTGCCGCGAGTATGCCGGCCCGGTTGTATCGTCCGACGCACCCGCCTTGGTTTGCGTGCACGGTGCCTGCGTCGACGGCGTCTTTTTTGACGCCATCGCCCGCGAGCTCGCCTGTGACTATCGCGTCATTACCTACGACCGGCGCGGTTGCGGCGAGAGCGGCGACGCTGCAGACGGACGCTACGACCTCGCCGTCCAGGCCGCGGACCTGCAGGCCGTTATCGAGCATATTGGCACTCCGGCAAACGTGCTCGCGCACAGTGCCGGTACGCTGGTGACGCTGGAGCTTCTCCGTGCAAACCCCACCATAATCTCGCGTGCGATTCTGCATGAACCCGCCGTGACGGATGAGGGTGCCGGTCTGGGCGCGGCCCCGGTTTTGCTCGAGATGATCGCCGCGGGAAAGGTCTCCAGGGCATTACGGGCCTTCCTGGGCGCCATCGGCGATTCGGACCCTGAGGCCCCCAAGTTAACCGAGGCAGAAGCCAAGCATGCCCTGCGCAACGGCCGCAGCTTCATGGCAAACGAATACGGGATTACTATGACCTGCGTTCCCGATTGGGATAGCGTTCGTGCGTCGAAAACGGTGGCCGCCGTGCTCCTGGGCGAGCTCTCGATTGCCACGCCCCGCGAGGCGGGCACAAGGGTGGCGGCTGAGCTTTTGGACTGTCCACTCGTAATGGTTCCCGGCGCGCACAACGGCCTGCGCGATCGCCCGGGAGCGGCTGCCCAGACTGTCCTTGGCATCCTGGGGCTCTAACACCCGCAATAGCCAAAGCAGACTTCACCCGCAAACGTTTCGGCCTTGTTAACAAATATGCTTAAAACCTCACGTCTGCGGCTTCAATCGCGCCGTCTGCCAACTCATAAAAATGTAACAGCATTCACGTGCTTACCTGCATCGGCAAGGTGTTACCCTTGTAACATTTGGAACCCACCGCTACCATGCGAAGCTATCGAAAGGGCCCCATATGCTCAATAATCACGAGGTCAATCTAACCGACGAGGAGGCTGCCACCGAGGTCGCCCGTGTCGCGAAGACCTACCCCGTGGTACGTTTGCTGTCGGCCGATCAGATTAAGAGCGAGCCTAACTGCCTGCTCGCCGGTGATCGCTGCCCTTGTTTGCGCCAGGCAAGTCTTGAGGCCTTGACAGATTCCGATGAGGTGTCGGAGCAACTGCTCAACGATGGCGTTGAGTACCGCGCCCATCTGCGCCCTCTGAAGGTCGAGGGCGAGCCTCATGTCCTGCTGATGGTGCGTCCGATCGATGGGCAAGAGGCTGCAGAAGAGGACCTTGTCTACACCGACGTGCTGACGAGCGTGCATAATCGCCGGTATTACGAGGAAAAGCTCCGAAGCGCCCGCATGAATGCCGGCGTTGCGATGATCGACCTTGATGATTTTAGGGTCTTCAACGATACGTGTGGCCGTCATGCCGGCGACCTTGCGCTCGGTGCTGTGGCGACAGCCATGCGCAGCGGAATCCGTTCGACTGACGAGCTTGTGCGCTATGGCTGCGACAAGTTTGTGGTTGTCATGCCCAATATTCCCTCCGATGACTTCACCCGTCGCCTGCATCAGGTGTCCGATGCCGTTCGT
>DBFOPE010000003.1:0-5150 GCA_048429085.1 Collinsella sp.
TTTAAACGTCTAAGTTTGTTACAAGTTGATTACGTTACTGCTTTTTGACTCATTACCCGCCAAGGCGTCGCTCATCAAGCCACGCATTTTACAGATACAAGCAGACTGTTCATTAATATCGATTTTAGGCAAGCGCGAATGCGCTTGTACTGCCGCTACATTGTTCAAACAGGTATGACTTGACTATTTGCGCGACTTATGATCTACAAAACCACTCAAAAAAGTTGCGGTGGAATAGTTCTTGTTTAAGAGCCAGAAGGCTGGATTTAGGAACTATTTCACCGCAACTTATAGGGGATCCTAGACGATGTGGAGGGGGTTGGCGGCATCGACGGCGTCGAGGACGTCGGAAGGACCGTCGGGGGCAGTGTCTGCCGGTTCCTCGTCGGGGGTCTCGATCTGCTTGATCATGACCTCCTGGCCCTGCAGCAGGTATGTTTCGCCGCTACCGCAATGGGGGCAGGTCTTGCCGTGCTCGACGGTCGCATAGTCGCGGCCGCACGCCTCGCAATGCGTCACGGCCTCGACAGGCTCCACAATAAGCTCCGCACCTTGCGTGATGGACTTTTTATCTGCCGCCCAGCGCCAAGCGTCGAGCAGCAAGTCGGGAACGACGCCCGAGACCTCGCCCAGCAGCAGCGTGACGCTCGAAACGCGACTCACGCCATTGGCGCGCGCCACGTTCTCGACATCGCGAATGATGTGATAGACGATTCCGAGCTCGTGCACTTTTAATTCCTTCCGCCGTTCCCGTTATGGCTACTTACTTGCGACCAAATTTGATCTTGATAGCACGCTTAAGCGCGTACTTGCCAAGGCTCGGGAGCTTTTGCTCGTATTTGACCATCGTGGAGCACTCGGGGCGGTCGCGATCCAGGTGGATGGCATTGAACGCGCACTTGGTGCTGCACAGACCGCAGCCGATGCACTTGTTGGGGTCGACGATCGAGGCACCGCAACCCAAGCAGCGGGCGGTCTCGGCGCGCACCTGCTCCTCGGTAAAGGTCTCGACGTACTCGCTAAACGGCGCAGCCTTCTCGCGCTCGCGGTCGACATGCGCCACCTCGCGGCTCGCGTTGTCGTAGCTCTCGATCACGACATCGTCGCGGTCGAGCGCGGTGTAACGACGCTGGTTGCGGCCGATGGTGAGCGTGGATCCCGGCTGCACAAAGCGATGGATGGACACGGCGGCCTCGTGGCCGGCGGCGATGGCGTCGATGGCAAAGCTCGGACCGGTATAGACGTCGCCGCCCACAAAGATGTCGGGCTCGGCGGTCTGGTAGGTCTGGGGGTCGGCAAGAGCACCCTGGCCGCGGCCAAGCTCCACCTTGGAGCCAGCCAGCAGGTCGCCCCACACGATGGACTGGCCGATGGACATGACCACGCGGTCGGCATCGACGCGGCGCAGATCGTTCTCGTCGTACTCAGGCGCAAACCGACCCTCGTCGTCAAAGACACGCGTGCAGCGCTTAAAGGTGATACCGCACACATGACCGGCCTCGTCCAGGTGAACCTCCTTGGGACCCCAGCCGCAGCTGATGTGGGCACCGTCCTCAACGGCCTCGTGACGCTCCTCCTCGCCGGCGGGCATCTGGGCCTCGCTCTCCAGACAGAACATCTCAACGTGCTCGGAGCCCAGACGGCAGGCGTTGCGCGCGACGTCGATAGCCACGTTGCCGCCGCCCACCACGATGGTGCGGCCGGGCAGCGCGTCGATCTTGCCACTGTTGACCTCGCGCAAGAAGTCGACAGCCACGGTCACGTCCTCGGCATCCTCGCCCGGAATACCGGCGAGGCGGCCGCCCTGGCAGCCAATAGCCACGTAGAAGGCCTTAAAGCCCTGCTCGCGCAGCCCGTCGAGCGTCACATCGCGACCGACCTCCACGCCATAGCGGAACTCGGCGCCCATCAGACGAATGATCTCGACCTCTGCCTCGATAACGTCCTTCTCCAGCTTGAAGCTGGGAATACCGTAGGTGAGCATGCCGCCCGGGCGCTCGTTCTTCTCGAACACGACGGGCTTGTAGCCCTTCTCGGCCAGATAGAAGGCGCAGGACAGACCGGCCGGGCCGGCACCGATGATGGCAATCTTCTGGTCGAAGCCGCCAGCGCGCGTCGGCGTCACCACGGGCGGGACATAGCGGGTCGCGGCATCAAGATCACGCTGGGCAATAAACTTCTTGATCTCGTCGATAGCCACGGCGGCGTCCACACGACCGCGGGTGCAGGCGTCCTCGCAGCGGCGGTTGCATACGCGGCCACAGATAGCGGGCAGCGGGTTCTCGCGCTTGATGAGCGCCAGAGCCTCATCATAGCGGCCCTGCGCCGCAAGCTTTAAGTAGCCCTGAACGGCAACATGCGCGGGGCAAGCCGTCTTGCAAGGCGCGGTGCCGGACTCGTGCGTCTCGATGCGGTTGTCGTTGCGGTAGTTGGGCGACCACTTGGTGTGATCCCACTTGGTGGCGTCGGGCAGCTCCTGGCGCGGATACTCGGGCACCTGTCCGCCCGCCTTTTTGCTGCAGAGCTTCTGGCCGAGCTTGGCGGCACCGGCCGGGCACACCTCAACGCAGCGACCGCAGGCAACGCACTTGTCCTTCTCGACCTTGGCGACATAGGCCGAGCGCGACAGGTTGGGCGTGTTGAACAGCTGCGAGGTGCGCAGGGCGTAGCACACGTTGACGTTGCAGTTGCAGATAGCGAAGATCTTGTTCTCGCCGTCGATGTTGGTGATCTGGTGCACAAAGCCGTTGTCCTCGGCCTGACGCAGGATGTCGTAGACCTCGTCGCGCGTCACGTAATGGCCACGGTCGGTCTCGACCACGTAGTCGGCCATATCGCCCACGGCGATGCACCAATCGGCCGGGTCGTCGGCGCAACCCTCTCCCATCACGCGACGGCTCGCGCGGCAGCTGCAGGTGCTAGCGGCATATTTGCCATCGTATTTGTCGAGCCAATGCTCGATATGCTCGATCGGCACCGACGTGCTCGCGGCATCGATGGCCTTCTCGACCGGAATGACATGCATGCCGATGCCGGCACCACCGGGCGGCACCATCGGCGTGGCCTTAGACAGTGGGCCTTTGGATGCCTGCTCAAAAAACTTGGCGTAGACCGGGTGTTCCTCGAGCTGGCTCACGCGCATGTTGAGGAACTCGGCGGAACCCGGCACCAGCATGGGCAGCACCCACTGCTTGGCGCGCTCGGGGTTTTCCCAGTTGTACTCGAGCAGACCCGTGTAGCTCATGTCGTCGAGCATCTTCTCGATATCGGCCTCGGGCATGCCGGTGAGCTTGACCATCTCGAGCAGCGTATAGGGACGGCGCATCTTCATCTTGCAGAGCACTTCGGCCTGCTCGTCGGTCGCGGCCTCGGCAAACGACCAGTACTCGTAGCCCAGCAGCTCGTCGCGATGCAGCAGACGGTTGGTGCAATGCTCGCACAGCTTGACAATGGCCTCGCGCGGATGCTCCGGCAGCGGCGGCACGAACTCCGCGCCGATATCGGGCTCGGTGTAGCTAATCCCCGGTCCGTTGAGAATCATGGTTGTCCCTTCTCTTGCCGCAGCACGACGAGACCGCAGCGCCCCTCTTTTTTGCAGGCCGAGCATGCCCCCATGCCGTTCACCCGCCATTGTTGACATTGTGTCAAAAATAGTATTGACGAACCGTCAACAATATTCAAGACTGTTAGGCGAACGGTCAGGCAAAAGAGGATGAAAGGCGGCAAACGCATGAGCAATAGCGTAGCGAGCATCCCTGTGGTCGATGCCGTCCCCGCATCCGATAGCGCGGCAAAGCGCTTGACGGGCGACGAACGCCGTCGCGAGATCCTCGATGCCGTGCGCACCGTAAGCTCCGAGCTGGGCGTGTCCCACCTATCGGTATCAGCCGTGACCAAGCGAGCCGGCTGCACGCGCTCGCTGTTCTACCACTACTTCGCTGACATGGACGCCGCCGTCACCGCCGTCATGGACGAGGCAATCGACGGTTTTATCTCCGAGCTCGAGCAGTGGAATGCCAACCGCACGGTTGGCGACATCGAAGGCGCACTCGACACCGTCGCCCCGCTCTTTAAGCGCCTGGTCGCCAGCGGCCACGAGCTGCCGAGTACGCTCACCTCAAGCAGCGGCGCGCTCTACGGCGGCTTTTTGCACAACGTAGTCCAGCGCGTGGCGCAGTATATCTGCGACACCACCGTGGTGGATTTTGTCGCCCATCATGAGCTACGCATCGACCATGTCTACGAGACGTTCTACACCCTCATCATGGGGTTGTTGATGTATATCCGCACGCACCCCGATGTGCCCGACGAGACGGTCAAGGAAATCATCGCCTCGACGCTCCACATCGAGGGCTACACCGCCAAGTATCCGGAGCGCAAGCCCCAGAACTGACGACATTTGGCCAAACTGTCCGCGATCAGAAGAGGGGCCGCGGGCGTGTGAAAGGAGAGCAGCATGCTGTTCGATGTTTGGGGTAGCGATACCCTTATCCACTGGGCCGGCTGGGCCATGGTCTTTATTGGCCTCATCGTGCTCAACGAGGTCGGCCGCCGCACCAAGCTGGGCGCGGCGATCATCTTTGGCGTGGCTCCGCTGGCCATGACCATCTACTGCGTCTCCATCGCCATCGGCGTCTCACAGGGCGCCGAGTGGGCGCTCGCCAACCCCACCCATGTGTACCAGAACAGCTGGTTCCACTACGCCAAGGTATACGCGGCGCTGGCCGGTTGCTGGGGCTTCATTGCCATTAAGTACCAGTGGGGCAAGATCGGCAAGGCGCATTGGTTCCGCGCATGGCCGTTTGTGATCGTCGCCATCAACATCATGATCGCCGTCGTGTCCGACTTCGAGAGCGCCTATCACTTCTTTGTCCTGGGCGAGTCCACCTGGGTCACCTCCGAGGGCGCCAGGCAGCTGGCCGGCTGGAACAACGTGTTCAACGGCATCGCCGGTATCATCAACATCTTCTGCATGACCGGTTGGTGGAGCGTCTACGCCTCCGAGGACAAGACCGACATGCTGTGGCCCGACATGACCTGGGTCTACATCATCGCCTACGATATCTGGAACTTCTGCTACACCTACAACTGCCTGCCCACCCACTCCTGGTTCTGCGGCTTTGCGCTGCTGCTGGCGCCCACCGTCGCCG
>DBFOPE010000004.1:0-4987 GCA_048429085.1 Collinsella sp.
CGTGTAGCTATCGGTCACGTTGCCGCATACGTTGGTGTAGAACAGCAGCGGGTTGGTGATGCGGTACGAATACTCGCCGTTGCAGCGCACGGAGATGTCGACGTCCAGGCCAATGTTGTTATCGACCACGCGGAAGGGCACGGGCGAGGCGGTGCCGTACTTGTTGCCGATGATCTCCTTGGTGTTGATGAAGTAGACACGCTGGTCCTTGCCCGCGTCGCCGCCAAAGGTAAAGCGGCTGCCGATATTGGCGAAGGTCTCCTTGATGGAATCGCCCAGGTTGCCGCTAAAGACGCTCGGCTCGCTGCCGGTGTCAAAGACGAACTCACCGGGCTCCAGCGCGACTTCGATGATCTTGCCGTTTTGCACCACGAGCATGCCCTGGCCGTCGTTGACGGCGATGACCGAGCCGTTGGAGATGACGTTGTCCTCGCCGCGCGTGTTGGAGCTGCGGCCGCCGGTGCGCTTGCTGCCCTTGCAGGCCAAGACGTCAGCGGGCATCGATTCGCAGTAGATAAATTCCTTCCACTGGTCGGCCATGACGCCGCCGGCAGCACCCAATCCAGCTTTCAAGAGTCCCATGGTGATCTTCCTTTCTCGTCAAAGGCCGGGTGGTATTGGTCAGGATGGTTAATCGTCCTTGTCGTCCTTCATGACAACGGTGGTCTCGGTGTGGCTGAAGGTGTCGTGCTTCTCGGTCAGGTCGAGCTCGCCACAGTAGCAATCGGCGTGGGTGGCCTCGTTGGCCGTCTTGAGCTGGCCCACCAGCAGCACGTCTGCGATGACCACGATGATCAGCGGCGCGACGATGTTGATGAGGATGCCCTCGATATCAAAGGTGAGGTAATCCGGATCGAAGGCGTTCTCACCCATGAAGAGGATCTGGGAGAGGACAAATCCGATCACAAAGAACAGCACCGAGGCGATAGCGAGCTTGGGCTTGGAGCAAGGAAGCTCGCCGACCATACGGCCGGTTTGGCCGTTCATGGCAAACAGGTAGCTCTTGCCGTTCCACGAGGTGGAAAGCATCCACACGGGGAACAGGGCATAGTCGCTGTCTTCCCAGGTGTAGTCGAGCTGCTTGCTTTCGACCGTGGCATCGTCATATTCGTCGACGACGGTTTCGCGCAGGGCCGAGATCGTGCTTTCCTCCATGCGGCGTTCGGCGCGCGCCTTGCAGGTTTCGCAGTCCTCGTCGTAGCGGTTGGCGATGTAGCCGGGCATATACGCGACCGAAAACGGGCGCAGGGCATCGTAGTCAAACGGCTCG
Source organism: Collinsella sp. (assembly GCA_048429085.1). Lineage (GTDB taxonomy): Bacteria > Actinomycetota > Coriobacteriia > Coriobacteriales > Coriobacteriaceae > Collinsella. The sequence goes on from DBFOPE010000004.1 coordinate 1,271, forward strand.
ATGGCGTCCATGTGGCCGTCGGGCATCTTGGACGATCCGTCGACGGGCACGCGCTTAAACGAGATATTGCCCTTGCGATAGGCATCGTAGTGGTCGGTGGTCGTGACGGTGCGGTCGGATTCCTCGGTCACGGTCTCGTTGGTCGCGTCAAAGTGCACTTCGCCGTCAACGCGGGCGCCGTAGAGCCAAAACGGCACGTAGACACCTTGGACCTCGTCGATATGGTTGCCGGTGACAAAGCTCTTGGGCAGCAAGATCTTGCCCTTGTAGTGTTCCTTGAGTGCGGCCGTGACGTCATCGCGCCCGAGCTTAAACGGAATCACCAGGTCGGGCGAGAAGTCGCCCGAGAGCTGGCCGGGCGCCACGGCGGAGTTGCCGCAGTACGGGCAGGTGGTGACGGCGACGGTGCCGTCGGACACGAGCTCGGCGCCGCACGATGAGCAGATGTAGCCGGCGTTTTGGGCGAGTTCCTGCACCGCGTCGTCGACAGCAGGCTTGGGGGCCGCGGCTGCGGCATCGGCTTTGGCATCTGCCTTGTCCTGGCGCTCGCGATAGAGGGCCTCGACTTCTTCGACTTCAAAGCGCGAGTCACAGTAGTCGCAGACGAGCTTTTGCTCGGCGCTGGCAAAATGCAAGGGGCCACCGCAGGCAGGGCACTGATAGTTAACGCTCTCGAAGGCCATGATCGGTCCTTTCGCTGCCGGAGGCTATGCGCCGATGGCGCCGCCGCAGTATTCGCAGCGCCCACTGGCATCGGGAATGGTGGTGGCTCCGCAGAAGGGGCAGGTCACCGCGGTCTTGGGGGCCTTGGCGGCCACGACGCTGTCGCGCGTCTCCTGGCGCAGCTGCACCAGCGCGTCGCGGACCTCGGTTGCCTGGCGCTTGGCCTCGCGGTATTCGATGGAGCCGCGCTGATCGATGGTGGAGTCGTTCACGCGCAGGTTGATCTCGGTGAAGTACGGCGTGTTGACGTGGATGGTCAGATTAAAGTCGTAATCCAGGTCGTAGCGCGGCGGGTTGTAGCTCTCGCGCTCGCCGTCCTTGGTCTCGCGATAGATCTCGGTGCGATGCTCGTCGATATCCATATCGCAGCCGAGTACCTGCGAGAACTCGATGATGTCGGGATTGGCGTCGCGCCAGCGGCTCTGCGAAGTGATGATCAGCAGGCCCGCGTCCTCATCGAGCATAATATTGGTGCGCCCGGCAGAAAGCGTACGCGTGGGGTTGAACGACGCCAAGCGCTCGGCATTGGCCTCGCGGTAGGCGAGTTGCTCACGGATATCGTCCGCGGTGCTGGAGCGATAGCCGCCAAAGAAGGGGGAGAGCTTGCCGGCGCACTCTTTGCACAGGTAGCCCTCATTGATTTTTGTCTTACCTAGAAGTCCCAGCTCGGTACCGCAAATCGCGCACTCTTTCTTCTCAAACATCTTGTCAAAGAAGCCCATGGCTGCCTCCCATCAACTGGTAGCGTGTGTCACTTTTGATGATGGGGGAGTGCGCGATCCTTCGCGATACCCAGACGGCTCAAGGAGTCTCCACAACTGGGACACATGGCCCATTTTTGACTAGTCGTTGGGGACGTTCTTAAACGACTGGTCGCGGGGGACACTCTTTGTCGAAGGCGCTCGAAGGCACTCATTGGGGACGTACTTAAATGAGTGGCAGTTGGAGACACTCCTTGCCGAGCTAGAGGCCGCGCGTGTCCCTTCTGGTCCATGCGGCTCAAAATCGCGGCGTGATGTGGACGGCTGGGGTCGAATTGGCAACATTTCGAGCCTGGCTTCGATATTGAGACTGGTTCTTTATTAAAATAGATTTCCAGACAATTGAGCGGCTGGGGGGTTAGCCATGAGGGGCATGGGAGACACAACCGCATATTTGCGTCGGGGCATTCGGGAGATTATATGCCTGGCGCTGTTCTTCTTCACGTTTTTGGCGTGCGAGTATCTCTTTGATGTGCGCATAGCCGAGTTCGTGCCATCGAGTGAGGTCGTCATCTACGAGAGCCTTGTCATCGGCGCGAGCGTGATTGGCTTTTTTGTGCGTCCCATTCTGTACTATCGCCGTCCCCATGTTATCGACGCAACGAGTGACGTCACGGGCGTTTTGCTGGTGGCGGCATTGCTGCTGTTGATTATGGCGGTTCAGGTTGAGGTGGTAATTGCCGGCGGTTTGGTGGCGTGCTGCGCGCTGGGCTACTGCGGATCGACTGCCCACGCAAACTTTGCGCGGCGCTTTGCACGGACGCCCTGCTTGGCGCGCGCCGCCGCACTTTCTTACGCCATGGGCGTTCTGGTGCAGGTTCTCAACCACATGGTGATGCCTGTCGGCATTCCTCAGCAGGCTGTTCTGGTCGTCTGTGCGATCGCGCAGGTGGCGTTGCTCCACGGTGCCCGACGCGCCAAGCTGCGCGACGAGTCCGATCCCAACTTTGAACCCAGTGCTGCCGGGCTTTCGGTAGATGCTCTGGAATATGGCGCCAAGTGGCATGACGATCCCGAGGCAAAGGCGGCATTCCGTCGCGCCGTAGTTCGCCTGACCGTGGCGACGGCGTATCTTTCCAGCGTATTCGCCGCTCTCAACGCGGGCTTCACGACCCTGCATGCTGTCGGAGCCGTCGATTTGGGCGATTGGCCGCGCCTGCTGCTTGTCGTGAGCTCGTTGGTCGCTGGCGCACTATTTGACCTGCACGGCCGCTCGTATATGAATATCGGCATGACGTGTGCCGCCATACTGTCCACGCTTTCGTTCTTTGTGCTCATCGTCGATGGCAATGGCGGCAACGAGCTTGCTGCCACGATCATCTTTTATCTGGGCTCGGGCTTTTTCGTGGTGTTCTTTACCACAAAATATGCCGCCGTCTCGCTCTATGCGCGCTGGTCATATTTTTGGCCGTGCATGGGTCGCGTCGTCAACAACGTGTGCTCGATGTTCGTGACGGCGCCGGCAGTGGCGATTATCTCGAGTCAAAATGTGCTGGCTGCGGTCGGTGCGGCGCTCGTGATGTTTGTGGGCATTGCGATTACGCTGCTGGGGCAGTTGGGGCAACGAGCCGATGATGCCGCGATGCGGGACGGACTGCCGCTTGCCACCGACGATCTTGGTGGGGATCTTGCGCCCACATGCTCCGACCCTGAGCCCGTGGAGGCAGCGGAGCTCACGTCCGATGAACGTCTTGATGCCTTCGTCGCCACCTTTGGGCTTACGGAGCGCGAGCGCGATATTCTTGAGGTCTTGGTCGTTTCGGACCAGAGCGTTCAAGACATCGCCACAACGCTCTTCCTTTCGCGCTCCACGCTCTATCGTCACATTTCCTCGATCAACAAAAAGACCGGCACCGCCTCGCGCGTGGCCCTCATCAACTTCTTCTGGTCCTGGACACCCAAGGACTAGGTAATCTCCCAATACGTTGCGGTGGAATAGTCCCTAAATTAAAGTCACGGGGCTTTAAACAGGAACTATTTCACCGCAACTGCTGGGGGGATAGACTGCGGCGGCGGCAGAGGCAACGGCAGCGGCGTTGGCAGCTGTGGTAGTGGCAACGGCAGCTGGCAGGGTGTTTTCCGTCTACTTGCTACAGCAGCTCGCCGTGGCGGGCAATGTAGCGGCGCTTTGCCAGCTGGGTGAGCGCGATATAGGCGGTAACGATGCCAATGAGCAGCCCAAAAAAGCTCGTGGGCAGCGGCATGAGGCCGAGCGCATCGGCGATGGGGCTTG
>DBFOPE010000005.1:0-7767 GCA_048429085.1 Collinsella sp.
AAATAGCTAAATTTAACCGAGATTACTCTAATAATTGAGATAAACGAAAGTTTATCCGCTACAATCCTCGAAAGAGGATTTTACAGCTGGTCAAGCTGTAAAGGGCGCAAGGGGAATGCCTTGGCACTGAGAGCCGACGAAGGACGCGACAAGCTGCGATAAGCTACGGGGAGCCGCAAATGGGCTTTGATCCGTGGATTTCCGAATGGGGAAACCCGATGGAGCAATACTCCATCAACCATGACTGAATACATAGGTCATGGTGGGGAACCGCCTGAACTGAAACATCTAAGTAGGGCGAGGAAGAGAAATCAACCGAGATTCCGCTAGTAGTGGCGAGCGAACGCGGAAGAGGCCAAACCGGAGGTAGCAATATTTCCGGGGTTAGGACTGCAATATGTAACTTTAATCTTTAACTGAATGCTTTGGGAAGAGCAGCAATATAGGGTGATAGCCCCGTAAGTGAAAAGGATTGAGTGCTAGCAGTATCCAGAGTACCAGCGGACACGTGAAACCCGCTGGGAAGATGGGGGGACCATCCTCCAAGCCTAAATACTACTCAGTGACCGATAGTGGAGCAGTACCGTGAGGGAAAGGTGAAAAGTACCCCGGGAGGGGAGTGAAAAAGAACCTGAAACCTTGTGCCTACAAGCACCGAGAGTCCGTTAAAGGATGATCGGGTACTTTTTGTAGAACGGTCCGGCGAGTTAATATTTGCAGCGAGGTTAAGGAACTGGAGTTCCGGAGCCGCAGCGAGAGCGAGTCTGAAAAGGGCGTATGAAGTTGCAGGTATTAGACCCGAAACCGGGTGACCTATCCATGAGCAGGCTGAAGCGGTGGTAAGACACCGTGGAGGGCCGCACCCACGTCTGTTGAAAAAGCCGGGGATGACTTGTGGATAGCGGAGAAATTCCAATCGAACTCGGAGATAGCTGGTTCTCCCCGAAATAGCTTTAGGGCTAGCGTTATTTTAGATTACCGGAGGTAAAGCACTGAATGGTCTAGGGGCCGCGAGGTTACCAAAGCCTATCAAACTCTGAATGCCGGATAATTGATGAATAGCAGTCAGACTGTGTGAGATAAGTCTCATAGTCAAAAGGGAAACAGCCCAGATCTACAGCTAAGGTCCCAAATGAACACTAAGTGGAAAATGATGTGAAACTGCGAAGACAACCAGGATGTTGGCTTAGAAGCAGCCACTCATTCAAAGAGTGCGTAATAGCTCACTGGTCGAGTGGTTTTGCGCAGAAAATGTAACGGGGCTAAGTGTTCAACCGAAGCTTAGGCATTGCAGTAATGCATTGGGTAGGGGAGCGTCGTATGCGGGGCGAAGTCAGAGCGGAAGCACTGGTGGACTGCATACGAGTGAGAATGCCGGAATAAGTAGCGAGAATTATGTGAGAATCATAATGGCCGAAAATCTAAGGTTTCTTGGGGAAGGTTCGTCCGCCCAAGGTTAGTCGGGAGCTAAGCTCAGGCCGAAAGGCGTAGGCGATGCACATACGGTAGAAATTCCGTAACCACCGAACATTTAAGCTAGAGGGACGCTTTCATTAAGTCTATCCCGGGCGATGGTTGCCCCGGGCGTAAGGGACCGAAATTTAGTAGGGAAGTAGACGGCGTGAGAGACGAGAAAAGCTCTAGTGTATACTAAGGTGCCCGTACCGCAAACCGACACAGGTAGATGGGATGAGTATTCTAAGGCCAACGGGAGAAGGGTTGTTAAGGAACTCGGCAAATTGGCCCCGTAACTTCGGGATAAGGGGCGCCTGCGAGAGCAGGCCGCAGTGAAAAGGCCCAAGCGACTGTTTAGCAAAAACACAGCTCTCTGCTAAATCGAAAGATGACGTATAGGGGGTGACGCCTGCCCGGTGCTGGAAGGTTAAGGGGAGTGCTTAGCGCAAGCGAAGGTGCGAACTTAAGCCCCAGTAAACGGCGGCCGTAACTATAACGGTCCTAAGGTAGCGAAATTCCTTGTCAGGTAAGTTCTGACCCGCACGAATGGCGTAACGATTTGGGCACTGTCTCAACAGCCCGCCCGGCGAAATTGTAGTACCGGTGAAGATGCCGGTTTCCCGCAACTAGACGGAAAGACCCCATGGAGCTTCACTGTAGCTTGATATTGGATCTCGGTATTCCATGTACAGGATAGGTGGGAGACTTGGAAGTAAGCGCGCCAGCGTTTATGGAGTCAACCTTGGGATACCACTCTTGGGATATTGGGATTCTAACCTGCGACCATGAATCTGGTCGGGGGACACTGTCAGGTGGGCAGTTTGACTGGGGCGGTCGCCTCCAAAAGAGTAACGGAGGCGCTCAAAGGTTCGTTCAGCACGGATGGAAATCGTGCACTGAGTGTAAACGCATAAACGAGCCTAACTGCGAGAATGACGGTTCGAGCAGTAACGAAAGTTGGAGTTAGTGATCCGGCGGTATGTGAATGGAAATGCCGTCGCTCAACGGATAAAAGCTACCCTGGGGATAACAGGCTGATCTCCCCCAAGAGTCCACATCGACGGGGAGGTTTGGCACCTCGATGTCGGCTCATCGCATCCTGGGGCTGAATTCGGTCCCAAGGGTTTGGCTGTTCGCCAATTAAAGCGGTACGCGAGCTGGGTTCAGAACGTCGTGAGACAGTTCGGTCCCTATCTGTTGCGGGCGCAGGAATATTGAGAGGAGCTGTCCTTAGTACGAGAGGACCGGGATGGACGTACCGCTGGTGCACCAGTTGTTCTGCCAAGGGCATAGCTGGGTAGCTAAGTACGGACGAGATAAACGCTGAAGGCATCTAAGCGTGAAACTCCCCTCGAGATAAGTGTTCCCATCCTTCGGGAGTAAGGCCCCTTGTAGACTACAAGGTTGATAGGTCAGGAGTGGAAGTGCAGTAATGTATGGAGCGGACTGATACTAATAGGCCGAGGGCTTGACCTTAAATATTAGGTAACCTCGAAGAAAAAAGCATTGCGAGTAGGATTGTTCAGTTTTGAGGGTGTAAAGAAATAAATTACACTTTCAGATTGTGAATGAGAAAGTAAAGCACACGAAGTGTGCAGGTAAAGTTTTCTTTGCATACTTTCTTGTACACAAGAAAGTATGCACCATTAGCTCAGTTGGTAGAGCAACTGACTCTTAATCAGTGGGTCCACGGTTCGAGCCCGTGATGGTGTACCACAAAACCCGAGTTTTTTAACGAAAGCTCGGGTTTTTGTTATGTCTCGATTTAATTTTACACCGTTGCCTCTCTTTTCCTCGCGCCTGTTTATTAAAAGCAGTAATCCGGCTGTCGTATGACGATTGACAAGCCGCACTCTCCGGGGTATGATAAGCACAAGGCAGGATAACCATTTACGGAATTGCACAGGGAGGGAATGCAATGCTGTTCAAAACAGAGCTTACCGAAGTTTTCACCATGGCGGAGATGGACAAAATCGTTAAGGCACTCAGAGCGAAAGGCATAGATGCGGCCACGAAAACGGTCGATCTGATGAGCGGCGGACTGTTTGAAAACCGGCGTTCGTCCGGCACGTTCGGCATGAATGCCGAGGCGAGAGTCGTTTACAAAATCTACGTTAAACGTGCGGATTTGAAGTTTGCAAAGAGCGTTCTGGCGACAATCTGATCGCAAAGAAGGGAATGAAGTAAAATTCATTCCCTTTTTCTATGCCTACTTTACCGATTCATCAAAATGTGATAAAATAGAAGCCAAACAGAAAATTTAGTTTCTATTCCGAGCGGATTTTCCGCTTTTGGTTTGGGTTGATGGAGGCTGCACTATGATAAAGTTCCGAATGCCGCTGCTGGCGGTGCGTGATGTGGAGATTTCAAAGAAATTTTACCATGATCTGTTCGATCAGGAGGTTGTGCTGGATTTAGGCGGAAACGTGACGTTTTCCGGCGGCTTTGCCGTGCAGCAGGATTTTGACAGGCTGACCGGCGTGCCCAAATCCACGATCCTGCACCAGTCGCACAACATGGAGCTTTACTTTGAGGTGGACAACTTTGACGCGTTCACGGAAAAGCTGCGCAGACACCTGGACGTGGAACTGGTGCATCCGCCGATGACGCATGCGTGGCAGCAGCGTGTGGTGCGCCTGTACGACCCGGACTGGCACATGATCGAGGTCGGTGAGTCTATGGAGCACATCGCACTTCGCCTGCTGGACGAGGGCCGTTCCGTGGAGGAGACCGCCGCGCTCATCCATCACCCGACTGATTTTGTGGAGCAATGCAGAAAGGGTTTGAAATAGATATGTTCGGTTATGAACCGGAATTCGTCGTGTGCGGCGATGCCCGGATTGCTTATTACGATGTCGGCCGAGGAAAGCCGCTTGTGCTGCTGCACGGCAACGGCGAGGACAGCTCGTACTGGAACGCCCAGATACCCGAGCTGACCCGCTTTTACCGCGTTATTGCGGTGGACAGCCGTGGGCACGGCGCCTCTGGGAGCGGCGGGCACGGCCTGTCGTTTGAAATGATGGCGGAGGATCTCAAAACCGTGCTGGACACGCTCGGCGTGAAAAAAGCGCACTTCCTCGGCTTTTCGGACGGCGGCAATCTGGCGATCAAATTCGCACTGACGCACCCGGAATATATAGATAAACTCATCCTCAACGCGGCCAATGTGGAGATGTTCAGCGGCGTCAAGCCGCAGGTTCAGCTGCCCGTTATGGCAGGCTACGGTGTTGCTGCGGCGCTGAGCCGTTTCAGCAAAAAGGCGGCGCGCCGCAGGGATGTGCTCGGACTGATGGTGCACCCGTACGGGGTGACGATGAACGATCTGGAGCGGCTGACCATGCCGACCCTCATCATCGTCGGCGAGCACGATGCAATACGCGAAAAGCAGACAAAGGAGATGGCCTCGCACATTCCCCACTGTGAAGTGGAGGTTTTCCGCGACGGCGACCACTTTGTTGCAGCAAAGCAGCCGTCCCGCTTCAACCGGACGGTTATAGAATTTTTACTTGGGAGATAATCAGCATGAAATTCATCAAAGCGGGAGAAATCGCAGACAGCAATATTTTCAACAAGCTCGACGAGCGCAAGAAGTCGCTCCTCGAAGGCGGCATGGACGTCATCAATCTGTCCATCGGCACGCCGGATTTTCAGCCGGGCCGGCATGTGATGGAGGCCGTCAGCCGCGCTGCGCTCGACCCGGATATGTACAAGTATTCGCTGAACGAAACGCGCGAGCTGCTCGACGCCGTAGAAAACTGGTACAAGCGCCGCTATGACGTCACGCTTGCCGACGACGAGATCATGGCCGTGTGCGGCTCGCAGGAGGGCATTGCACACGTTGGCTTTGCCTTCGCCGGCCCGAACGACCTGATCCTTGCACCGGACCCGGGCTACCCGATCTTCTCGTTCGGCCCGATGATGACCGGCGCAACGGTCGGTCTGTACCCGCTGTACGCCGAGAAAAACTGGCAGTTGGACTTTAACGATATTCCGGAGGACGTGGCAGAGCGTGCAAAGGCGATCGTTGTTTCCTATCCGAACAACCCGACCACCGCCGTTGCCGACCGTAAGTTCTACGAAAAGCTGGTCCTCTGGGCGCGTGAGCACAACATCATCGTTCTGCACGACAACGCGTATTCCGACATTATGCTGAATGGGGAAAAGGGTCTGTCCTTCCTGTCCATTCCGGGCGCGAAGGAGGTCGGCATTGAGTTCAACTCGCTGTCCAAGACCTACAACCTGACCGGCATGCGCGTGTCCTTCGCACTCGGCAACCGCGAGGTCATCAGCCGTTTCCGCGCGTTCCGCTCGCAGATCGACTACGGCATGTTCTACCCGATCATGGCGGGTGCGGCTGCCGCGCTCAACGGTCCGCAGGATGTGGTAGAGAGCAACCGCACCGGCTACATGGCGCGCCGCGACGCGCTGTGCGGCGGTCTGCGCTCGATCGGCTGGAACGTGCCGGATGCACAGGGCACCATGTTCGTCTGGGCGAAGATTCCGGAGCGCTTTGCGTCCTCGGTGGACTTCGCCATTGAGCTGATGGAAAAGACCGGCGTTATCGTGGTTCCGGGCAGCGCCTTCGGTGCGCAGGGCGAGGGCTACGTCCGCATGGCGCTTGTCGTTCCGCCCGAGCGCATGGCAGAGGCGGTTCGCCGCATTGACGAGAGCGGTATTGTAAAGGAGTGAGTTTCCGTTATGCAGATCGACCATATTGCACTGTATACACGCGATTTAGAGCGTCTGTGTGAATTTTACACCAAATATTTTGACGGTACGGCGGGCAAGCTGTACCAGAACGAGGAGACCGGCACGCAGGCGTGCTTTGTGTCCTTTGCCGACGGCGCACGGCTTGAAATTGTGACCCGTCCGCAGTTTGAGGACGCCGAGCACTCGCGTCTGTGGACCGGCTGGGCGCATACGTCGTTCAAGGCGGGCACCCGCGAGAACGTGGACGCGCTGACCGAGCAGATGCGCTCGGAGGGCTATGAGATCACAGATGGCCCTGTCGTCGGCAAGGATGGCTGCTACGGCAGTTTTGTGCTCGACCCGGACGGCAATACCGTCCGCATCGTAGCGTAAAGGAGAACGCAAATGAAGCTGATCTCATGGAATGTAAACGGTCTGCGTGCGTGCATGGGCAAGGGTTTCCTTGATTTTGTTGCCGCCGAGCAGCCGGATATGCTGTGCCTGCAGGAGACCAAGATGCAGCCGGGACAGGCTGATGTGCCGCTCGAGGGCGGCTACCGCGAATACTGGAACTCGGCAGAGAAGAAGGGATACTCCGGTGTGGCGCTGTTCACCAAAACCGAGCCGCAGAACGTCACCTATGGTCTTGGCATTGAGGAGCACGACCACGAGGGCCGTGTCATCACCGCCGACTACGGCGAATTCTACCTCGTTACCGTGTATACGCCCAACTCGCAGAATGAACTCAAGCGTCTGGATTACCGCATGACGTGGGAGGATGCCTTCCGCGAGTATCTGGTAAAGCTGGATGCGGAGAAGCCGGTCATCGTGTGCGGCGATATGAATGTCGCGCATGAGGAAATTGACCTCAAGAACCCCAAGACCAACCGCAAGAACGCAGGCTTCACCGACGAGGAGCGCGGCAAGATGACCGAATTGCTCGCCGCAGGCTTTACGGATACGTTCCGCCATTTTAACCCCACGCTCGAGGGCGTGTATTCGTGGTGGAGCTACCGTTTCCACGCCAGAGAGAAGAACGCAGGCTGGCGTATCGACTATTTTCTCGTGTCCAATCGCTTTGCCCAGCGGGTCAAGGACGCGCGTATCCTGACCGACGTGTTCGGTTCGGATCATTGTCCGGTGCTGATCGAAATTGAATAAGGACGAGTATGCCTTTCTGCCGGAGGCGTTTTTCGGCGGCGTGCAGGAGCAGGAGGACGAGGAAGAACTTGACCCGTACTTCCGGCCGGATGCCGTATCCGGGGAGGACGAGCCGGACAGCCTTGACTGGATGCCGGAAACACCGACCGAGCCGTGTCCGTGCTGCGGCGCAGAGATCCCCGAGAATCCTTCGTGGGGGTATATCTGCCCCATGTGCGGCTGGGAGATTGATTACGATGTCGAAGGCGAGCCGGATAAGCCGAGCGACCAGAATCATGGGCTGTCGCTCACCGAGGCGCAGTGGAATTTTCATTCGTTCGGTACGGTCGCACCGTGGAAGGTAATGGAGAATTGAAAATGGAAGATGGAGAATGAACTCGATGGGAGAGCGTTCTCCATTTTTTATTCAGAGAAATAAATTCACTCTCTCCATCAGAACCGTCAAATCAGGATCAGTCAGTC
>DBFOPE010000006.1:0-6133 GCA_048429085.1 Collinsella sp.
TATTCAGCTTGGGGCCATGCGCTATACCACGGATACAAGCCTGATCGATAGGGCGTCCGAGCTACTCAAGGGCAAAACATTTAAGCGTTGGTACGGATATGCGTCCTATCGGGCAAAAGCGAACGACATGGTTGGCGGATGCCACTCTTCCATCGAGCTGGACACTGCAAACGGCGCAAAGTTATGTGATGTCTCGTACGATCCGGGCTACGAGGGCAATGAGGGTCCGGGCGTCTACATCATGGACGGCGATGTCGCCTATGTCATGGAGGGCGACCAGACCGAGCTCAACGATTTTATGGGTCAGTGTATCCAAGATGCCTATAAACAGACCTGCTTGCCTGACCCGCAGACTGCACGCGATAGTGGGTCTGCCCGTACATGGCTGTTCGAGGATGAGATGCCCTGGACCGTCGAATCGGGAAGTACGGGTTCGGCGAAGGAGTAGAGACCGCGACCGCCACAAAGGTGCCTGTCCTCTTTGTGGTGGTTTTCGGTCTGTCTCGATCTGTAACATCTTGGCCGCTAAAAGTGGGCCTGGTGTTACAGATTTAGATTTTTGATCCGGGTGTTTTCTGTTCGTCTCGATTTGTAACAGATAGAGCTCTATTTGCTGACCAGATGTTACAGATTGAGACAAACGGGCGCCGCTGAATAATTTGTCTCGATCTGTAACATCTGGAGCCGGAAACGGTCGATAGATGTTACAGATTGAGATAGTAAGGGGATGAGGCCGCAGCGGGCGAGCGGGTCTGCCCCCTATCCCTCAATCACTCAGAAAATCTTATATATAGAGACTTAGATTTGTGTATAAGATCGCGCAAAGCTGGCAACAATACATCTCGAACAACGTGAAGCCGCCCCGTAGGGCGGCCACCCCAAGAGAGGTGATTCCATGAGAATCGATAAGCTAGCAATGACGTCGCGCGAGGCGCTGCAGACCGCCATGAGCACGGCTGCCGACGCGCAGGCCGGCGCGGTGGAGCCGATTCACCTGCTGTCTGCCCTGCTCGGTGCCGGCGAGCGCAATATCTCCGTGATCATCGAGCGCATCGGTGCCGACCCGGCCCAGCTCGCACGCTCCACGCAGGATGCCATCGACCATGCGCCTAAGGTTTCGGGCGAGGGCCAGCAGATGGGTCTTTCCAATGAGCTCGTCCGCGTCATCGAGAAGGCCGAGAAGAAGGCCACCAAGATGGACGACAGCTTTGTGGTGACCGAGCATCTGCTGATGGCACTTGCCGAGGACAAGGGTGAGGCCGGCCGCGTTCTGCGCGACGCCGGCGTGACCAAGGAGCGCATCGAGCAAGTCTACGAGGAGCTGCGTGGCGATGACCGCGTGACGTCTGCCGAGGACAAGACTCAGTTTGAGGCGCTGGAGCAGTACGGCCGCAATATCTGCGACCTTGCCCGTGCCGGCAAGCTCGACCCGGTCATCGGCCGTACCGATGAGATTCGCCGCACAATCCAGGTTCTGTCCCGTCGCACCAAGAACAACCCCGTGCTCATCGGCGAGCCGGGCGTCGGCAAGACGGCCATCGTCGAGGGCATCGCCCAGCGTATCGTGGCCGGCGACGTGCCGAGTACCCTGCGTGACCGCGACCTCATCGAGCTTGACATGAGCGCGCTGGTCGCCGGTGCCAAGTACCGCGGCGAGTTCGAGGACCGCTTGAAGGCCGTGCTCAAGGAGGTACAGAAGTCCGAGGGCAAGGTCATCCTGTTCATCGATGAGCTCCACACCATCGTGGGCGCGGGTGCCACTGAGGGCTCCATGGACGCCGGTAACATCCTCAAGCCGGCGCTCGCCCGTGGCGACCTGCATGCGATCGGCGCGACCACGCTCGACGAATACCGCAAGTACATCGAGAAGGACGCGGCGCTCGCGCGTCGTTTCCAGACCGTTATGGTGAGCGAGCCTACCGTCGAGGACACCATCTCGATCCTGCGTGGCCTCAAGGAGAAGTACGAGATCTTCCACGGCGTGCACATCACCGATAGCGCGCTCGTGGCCGCCGCCGACCTCTCCGATCGCTATATCGCCGACCGCTTCCTGCCCGACAAGGCCATCGACCTGGTCGATGAGGCGGCAAGCCGTCTGCGCATGGAGCTCGACAGCATGCCGGTCGAGATTGACGCCACCACGCGTCAGCTCACCCAGCTGCAGATCGAGGAGCAGGCGCTCATGAAGGAGACCGACGACGCCTCCAAGGAGCGTCTGGAGGCCCTGCGCCAAGAGATCGCCGAGGTCCAGGAAAAACTCAACGTGCAAAAGGCCGGCTGGCTCAACCAGAAGAACGCCATCGACCACGTGCAGGAGCTTAAGGGACAGCTCGACGAGGCCAGGAGCGAAGAGGAGCGCGCGACGCGCAACGGCGATCTGGGCCGCGCGTCCGAGCTGCGCTATTCCGTGATCCCGGGTCTGCAGCAGCAGATTCAGGATTCCGAGGCTGCACTCGAGGCGCAAAAGCAGCAGGACGGCGAGGGCCTCAACGAACAGGTGACCTCCGATGAGATCGCCGAGGTCGTGAGCGCCTGGACCGGTGTGCCCGTCTCCAAGATGATGCAGGGCGAGCTCGACAAGCTGAAGGGCCTGGAGGGCGAGCTGCATAAGCGCGTCATCGGCCAGGACGAGGCGGTCTCCGCCGTCGCCGCAGCTGTGCGCCGCAGCCGTGCGGGCCTCTCCGATCCAGACAAGCCCATCGGCAGCTTCTTCTTCCTGGGCCCCACCGGCGTGGGCAAGACCGAGCTCGCCAAGGCGCTTGCCGAGTGCCTGTTCGATGACGAGCGCGCGCTCGTGCGTATCGACATGTCCGAGTACATGGAGAAGTTCAGCGTCCAGCGTCTGATCGGTGCGCCCCCGGGATACGTGGGCTACGACGAGGGCGGCCAGCTCACCGAGGCCGTACGCCGTCGCCCCTACTCCGTGATCTTGCTCGACGAGATGGAGAAGGCCCATCCGGATGTCTTTAACGTGCTGCTGCAGGTGCTCGACGACGGCCGCCTGACCGACGGTCAGGGTCGCCAAGTGTCCTTTAAGAACACGATTATCATCATGACGTCTAACGTGGGCTCCAAGGCTATCGCCGAGCTTTCCGGCAAGGACGAGGAGGAGATGCGCCATCAGGTCAACGCGGCCATGGCTCAGACCTTCCGCCCCGAGTTCCTCAACCGTATCGACGATATCGTGGTGTTCCATCCGCTCGGCATGGCGCAGATCGAGAAGATCGTCGACATCCAGCTCGCCGACGTCCGCGCACGTCTGGCCAAGGAGCGCATGACGCTTGCCATCACCCCGGCGGCCAAGCAGATGCTCGCCGTGGGCGGCCTGGACCCGGTCTTTGGTGCCCGTCCGCTCAAGCGTCTGGTGCAGCGCGAGGTCGTGGATGCCATCGCCGCCGCTATCATCGACGGCACGGTGCGCGAGGGCGATCAGGTGACGGTCGATGTCGACAAGGACGGCGGCTTTACCGTCGTGTGCGACAACACGCCGGCGGCCACCTACGAGGTCCCCGACGCCGAGTAGATTTTGGGCCATGCCTTAAAATTTGCCAGTCGTCTCCAAACGCCAAGGGCGGCGGATCCAATGGGTCCGCCGCCCTTTTTCGTGCGACAATCGATGATGCTGAACGGATGCGATGCAAGGAGCTATGCAGATGAAAGACGAGATCAAGACAAACGCGCCGGCGGCTGAGGCGGCGCCCGTCGCGCCGGCGCCCAAGCCCACGTCCAAACCGGTACCCAAGCCGCGCGACCCCTATATCCGTGCCGAGAACGAGGACGACGACGGTTACGACCCCTACAGCGACCGACGCCCCGAGCGCGAGCCGATGTTCGAAGCCGATCCGTGGCGCTGAGTGCCACCCAAAAGGCCACCAATAAGTTGCGGTGAAATAGGGACTGTTTTCCGGTTTGACCAGCAAAAACAATCCCTATTTCACCGCAACTGCGTTAGGGATGTGGGTGTTGGGCGGCTGCCTTCGGGTCGGCTAGTCCTGGGCTTTGATGCTCGGCAGGAGAATCTGGGCGAGGTAGTCGGTCTCGAGTTTGGTCGCGGCGTCTGCCTTGCCGTCTTTACCGACCAGGTCGTTTTTGATCTGGCTGTATGTGTAGCGGTTGCCGGTCGTGAGTTCGACAAGCTCAATCGCCGTATCCATGGGGTAGGTCGACACGGGGTCCTGCGTGCGCCCGTTGATGGTTTGAGGAATCACATACGGATAGACAGGGCCGCTGGCGTAGACGGTGTAGCCGTTGCCTAGGCTGACCGTGCCCAAAACCGTATCGCCATCGTCGGGCGTAAAGGTCTCGCCGTCGCGCACCGCGACGAGCGTCACGAGCGGTGTGTTGGTGTCGCCGTCCAGATAAATGCACAGCGTGTTGCCGTTTTGCCAGGTTGCGACCTTGCCATACCACTCAACCGGAATATCGAGCTGATACAGGTTCGTCGCCTTGTGCCGAGCGTCGGCATCGCGGGCGGACTGAGCCTCGCTTGCGCTTACGGCGTTGGCGGCGGCATCGCGGCGCGTAATTGCCGCCTGCTGGAGTATCTTTGCCGCGGCGGCAGAGCTCGCGCCGCCTTCCTCGGCATACTTGGCGGCGGCATCGATCTGGTCGTCAGTCACCGTGTCGGCCGAAGGCACCTTGAGCTTAAAGGTGGCCTGGGCACTCAAATCCTGCCCATCGCTCTTGATGGTGACCTGCGCCTTGGTGGTCGGGACGGTGTAGATGATGCCGTCGGCCGCGATGGGGGAGGCGGCGATGGAGAACGTGTAATCGCCAGGCAGCAGCTTAATGCCACGGCCGTGCTCGTCAACATAGAGCGTCTCGCTCACAGAAGAGCCGTCGGAATCCTGCCCGCTCACCTGCATGGGAATCTTGGAGCCAGTTGAGCAGTCGAGCCCCGCGGCGTGCATGCCGATTCGCACCGACATCATCGTGTGCGCATTGGCGGCGGCAACGGTGGCCTGCTCTTGTCGGTATCCATTCCAAGCGGCATAGCCTGCGCCACCGGCGACAAGCGCGATGGCTACGACGCCGGCAACCATCAGATTGCGGCGCTTGGGCGACATCTTGCGATGGCGAACCTCGGCCTCGCGTGCCGAGGGAACGGACGGCAGGGGAATATCGCCCATGGCGATGGTCTCGTCCACGGCAGGCACAGAGCCTAAGCCAGGGAGCTCGCGGGTCAGCGAATCTTCGGCCGGCAAGTTGTCGAGCAAGATGGTTTCCTCGCTCGTGTCGGATCCGGGCTGGCCGTCGGCCTCGCATTCGGATTCCTCGTGCCCCGCCTCGTCTTCGGCGGGCGCGGCGCCATCGTCTTTTGCATCCCGATCATCGGGCTGCACCTCGATTTCCAGCTCATCCTGCGCATCGACGCTCGAATCGCCAAACGCAACCTCGTCAAGCGAAATCCGGTCTAGGCTCTCCAGGGCCTCGGCACACGCTTCTGCATCTTGGACCGCATCCTCTTGGCCCATCGTCTCATCTTTCATATATCCCCCAAGCTCAATATCGGGACAACACTGTACCCAAAAATGGAGCCATATAAAGCGCATGCGAAATATAAGATCCGATTTAACCCGAGCGCATCGTTCAGCCGCATCCTCGCGGCAGCAAAAACCCCCGGAACGCGGACGAATCACATTCCGGGGGCTCTGCAATGCGTTGAGTTGTGCGGAGCCGGCTATGCGGTTTCGTACTCAAGCGATGTTTGCGTCAGGCGCGTTACTCGGCGTGCGCGTAATCCACCTTGGCGCGACGAGCGGTGGCCTTCTCCCAATCGCTGGTGCCCTCAAAGACATCCTGCTTGTAGGGATTGCGGCCGAGCTTCTTGGCGCGGTAGGCGATGTAGATGATCGCGGCGACGTTGGCGACCAGCGCGGCAATCGAGACCGCGGTGGCGGCGCCGGGGTCGAGCGTGGAGTGGGTCACAAAGATGGACTCCTCCTGGAAGTAGGGGAACACCTGGGCAAACATGCACCAAATGGCCAGCGTAAAGGCGCGGTTCTGGATCCAGCCGCCCTTGTTCCAGATAAAGGCGGCGACGGTGGGCGCCAGCAGCAGCGCAAAGCCGCAGAACCAGGAGTGGGTGGGCAGGCAGTTGTAGGTGTAGCAGAAGTTCCAGATATCGTAGGCG
>DBFOPE010000007.1:0-2553 GCA_048429085.1 Collinsella sp.
TTATGTTTTTGCCCCGACCGAAGATGCTTATGCTTTAAAACCGCTGCCTGCAGTTGTGGTCGTGCCAGGAGGCGGCTACGATCACGTTTCGCCGCGCGAAGGCGAGCCGGTAGCGCTCCGTTTGTTGGCGATGGGCTACCAGGCGTTTGTGCTGAACTACTCGGTTGCTCCGGCTGTCTATCCGCTGGCATTGCAAGAACTCGCGCGGGCGGTCGATACCGTCCGAGGCCATGCGGCAGAGTACTGTGTCGATCCTGATCGGATTACGGTCATGGGTTTTTCGGCCGGTGGGCATCTGGTTGGCTTGCTCGGGGCGCTTTGGGACCAATCCTGGCTTGCAGAGTCGATCGCGGCATCGCCTGAGTCGATTCGGCCTGACGCACTTTGCTTGGGCTATCCGGTCGTAAGCTCGGGGACCTATGCTCATCGTGGTTCGTTTGAACACCTAACGGGTGCCGATGACGCTTTGGCTCAAAAGTTGTCAATCGAGAATATGGTGGGCGAGGGCTTCCCTCGTACGTTCTTGTGGCATACCGCCGAGGATGCATCGGTGTCAGTTCAAAATAGCCTCCTTCTTGCGCAGGCTCTTGCCGACCACGGGATTGGCTTTAGCCTATATGTCTTTCCGCATGGAAAACATGGGGCATCGCTCGCTACGGCCCTAACGGCATTTAAGGGCTGCGCCGAGCATATTCAGCCACAGGTTCAGGGCTGGCCCGAGCAGTTCGCTGCCTGGGAGCGTGATGGACGATGAGCGAAAGCATCTATACACTGCGCGTTTCGAGGGCTGCGGCAGGAGCATATCCAACGATTTCCGATGCCTTGGCGGCAGCCGATCAACTCTATCCGGATGCCGAGCAACCGGTGACAATCCATATCGAGCCGGGTGAGTACCGCGAACGGGTCGAGATTCATCGACCGTATGTGACGCTGGTGGGCGAGACGGCTGACAGCGTGCGTATCGTGGGCAGTCTGGGCGCCAAGATGCCCTCGGGGGACGGATCGGGCATTGACGGAAAGCTCGGCACCTTTAGGACCTATACCGTTTTGGTCGATGCCGACGACGTGCGGCTCGAGAACCTCACAATCGTCAACGATGCCGGCGACGGTCGCGAGGTGGGGCAGGCGATTGCCCTGTACGCCGACGGCGACCGTTTGGTGGTCGACGCCTGTTGCATTACGGGGCGCCAGGACACGCTGTTTTTGGGCCCGTTGCCCCCGCGCGAAGTCAAACCGGGCGGATTCATTGGGCCCAAGCAGTTTGCGCCGCGTCGGGTGGGCCGTCAGTATTTTCGACGCTGCCGGATTGAGGGCGACGTCGACTTTATCTTTGGCGGCGCGTGTGCCTATTTTGAGGGGTGCGAGATCCGCTCGCTCAACCGCAATATGGACGTGAACGGTTACGTGACGGCGGCATCGACGCCCGAGGGAGAGCCATGTGGCTTCGTGTTCCACGGCTGCTCGTTTACAGCCCCGCAAGATGTGGCACCGGATTCGGTCTATTTGGGTCGTCCTTGGCGTGAGTGGGCCCAGACCGTGCTGATCGATTGCTGGCTGGGACAGCATATCAAGCGCGAAGGTTGGTGGGATTGGGCTAAGCCAGCGGCGCACGAGAGGGCGCACTACGCTGGTGCAAGCCTACATGGCCCGGCGAGTGATGCCGAAAACTGGGCGCCATGGGCGCACGAGCTCGATGCGACAGCCACTACCCGATACGCCCGCGAACAGGTGCTTTCCGGTGCGGACGGCTGGGACCCCGAAGGTGGCCCGGGCGACGCTGCGGAGACCGACAGTCTTTCCGATAACGGTCGCACGGTGCATATCGACACCTATTACGAAGACGAACTGGCATTTCGTAAGCGCCTTAAGCGTGAGGGCCGCTCCGCCGCATTTAAGGGCACGACGCCCGAAGACTTTGAGGCATGGCAGATTGCGACGAGGGTTCGGCTGTTTGACCTGTTGGGCTTATCGATTATGGATCGCGTGTCGATTGATGCGCGCGAACTCGATCGGGTGCAGATTGCCGGCGGCATCGTGCGCACCCATGCGATGTTGCAGGTCGAGCGTGATGTTTGGATGCCGTTCTACCTGTTGGAGCCGTCTCATCCTAAGCTTGATGAGCGGGGACTCAAACGCTGCTATATCTGCCCGCATGGCCATCAGGGAGCGGGTGCTGCAAGCGTAGCCGGTGTTGTGGGCGTGCCGGCTGTCGATGATGCCGTGCGTAAGTTCAATTACGACTACGGTCTACGTTTGGCGCGTATGGGTTACGTGACCGTCTGCCCCGACGCACGCGGTTGGGGATACCGTCGTGACTGGAAGGGTCAGGGCGATGACGAGAATAGCTTTCTGCGCGGCACGTGCCTAAACCAGGCGCGCATGGCCGAGCCGCTGGGACTTACCGTTGCGGGCCTCAACGCCTGGGATAACATGCGTCTGATCGATTACCTAGAGGCGCGCGGCGACATTGCCATGGACGACCTGGGCTGTTTTGGCTTTTCGGGCGGCGGATACATGACGCTGTATCTGGCGGCGCTCGACCCACGCGTATGC
>DBFOPE010000008.1:0-4660 GCA_048429085.1 Collinsella sp.
TCAAGCCCGACCTGGTGCTCTGCGGCGCTCGTGGCCTGTCCTCGATCAAGTATGCACTCCTGGGTTCAATTTCGACGTTCCTGCTGCGCAACACCGACTGCGACATCTTGGTCGTGAAATAGGTTCCTTCCCGCCGGCGCAAGGCCTGCGGGGTTATCACGCCGACGTCCTCGCCGCTTCGCGGCTGCGGGATGTCGGCTTAGATAACCCCTCCCGGCCTTGCGCCTTCGTCACCGTACTTCAGCGAGTTATCTGATAGAAAAATGGCGTGCCGCCCCGTTTGGGGCGGCACGTTTTGTTTGGGCGGCACGTTTTTGTTATAAGGCGATCCTGCTTAAACGAGCTTGCACTTCTGGAATGATCTTCTCGAACATTACCTCCGCCTCGGGAAAACCCTCTTCTTTGAGACCGCGCGCCGCGTCTCTTAGCGCGTCTGGAACCTCATTGCAGGTATCAGCAATCATTCCGGCGACAATTCCCCCGGGCAAACCCGCCTCAATCATTTGGCTCATCACCGACCCACGCGTTACGTCGTCAATCTTGCGGCTCCCACCAAACGAGACGCCCATCTCACGAACGAGACTGGGGTAAACCGTTGTGGACAGCACGTCATAGAGCGGCGCCAACCTCACCTGCTTCCAACTTTCGTCCCATACGAGCGACCAGTTCTTTAGATGGTTATCACAGTTACCTACGGCATAGTCGAACAGCTGGTTATAGCCGACAAGGAACCTGTCCTCCATTTGATTCGTCGACGCCCTTCGCACCGCATCGACGATAAGCCCCAGGTAATTGACGCCCGTCGGCTCATATTTAAGCTCACGCGAGATGCCCTTGGCCTGACAAACATCTTCCTGGTGCAAACGGTATGGAATTGGCAATCCGTCAACCGAGCGTCCGGTATCAGGCGTTACTCGGTCAAATCGTTTCACGGCGATAATTGGCTCGGCATCCTCAACTCGGATAAGAAAGCACTCTTCGGCCGATAGGTCCATCAGAGAGGCGGCTCTCACGCACATCGCTTCGCACACTGTCTCGCCCGGGAACGTTTTCGACCCTGCCTTGAGAATGTGTGTGGATGGGGCCGCTCCATGAGGCAGGTACCATCCACCACATGGGTCATCACCCGTATGGTAGAGACCGACCTTCGCCTGAGCACCTGCAAGGGAGATTCGACTCTCTAGCGTTAAATCAAAAGCAATCTCCGCCGGTGCGTATGCCAGTCCGCTTAGCTGTTCCGCATCTATCTCTTCATAGCCCATTTCGAGACCGTCGGCCGAAGGCTCTCGCGTCAAAACCAGAGCGCCGACAGGTTCGTCGCGGACCAAATCGAGCACCTTAAAGTAATCTCCGCGTTCCGCTCGCGCCCTTTTCTCAAGGTCCCTGTTGAGCTGCCCCTCCGGAATGATGCCGGAGAAAAAGGAACCCGTTGCGTCCGGACTAAATGTCTCGGCCGACAACGGCAGCGAGATCGAAATCGGCGCCGCATCACCGCTCTCGAGATATTTGGGGCTATAGGTGAATATCGGAAACCCCGCATTTTCCTCCAATATGCCAACCGGCTGGTAAGACCCATTAAACTCACGGTGAACGAACAGCGTGCCATCCATTACTTCCCCCTCACCTTCAGAATAAAATCAACATCCACGATGGAGGCGTAATCGAAAATGACACCAATTTCGACCGTTGTCCGCCCCCGTTCGATATCACCAATCACACGAAGGCTGCGACCCGTCATAGTCGCGACGTCACGTTGAGTCAAGCCGAGTTCACGCCTTCTGAGCCTAAGGGCCTTCCCCATCTCGGCGGGATCGAAAACCGTGCGCTCCGAGAAAGCGACTTCCGACGGTTTGAGCTTGATGCGCCCATCCAGCTTTTTAATCGTTGTCACCGTTCTCATGACGCCTCCAGCTATATTCCTGTCCGTGAACTTAGTATAAAACTGTAGCACTATGTTCATGTACGGGAATATAGTGTTGACTACATTAGCAATGTTCCCGTTCAGGAATATAGCTGCTGAAAAGCCTGATTTCTTCTTACATGGGAAGATCCTGAACGGCTACGCCATACGGGCTGACTACTCAAAGTATTGGAACTTGTTGGTTGAGAAGGCAAACGTGATGACGAAGCCTTCGCCGGGCTCGGATGCCGCGGTGACGTCAATGCCCATCTTGGAGCACAGGCGCGCCACCAGGTAGAGGCCGATGCCCGTTGCGCGCTTGGTGGTGCGGCCGTTGTCGCCGGTAAAGCCCTTCTCGAACACGCGCGGCAGGTCGGCCGCGCTCACGCCGCAGCCGTTATCGGCAACAGTGAGCTCAATGCGCTCACTTGCCAGGCCCTCGTCCAGCAACGCGCCCGAAAACACGATCTTCGCGCCGTCCTCGCGCGCGTATTTAATGCTGTTCTGGATGAGCTGGCCCAGAATAAACTCAAGCCACTTCTCGTCGGTAAAGACCTCGAAGTCGAGGTTCTCGCACACTGGGGCCACGTGCGCCGCGATGAGCTCGCGCGCGTTGGCCTTAATCGCGCCCGTCACCAAGGTCTTGAGATTCCAGCGGCGAATCAGGTAGTCCCGCTCCACGACTTCCGAGCGCGCGTAGTACAGTGCCTGGTCGATATAGCGCTCCACACGAGCCAGCTCACAGCCCAGGTCATCCACACGCGACAGATCGTCTTCGCTGCCGTCCAGGTTTTCCAAAATTAGATGGGCCGCCGCCAGGGGCAGCTTGGCCTCGTGAACCCAGCTTTCGATATAGTCGCGATAGTCATCGGTCTGACGCCGGCCTTCGGCAACCTCGTCGCAGGCAGCTTTGCCCACCCGGCGCAAGACCTCGTACTCGAGCTCGCCCTCGGCATAGGTCGGACATTGCACCATCTCCTGCACCCATGCGGGACTCTCGAGCTCCTCTGCCGCACGCTCCAGCTGGCGCAGAAAACGACGACGGCGCGCGTACTCGATCACGATGCCGAGCATACCAAAGATAAAGGACACGCCGACCGCCACGACCACGATAGAAACGGGTGCGCCGGCGACCGTCAGCACAAAGCAGCTCAGCAGCACACCGCACGTCCACACGGCGACGGGAAGCAGCGCATCTTTAAAGAACTTGCCAAACGACATAGCCGGCCCCTAGACCGAATAGCCTTGGCCGCGATGCGTGGTCAAATACCCCTTGATGCCGATTTTTTCGAGCGTGGTGCGCAGGCGGTTGATGTTGACGGTGAGCGTATTGTCGTCCACGAAGGCGTCGGAGTCCCACAGGTCCTGCATGATGGCCGAGCGCGAAACGATCTTGCCCGCGCGGCTCAGAAGCAGCGAGAGGATACGCAGCTCGTTTTTGGTGAGCTCGGTGCTGGTGCCCGTTTGCGTGTTGGTGACCATGGAGCGGGCGAGGTCGAGCTCCAGCCCCTTGTGGACAAGTGTGCTGCGCTCGCCTGCCGCCGTGGTGCGACGCAGCAGTGCGTTGATGCGCGCCACGAGCACGCGCGCGCTATAGGGCTTGGGAACAAAGTCGTCCGCGCCGAGCGTCATGGCCATGACCTCGTCGATCTCGGTCGTGCGCGACGTGAGAACGATGATGGGAACCTCGGATTCGCGACGGACCTCATGGCAGATGTGCTGGCCGTCTTTGACAGGGAGCGTGAGGTCGAGCAGCACCAGGTCGGGCGCGGCGGCGAGAATATCGTGCGAGACATGCTCAAACGATTCGCAGGCCTCGATTTCAAACCCGGCGCGGGCAAGGATGTCGACAAGCTCACGACGAATGGGCTCGTCGTCCTCAACGACATAAATCAGCGCCATGGATTTCGCTCCCCTCTTGGTTGTCTTGCCACCATTATGGCTGCGAAACTGCAGGTGCGCACCGCGCGCGGTGCCAAGGTGACAGAACTGTTCGCGAGCGGGGGCGTTTTGTCCGCCTCGCACTCGCAGCGGCGGCGGGGACCAAAATGATTCTTTAATCCCCGTCCCAGAAAAATCATTTAGCGGCGGGCACGGAGCTTTTCGTAGCCTTCGGCGAAGAAGGCGACCGTGGCGGCGTCGGCCTCGGCGGCGTTCGTCTCGGTCGCGGGGACCACGCCGTGCTCGTCGCTCACTAGGAACAGCGCACCCTTGAGCTGCGCGGGAATGTCTACGCGCGTGACCGGGATTCCCTTGGTCTGGGCCAGCTGCTCGATGAGCGTCGCCGTGCCACACAGACACTCGTCCGCTGGCACCACAAAGGCGAGCTCGCCGTTGTTGACGGCGGCGAGCAGCTCGGGCGCCACGCCGGTTTCGTCGGCCTCGGAGCGGGCCTCTGCGGAGCGGGCGCGCAGCGCCTTGGCCGACGTATCGGCGAGCGGCTCGTACTCCCCCACCGTCATGGCGGCGTTGCCGTTGACGTCGATCACCAGCATGAGCACGCCGTCATGTGCGGTGTAACCGCCCTCGGCAAGCGACCACTCAACGTGCTGTTTGGCCCAGCTGAGCATGTTATGGGTAAGCGGCTCGCCCTGCACCAGGCGCTCGGACAGTGCGCGGATGTGGCGGTTGAGCATGGGCACCTTTTTGTTGGACATGCGCCAACGGCAGACAAGCGCGGGCTTGTCGAGCGTGAACTTCTCGACCGCCTCCTGATTGGCGCAAAAGTCCTCGTACGCACGCTGATCCTCGGCATTGCCA
>DBFOPE010000009.1:0-8747 GCA_048429085.1 Collinsella sp.
TCGAACCTACAACAGCGCGGTTAACAGCCGCGTGCTCTACCATTGAGCTACCGAGGAATAGGTGCGTGCTCTCAAGCAACGAAGTTTATTATACGGACGAATCAGCTCAGGGCAAGAACTTTTTTGAGATTTTTTCCGACCTAGTCATTCAAGAACGTCCCCAATGACTAGTCGTTTAAGAACGTCCCCAACGACTACATAAAAGCGCCCCCAAGCGGATGTACTTGAGGGCGCTTCTTGCTTGACTAGCTTTCGATGTAGTCCTTCAGCTTGCTACTACGGCTGGGATGGCGGAGCTTGGCCAGGGTCTTGGACTCGATCTGGCGGATGCGCTCACGCGTGACGCCAAACTCGCGGCCGACCTCCTCGAGCGTACGGGGATGTCCGTCGACAAGGCCAAAGCGCAGCTCGATAACCTTGCGCTCACGATCGGCAAGCGAGTCGAGCACCTGGGTGAGTTGCTCCTGCAGCATGGAGAAGCTGGCGGCATCGGGCGGAACGATAGCCTGGGAGTCCTCGATAAAGTCGCCCAGCTGGGAATCCTCTTCCTCGCCGATAGGGGTCTCGAGCGACACGGGCTCCTGCGAGATCTTCTGGATCTCGCGGACGCGGTCGGCGCTCATGTCCATCTCGGCACCGATCTCCTCGGGGGTCGGGTCGCGGCCCAGGTCCTGGAGAAGCTGGCGCTGCACGCGGACGAGCTTGTTGATGGTCTCGACCATGTGCACGGGAATACGGATGGTACGGGCCTGGTCGGCGATAGCACGCGTGATGGCCTGACGGATCCACCATGTGGCGTACGTGGAGAACTTAAAGCCCTTCTGGTAGTCGAACTTCTCGACGGCGCGAATCAGACCGAGGTTGCCCTCCTGGATCAGGTCCAGGAACAGCATGCCGCGACCGACATAGCGCTTGGCGATGGAGACGACCAGGCGCAGGTTGGCGCTGATGAGCGCCTGCTTGGCCTCGAGACCGACGTTCTCGATACGGGTCAGGCGACGCATCTCGGCGCGGGTGAGCTCGATCTCGCCCGCATCGGCGGCCTCGAGCTTCTCGGTGGCATCGAGACCGGCCTCGATCTTCATAGCCAGATCGACCTCTTCGGAGGCGGTCAGCAGGTCGACTTTACCGATCTCCTTAAGGTACATACGAACCGGGTCGCCGGTCAGCATCACCGTGGAGGCATCGATGCCACGCACGCGCGAACGCGAACGGGACGTGCGCACGGTGCGCTTCTTCTTGCTCTTGGAAGAACCCATCTCAGCGTCGGCCTGACGGGCCATCTTAAGCTCGTGATCGTCGAGCGAGCCGGAATCGTGCTCGTCGTCATCGAAATCGTCGGTATCGCTATCGTTATCGTCATCGTCGACGTCCATGGGGGCGTCGTCGTTTCCGCTCGCGGAGATAATCTGGATGCCGCTGTTGCGCAGCGCGGAATACACCGCGTTGAGCTGCTCGTCAGACACATCGATATCCTTCAGGGCGACCTGAATCTCGTCCTCGGTTACCGAAGTCCTGTTTGAGCCGTTGCCCATGAGCTTTGCAACGTAGGATTCCAGCCCAGTACCCGTGCTCTCACTCTTTTTTGGCACAGATTCTCCCTTCATAGTCCACAGGACTCATTACTTTAGCACACACATTGACGTCTATACCCAAAATTCAGACTGGATATAGGCGCAAATACGCTGGTTGACCACAACATCTAGGCCTGGTCGGCGCCCGCAGTCTCCAAACCGATCAAACGGAACGGATCGGCCACGCCACCAATCGACTTTTGGAGCTCGCGCTGGCGCTGAGAATCTTGCATCGCCTGCATCGCCAGCACACGGCGCGCCTCATCGTCGAGCGACCGGTCCTGGCGAAGCTTGGCCTGTGCGGCGCGCATGCGGCGCTTGATGGTGTAGAGCTCAAGGGTATCAAGCATAAACACGATGTTCGTCTCGGTGGGGTGCTTGCTCGTCGACGAAATGCGCCCGGCGCTGACAAGCGACGCTGCCTCGGGACACACCGCGCGCGCCGCATCCATGCACGCCGTGGGGTCGGTGCCCGGCGGCGTCGCGAGCACGGCCCACGCGATGGACTCGTGGCGCGGATCCACCCACTCGATCGAGCAGATGCGGTCGGCATACGTGCGGAACAGGTCGGGATAGCTCGTGAGCATCGTCAGCAGCTCGCGCTCCCCCGCCAAAGACTTTCGTTCCAGGTCGGTCAGCACGATCGGCATCGTCGGTGCCGCAGACGCGTCCGTTGCACCGGCAACCGGCGCCGCGCCATCCATGCCAACCGGCACATCGATCGGAGGCATATCGTCGACGACCTCGACCGGCGCGGCCCCATAGGCCTCGAGCGGCACATAGTCGTACGGCTCTTCCTCGACCGGTGTGGACACCGGCGGCGTCGCACCCGACGCCCAGGTGCCGCGAGACGCCCCCTGCGAACCAGACGCCCGACCGCCTGCGCTGCCTGCGCGCTCGGTCTGCGCCCGCTGGCGCTCGTAGTTCTGCTCGCGACGACGCTCGGCGTCCTCACGCTTGGCAACATCGCGAAACACACGGCCTGAGCTCGAACGCACCGTCTCCAGATCCAAACCCAGCAGGTCGGCAATCTGTATAAAGTACGTATCGATCATGTAGCTATCGCGCAGCGGATAGATGAGTGTCAGTGCGTCCTCGAGCGCTTTGGCACGACCGCCCGGCGTGGTAATGTCGCTTGACTCCTGCAGCGAGCGGTACACAAAGTCCATGAGGGGCTCGGCGGCATCGATGCGCGCCTGCAGCGCCTCGCCGCCATGCGCGGTAATGAACTCCATGGGGTCGTTGCCGTCGGGAAGCACCACGCAGCGCAGGTCCATCGAATCCTGCTCGATAAACTGAATCGCGCGGCGCGCGGCCTTTTGACCGGCGGCGTCGCCATCGAACATATATACAATACGCTTGGCAAAACGGGTGAGCGTCTTTACATGATGTTCCGTCAGCGCCGTGCCCAGCGTGGCGACGACGTTTTTAATCCCCGCCTCCCAGCAGGCGATGCAATCGGTATATCCCTCCACCACGATGGCGGTATCCTGCGCGACGATAAACTCCTTGGCCCAGTTAAAGCCATAGAGGTTTCGCTTTTTATGGAACACGCTCGTCTCGGCGGTGTTGAGGTACTTAGGCTGTCCGTCGCCCATAATGCGCCCGCCAAAGGCGATGTTATGACCCTGTTCGTCAAAAATGGGAAATATCACGCGGTCGTAAAAACGGTCGGCAAGCTGCCCGCGCCCACGACTCACGGCCACGTTGGCGTCGATCATCTCCTGCGGGGTAAAACCCGCCTGCGACAGATGCGACACCAGCGCGTTGCGACCCGGCGCAAAGCCCAGGCAGTAGCGGCGGCAGACGTCGCCGCCCATACCGCGGCTGGCAAAGTACTCGCGCGGACGGCTGTCCTTACCGCGCATAAGCATGGTGTGGTAGAACTGGGCGGTCTCGGCGCACAGGTCATAGATGCGGGCGCGCTTGGTGCCGCGCTCGCGATAAGCGCCGGTATCGTGCAGCTCAATGCCGGCACGGTCGGCCAGGTAGCGAATCGACTCGGGGAAGCTCAGGTTCTCGCGCTTCATGATGTAGGTGAAGACGTCGCCGCCCTCGCCACAGCCAAAGCAGTGCCACACCTGCGTAGCGGGGATAATGTGAAACGACGGGGTCTTTTCGCCATGGAAGGGGCAGCAACCCCAAAACTCATGGCCACGGGGCTTGAGCTCAACCGTTTCCTGCACGATGGCAACCAAATCGGACGCAGCGCGCACTTGATCTTTTTCCTCATCGCTAATCACGGATGCTCACCCCCTGCTCACCCAAATGATGACGGATATCGTCAATATTACCCTCGACGGTCGCGATAAGCTCGTCCAGCGAATCGAACACGCGCGACGGGCGCAGCCAGCGCGTAAACGCCAGCGAAACCGAGGCGCCGTACAGGTCGCCTGCATACCCGATCAAGTTGGCCTCGAGATGAGCCGAGGCGGCATCGTCGGCATACGTCGGCGGCAGGCCCACATTGACGGCAGCGGGCCAGACGGTATCGTCGACCAGCACCAGGCCCTCGTAGACGCCATCGGCAGGCACCTGAATGCCCTCGGGCACCTGAATATTTGCCGTGGGAAAACCCATGTCGGAGCCCTGGTGACGACCGCCGGCAACAACACCTCGCAGCATGTACGGGCGGCCGAGCAGCTCGGCGGCAAGCTCAACATGGCCCTGGCGCAGCTCATGGCGAATACGGGTGGCGCAGATCGTCTGTCCATCGACGCACAGCAGCTCGTGGCCATAGACATCAACTCCGCGCGTGGCTCCCCACGCCTGCATCTCGGCAACGCCCGAGGCGCCGCCGCGACCCAGCCTAAAATCGCTACCCACGCGAATCGAGCGGATATCGACGACGCGCGACAGCAGTTTAAGAAAGCCCACGTGGTCCAGTGCCGCCACCGAAGGCGTAAAGGGAACGGCCACGACCGCATCGACCCCGGTGAGAGCCAGGGCATGAAGACGGTCGTCCGTCGTCATCAATTTTTGAGCGGGCGAAGGGCTCACCACCACGTCCGGGTCGGGATCGAAGGTGACCACGACCGCCTTGCAGCCGTGGTTACGCGCATCGCGAACGACCGCGTCGATCAGTTCGTGATGCCCCCGATGCACGCCGTCGAACACGCCGATGGCGATCGACGCGGCACCCAGGCACGCGCAATCATCAAACGCATCGGCGGCGACGATGTGGGCCTCATCCGACTCGCCCGCGAAAAAAATACGCGCGAGCTCGTGGGAGGTCAGCATCATCGAACACCGCCGATCGCCTGCGGAAAGACGTGCTCCATAACAAAGCGACCGCCCTCGATACGGGCGAGCGCCTTGAGCCCGCCATCGAGCACAAGCGCAAACGGCGCCTTCGACGCATCGAAGTGCCCAAGTGCACGCTCAATAGGGATACGACGTCCGCACAGCAGATCGTCGGCAAGATCACCCGGCAAGTCGACGCGCGTGGCGCCCAGTGCCGCAATGGGATCCAGGGCAAAGCCGGCAGCGGACTCAGCAGAAAGTTCCTCGACCGCATGGCAGGCACCGATGGAAACAACACCGGAGGCCGTACGGCGCAATGCAGAAATATGCGCCGCGTTGTCGCAGGCACGACCCAGGTCGCGAGCGAGCGCACGGATATAGGTGCCCTTACTCACCGAAAACGCCACGGTCCAAACGCAAACGTCGCCCTCGCCGCTCACGGCAATCAGGTCAGCGGAGTACACCTCGACCGGACGCGGGGGCAGTGACACGGCATTGCCCTCGCGCGCAGCCTTATAGGCGCGCACGCCGTTGACCGAAATGGCCGAAAACGCCGGCGGCACCTGCATCTGCGGGCCCAGCATGGCGCACAGGCGCTCGCGGGCATAGGCCGGATCACGCAGGTCGGCAGCAACGGGCACCGTGCGGACGGCCTCGCCCTCCGCATCATCGGTATTGGTCTCGACGCCAAACGAGATGTCGGCGACGTAGCTTTTGGTATCGAGCGTGAGCATGCCCAGCAGGCGCGTTGCCTGGCCCACGCCCACCACCATGACACCCGACGCCATGGGGTCGAGCGTTCCGGCATGGCCGACGCGCCGCTCATGGAGGGCGCGTCGGCATTGCGAAACCACGTCGTGGGATGTACAGCCCACCGGCTTATCGACGGCGAGCAGCATATTAAGTTGAGAGGGTGTACGACGAGCCATGTACCATCCAAAAAGTTAGAGCTCGACGGTCACCGAAGCGGGATCCTCCCCTACCAGCTCGGCCAGCATGGGAAGTGCCACGGTGAGCGTCTCGGAAATCGTTCCGGCGTTGGTGAAGCCGGCGGCAGCGTGGTGCCCACCTCCGCCAAAGTTGGCCGCAATCTCGGAAACATCAAGATCGCCCTTGGAGCGCAGGTTGCCGCGCACCTTGGTATCGCCCTCGATGCCCTTAAGGAACAGGCAGACCTCGACGCCCATCACCGCGCGCACCACATCGACCAGGCCGTCGCACTCATCAGAGGTGACGCCGCATTCCTTAAGGTCACATTCGTACGCGTAGCTATATGCCACGCGCCCGTGCGCGACCGTCTTGATACGACCCATGACAATGGACTTGAGGTGCAAGAACTCGACACGCATGCTCTGGTAGACCTCGAGCGCGACGCGCGCTGGATCGGCACCGTGCGCCACCAGACGCGAGGCAGCATGAAACGCGGCGGCGTCGGCGTTCTGATACTGAAAACGACCGGTATCGGTGACCAGGCCGCACAGCAGGCAGGTCGCGATGCTATCGCTTGCGGTAATGCCACAATCGGCCAAAAAACGGTCGATAATCATGGCACAAGCAGCGGCATTGACGCACCTAAGGCTGACCTCGGCAAACTCCTCGCGCGCCGGATGATGGTCAAAGCACGCCACGTGGGCCGAACGGCGAAGCACCTCGGCGGAATTATTGAGGCGCTCGACGACCGGCACGTCCACCGAGATGAACAGGTCCGGGTTGCCGGTGTAGGCAGATGCCGGCACCAGCAGATCGGCGCCCTCCATAAAACGGTAGATGCGCGGAACGGGATCGTCGTCTGCCAGCAACAGGGCGATGTCCTTGTCGGGGAACACCTTCATAAGCGAGAGGCCCAGGCCCAACACGGAGCCCAGGGCATCGCCGTCGGGAGAGGTGTGACCCGAGATCGCAATGGAGGACGCACCCTCGATGAGCTCGAGGATGCGTCGTTTAATATCTGCAGACTCGCACGAGGCGAGGTCGGCGGAATTAGTCATCTAAAGCTGCCTCCTGGGCGGCATCCGCTATGGGGTAGCCGTCCTCGTCCTTTTCGATCGCAAGCGTGGCGGGAACGTTTTCCAGCGCACGCGTGATGCGCTCGGCCTCATCGGTCGAGCGATCGATGCGAAAATCGAGCTCGGGCGTGACGCGCCAATCGAGCGAGCGAGCCAACAGGCTGCGAATACGGCCCTTGGCGCTGGCAAGCGCCTCCATGACCTCATCGTAGCGGCTCGCATCGCACGACACGTACACGCGTGCGAACGAACGGTCCACCGCGACCTCGACCGCGGTCAGGGTGACCAGGTCGAGACGCGGATCGGAAACCTCAAAGAGCAGGATATAACCAAGCTTCTCGCGAAGCTGCTCGCCCAGACGGCGGGTTGCCTGCGTTTGCTTCATAGCGCTACCCCCTACTCGGTACGGGCAACCTGGTCGATACGGTAACCCTCGATCTGGTCGCCGGGCTTGATGTCCTGGAAGTTCTCCAGGCCAATGCCGCCCTCGGAACCGCTCTTGAGGCTCTTGGCCTCGTCCTTGTAGTGGCGCATCGAGGCGATCTTGCCGTTGAAGACCACAATGCCGTCACGCACCAGGCGCACGGAATCGGTCGCGGCGATCTCGCCCTCCTCGACGCGGACACCGGCGGCGATACCGACTTTGGGTACCTTGAAGGTGTCCAGGACGGTCGCGGTACCCGTGGAAACCTCGACCTCGGTGGGCTTGAGCATGCCGATGCGGGCAGCGTCGAGCTCCTCGAGGCACTTGTAGATGACGTCGTAGCAACGGATCTCGACGCCCTCGCGCTCGGCAGCGGAGCGGGCCTTGCCGTCGGGACGCACGCCAAAGCCGATGATGATGGCGTTGGAGGCGTCGGCCAGGACGACGTCGGTCTCGTTGATGGCACCGACGGCGGAGTGGATCGTGTTGATGCGGACCTCGGACTGATCCATCTTGTCGAGCGAGTCCTGAAGGGCCTCGATGGAACCCTGGACGTCGGCCTTGATGATCAGGTTGAGCTCCTTGACTTCGGCGTCGGCGATGGTCTCGAAGAGGTTCTCGAGCGTGACGTGCTTCACGCGGCTCTGCTCCTCGATACGGGCCTTGAGCGAGCGCTCATCGGCCAGGGCGCGAGCCTCGCGCTCGTCCTCGAACACGCGGAACTCGTCACCGGCGTTGGGCACGGACTGCAGGCCCAAGATCTCGACGGCGTCGGAGGGGCCGGCCTCGGTGACGGCGTTGCCCTTGGGATCGAGCATGGCGCGGACGCGGCCGTAGGTAAGGCCGGCGACCAGCGTATCGCCCACGTGCAGGGTACCGCGGGTCACCAGCACGGTAGCGACCGAACCGCGGCCCTTGTCGAGCTTAGCCTCGAGGACGTTACCGGAGGCAAAGGTGTCCGGGTTGGCCTTGAGCTCAAGCACGTCGGCCTGGAGCAGCACGGTCTCGAGCAGGTCGTCGATACCGATCTTCTGCTTGGCCGAGATGTTGACGAACATGTTCTGTCCGCCCCACTCCTCGGGGATGATGCCGTACTCGGTCAGCTCCTGGCGCACGCGGTCGGGGTTGGCGCCCGGCTTATCGATCTTGTTGACGGCGACGACGATGGGTACGCCGGCGGCCTTGGCGTGGTTGATCGACTCGATGGTCTGAGGCATGACGCCGTCGTCGGCGGCGACAATCAGGATGACGATGTCAGTCACCTTGGCGCCGCGGACACGCATGGCCGTAAAGGTCGCGTGACCAGGGGTATCGATGAAGGTGATCTTACGGTCGTTGATCATGACCTGCGAAGCGCCAATGGCCTGGGTAATGCCGCCCGCCTCGCCGGCAGCGACGCCGGTGTGACGAATGGCGTCGAGCAGGCTCGTCTTGCCGTGGTCGACGTGACCCATGACGGTGACGACCGGGGCGCGGGGCTTAAGGTCGGCGGGATCGTCG
>DBFOPE010000010.1:0-2965 GCA_048429085.1 Collinsella sp.
CCTCGACCGCACCAAGGAGCTCGTTGAGCTTGCCCACTCCAAGGGCATGTCCATCGAGGCCGAGGTCGGCGGCATCGGCGGCACCGAGGACGGCGTGACCTCCAGCGGCGAGCTCGCTGATCCTGCTGAGTGCAAGCAGATCGCTGACTTGGGCGTCGACTTCCTCGCCTGCGGCATCGGCAACATCCACGGCGTGTACCCTGCCGACTGGGCTGGTCTGTCTTTCGAGCGTCTGGGCGAGATCAAGGCCCAGACCGGCGACCTGCCCCTCGTCCTGCACGGTGGCACCGGCATCCCCGAGGATCAGATCAAGAAGGCCATCTCCCTGGGTATCTCCAAGATCAACGTCAACACCGACCTGCAGCTCGTCTTCGCCAAGGGCGTCCGCGAGTACATCGAGGCTGGCAAGGATCAGCAGGGCAAGGGCTTTGACCCCCGCAAGCTCCTCAAGCCTGGCCGCGACAACATCGTTGCCCGCACCAAGGAGCTCATGGAGGAGTTTGGCTCCGTCAACAAGGCGTAAGCGTCGCTAAACTTCCCGCCGGAAGCCCCGTCCCCCTACACTGTTTCCTTTGCGCTCACCTGGCCTTGCCAGAAGTCGCGCCAAGGAAACAGCTCCGGGGGACGGGGCTTCCTTCGTTTACCGCCGCAGAGTTACGAGGCTGAATTCTTTTTTATAGGTACCGTTTATCGGTGTTGAGGGTTCCTTTATTGGGGCTTTCTTTTTTATCTCGTTACAATGGGCTTCAAGAGTTCTAATGACTTGGAGTTTGGTATGGCTGTTATTAATGTGCTGCCTTCGGATGGGAAGGTTATTGACGAGGGTCCTGTTGGTTGCTCTGTTGATGTTTGCTGCGATGACTTTCGTCATCTCGATATTGAACTGCCGCCCGAGATTCTTCGTCTCAAGGATGCCGGCTATTTGACGCGGGCTGTTGCTGCCTGCGATCGCCTTTTGGAGCAGAATCCTGAGCCTTCCCTGGCAGCCTGCGTTCGTGCCGAGCGGTATCGCATGCTCGAGACGCCGCTTCATTTTTCGGTGTCGCGTGATCTGGCTATTGCGATGATTCGCGAGGAGTGGCCTGAGTTTACCGAAGAGCAGTTTGATGACCTGATTAATCGTAAGCGAATTGACTGGCGCTTTATCGATGGCGAGCTGTTTGTTCTCGATAACTTCCTCGATTCGCTTCGCGTGTACCCCAGGGAGGTTCCGGGTCTGCGTCCCGATTCTACGGACGGAATTGCGCTTCGCAACCAGATGCTCAAGGAGATGGAGTCGCAAAACGGGTTGAGTCGCCTCATCACGCTTAAGGCGTCCGTGTCTGTCCCTGGGGCTCTGGAGGGAGAGACTGTTCGCGCGTGGCTGTCCGTTGCCGCCGCCTGTCGCCAACAGTCTCATGTCGAGGTTCTCGATATGACGTCGGAGGGCACTGTTGCCTCTGAGAACGTTTCGGCTCGTACTGTCTCCTGGACATCTTCGACTGAACATTCATTTTCGGTGACCTATCGTTATCACATCGATGCCGCCTATTGCGATATCTATGGTGGCGCGCTCCCATCGCATCCCTGTATGGACGCGCCCCTGCCCGAGGACACCTCCGAGGACCGTCCGCACATTGCGTTTACGCCGTATCTGCGACAGGTGACGGAGCGTGTTATTGACGGGCTCGAGGATTCGCTCGATCGCGCTCGCGCCATCTATGATTATCTGACGCAACATATCGACTATCGCTATCAGCCACCATATCTGCTTTTGGGCTCCATCGCCGATGACTGTGCACACTCGCTCCGCGGCGATTGCGGCGTTATGGCGCTCACGTTTATCACCATGTGCCGTATCGCGGGCGTGCCTGCTCGTTGGCAGAGCGGCCTGTATGTTGCTCCCGATTCGGTGGGACCGCACGACTGGGCCGAGTTCTTCACACCCCAGACCGGTTGGCTTAACGCCGATGTTTCGTTTGGTTCCTCAGCGCGCAGAATGGGGGAGGAGTGGCGTCGTCGTCACTACTTTGGCAATCTCGACCCGTGGCGTATGGTGGCTAACAATCGATTCCAGGCTGAGTTTGTGCCTGCTTTCGATGGCATGCGCGAGGATCCCTATGACAACCAGATGGGCGAAGCCTCGGTTAACGGACGCGGGTGCCGCCAGCGCGAGATGCTTCGTTCGGTCGAACTCATCGAAATGCTCGAAGTTCCATTTTCGGACTAATCAACAGAAAGCTGTGATAAACTAACTCACGCATTACGTGCCCGAGTGGCGGAATTGGCAGACGCAGTGGACTCAAAATCCACCGTTGGCAACAACGTGCGAGTTCGAGTCTCGCCTCGGGCACCATACATGCAAGTGAGCGTTCAAGGTGGTCAAGGCCCCTTTTTCGTGCCGAACTCGCGTGAGCGCGCGGAGCGTTAAGCAAACAGGCCTGTGGCCTGTTTGTAGCGGAGCGTGGCGAGGGCGCCATGCGCCTGAAGCCCGGGGCTTCGCGAAGCGAAGGCCCTTCGAGTCTCGCCTCGGGCACCATACATGCAAGTGAGCGTTCAAGGGGGTCAAGGCCTCCCCCCTTTTTCGTGTACGTAATGTGATAACGCGCTGCGCGTGTTATTATCCACAAGGCGTTGTTCCCGCAATGCCCTAAAGAGGAACCCGAGGGTTCCCACCTTTTGGCGCCAATGAGCAGCTGACTGGTCATACAACCTAGATTCCCTTCCTCACACCGAGGATGTCTATGTGTACGACCTGGTTGCAAAGAAGCGCCGGGTTATTTTTTTATGAATGGAGGTAGGGAAAATAGCTAAGTCTGATGACACCCGCATCAACGACGAGATCACTGCATCTTCGTGCCGTTTGATTGGCGTCGATGGCTCTCAGCTCGGCCTGTTCGCCATCCGCGATGCCCAGCGCGTCGCCGACGATCAGGGTCTCGACCTGGTCGAGATCGCTCCCAACGCGGAGCCGCCGGTCTGCAAG
>DBFOPE010000011.1:0-9577 GCA_048429085.1 Collinsella sp.
CTTCTTGGTGTTGCCGTTGGGCGTCTGCTCGGCGACCTTGCCCTCGTCGACATCGTCGTTGTAGCTTTGGTCGATGGTGCCGACCTCGAGGCCGGCTTCCTTGATCAGCTCGACGGCAGTCTGCTGGTCCTTGCCCAGCACATCGGGCACGGTGACCTGCTCGCCGCCAAAGAGTCCTGTGGCAAAGGCCACCACGATGCCGATGACGGCAACGGCTGCCACCACGGCGGCGATGATCTTGTTCTTGTTGGATTTGGGCTTTTCGACCTCGTAGGAGCCGGTAGAGCCCGAAACCGAGCTACGGGTGGTATTCTGGCCGCTCACGCCCGAAACGGGACGCACCATGGCGCGCGTCTGATCGGAAAGCTCGCGAGTCTTGGTGGCGCCCAGCTCACCGGGGGCACCGATGATGCGCGTGGGCTCCGAGACGTTGACGGCACGGCCCGACAGGTAGCTGTTGAGCACCTGACGCAGCTCGTCGGCGGTCTGGAAGCGGTTTGCCGGGTCTTTCTCCATGCACTTGAGGATGATGCGCTCAAGGTCGGCGTCGACACCGGAGTTGATCTGGCTCGGCGGAATAGGCAGCTCGTTGACCTGCTTGAGTGCGACCGAGATGGCGTCGTCACCGTCAAAGGGAACGCGGCCGGTGGCGCACTCGTACATCACGACGCCCAGCGAGTAGATATCCGAGGTGGGGCCGAGGTCCTGACCGCGGGTCTGCTCGGGGCTGACGTAGTGGGCGGTTCCCAGCACGTTGTTGTCTTGCGTGAGGTGGCTGTTCTTGGCACGCGCGATGCCAAAGTCCATCACCTTGATGTTGCCGTCGGGCAGCACCATGATGTTCTGCGGCTTAATGTCGCGGTGGATGATCTCGTGCTTGTGGGCGACCGAAAGCGCAGAGCTGATCTGCGAGCCGATCTGGGCGACCTTCTTGGGGTCGAGGGCGCCGTGGCTCTTGATGCCGCTCTTAAGGTCGGTGCCGCGCAGGTACTCCATGACGATGTAATAGGTGTCGCCGTCCTTGCCCCAATCGTAGACGCCCACGATATAGGGGGAGGAGAGACCGGCTGCTGCCTGGGCCTCCTGCTTAAAGCGTGCGGCGAAGGTTGCGTCGCCGGCATACTGTGGCAGCATGATCTTGACGGCTACCGTGCGGTCGAGGACCTGGTCCTGTGCACGGTAGACGGTCGCCATGCCGCCCGTTCCCACCTTATCCTTGAGGAGGTATCTTCCCCCGAGGACCCTCTGTTCCATTCCTGCTCCTAACATAACTATTCGCTCAACGATGTGTGTAGTACCTACGATGTGGCCGCTGGGGCCGTGTGGCGCGTTGCCGCTAACTCTTCGGCCGCGGCGCGCCTCGGGTGTCCGATTCGATCATGGGCATCACGCTCCCTGTGCGGCAAGCGCCGCGGTCAGGACGATACCGGCGATCTTGGCGGCCTTGACGTCATGCTTGTCGTAATCCTCCAAGGCCACCGAGATGGCGACCGTGGGTGAATCGTAAGGTGCAAAGCCAACGAACATCGAGTTGACGTTGGTGCCGCCGGTCTCGGCCGAGCCGGTCTTGCCGGCGACCTTGACGCCGGGGATCTGGGCATCGGTGCCGGTACCGGACTGGACGACGGCAAGCATGGCCTGCTTGACCTGGTCGGCCGTGGCGGAGCTGACGGCCTGCCCCAGCGAGCGGGACTGCGTGGTCTTGACCACGGTTCCGTCCGGGGCGAGTACCTGGGCTACAAAGTACGGGTCCATGACCACGCCGCTGTTAGCGATGGCGGCGGCAATCACGGCGTTTTGCATGACGGTGGTCTGCGGGCCGGGCGTGTGGTCCATGCCGACAGGCTGGCCGGCGCCGGCCCAGGCGGTCTCCCACTCGGTCATGAGCGACGGGTCGGCCATGATGGAGGCCGCGGAGGTCAGGTCCTGGCCGAGCTTTTGGCCGTAGCCAAAGGCGTTGGCAAACTGTACGAGCGTGTTTGCGCCAACTTCGTTTGCCACCTGGCCGAAGACGACGTTGGAGGACACGGCAAAGGCCTGCTGCAGGCTGATGGTGCCGTAGCTCTCGTTGGCATAGTTGGTGACCGGTGCGTTGCCGATGTCCATGGAGCCGGGCGCCTGGTAGGTGCTGGTCAGGCTGGCGGTACCGGTCTCGAGTGCCGCGGAAAGCGTAACGACCTTAAACGTTGAGCCCGGCGTGTACAGCGCGTCCATGGCGCGATTGTACATGGAGCCGTCCTCGCCGCCGCCCGTCTGCAGCAGGGCATCGATGTTGGTGTTGTCGTAGGTGGGCGAGCTGGCACATGCGAGCACCGCGCCGGTACGCGGGTCGATGACCACTACAGCGCCCTTAAAGCCCTTGAGTGCCTGCTCGGCCGCCGTCTGGATACGCGAGTCGATGGTGAGCTTGGCGGTGTTGCCCGGCTGGGTCTGGCCCGCGAGCGACGCGATGGCATTGTTCCAGCTGGAGTAGTCCTTAGAACCGGTGAGCGTGTCGTTCATGACGCTCTCGATGGCGGTGGTGCCATACTGCTGGCTCACGTAGCCAACCACGTGCGCTGCCAGGTTACCGTTGGGGTAGGAGCGTACGTAGGTGCCGTCCTCCTGCTGCAGCGACTCGGCCAGCGTCACGCCGTCGGACGTGATGATGGAGCCGCGCTGGATGTACTTGGAGCGGGCGATGGTGTGGTTGTTGGTCGGCATGTCCTGATAGTCCTTGGCCTTAATGACCTGGACATAGGTGAGGTTGCCGATAAGGATGGCGAACAGCGCCGTAAAGGCGAGCACCGCGCGGGTTAGACGGTTGGCGAGCGCAACGCGGCCGAGCACACCGGATTCAGGCGTGTCGAGCAGGCGACGTCGCATGCGCGAGCCGACGGAATGGCTGCCGCTGCCGTAGGAAGACGAGGTGGCAAAGCGCGTGCCCGTCGGGGCGGCGGCAGATGCGACCTGATCATCGGTGATGGCGGCCATGGTGCCGGTGCCGGTAAGCTCCGCCTCGCGTCCGGTCGCCTCGTCACCGGCACGTAGCAGGAGCGCGACGATGATAAAGCTTGCCAGCAGCGAGGAGCCGCCCTGGCTCATAAAGGGCAGGGTGACGCCGGTCAGCGGGATCAGGCGGGTTACGCCGCCCACGATCAAGAAGGCCTGGAAGCTGATGGCTGCCGTAAGACCGGTGGCGCTAAAGGCGGCAAGGTCGGACTTTGCGCGGGCAGCTGTGGTCAGGCCGCGAACGGCAAAGAGCATAAACAGGATGAGCACGGCGCCGCCGCCCAAAAGACCCATCTCCTCGCCGATGGCCGAGAAGATAAAGTCGGACTCGACGACAGGGATGTTGTTGGCCATGCCGTTGCCGATGCCAACACCGACCAGGCCGCCATCGGCAAGCGAGAAGAGCGACTGGACGATCTGGTAGCCCTGGCCTTGGGCGTCCTTAAACGGATCGACCCAAACCTGGAAGCGCACCTGAACGTGCGACAGGAACTTGTAGGCGCCCACGGCTCCAACGGCTAAGAGCGCAAGGCCGATAACGACATACGAAAAGCGCCCCGTGGCAACGTAGAGCATCAGCAAGAAGATGGTGTAGAACAGCACGGCCGAACCCAGGTCGCGTTCGAAGACGACGACGAGCAGGCACACACCCCACACGGCAAACAGCGGCAGCAGCAGTCGCAGACGAGGGATCTTAAAGCCCAGGATCTTGCGGTTGGAGATGGAGAGCAGCTCGCGGTTCTCGGCCAAGTAGCCGGCCAGGAACAGCACGATAAAGACCTTGGCGAACTCGCCAGGCTGGATGGTAAAGCCCGCGATGCGAATCCACAGCTTGGAGCCCGAGATCGTGGTGCCGATAAAGATGGGCAGCATCAGCAGGATGATGCCGATAATGCCAAAGGTGTACTTGTAGCGCATGACCACGTCGAGGTTTTTGACCAGTGCAAGCGTTCCCACCATCAGGGCCACCGAGACAAACAGGATGATGAGCTGTGAGATGGCGAGAGCGGGGGCGAGACGCGTCACGAACGTGATGCCGATGCCCGAAAGTATAAATACGATGGGTAGGATGGCGGGGTCGGCGCCGGGCGCCAAGATGCGCACGGCGATATGTGCCGCGGCGAAGGCGGCAAAGAGGCCGATCGGCACGGCGAGCGTCTCAAAGGAGATGGCAGCGCCCGCGGTGAGGACGTACATCGCATACAGCAGGATGACGGGGAACGCCGAGGCGATGAGCAAGAGCAGCTCGGTGTTGCGGCGACTCATAAGCGGCACTCCCTTTCTAATTCTTATCGGAGGCTTCGGCCTCGGCGGACTGTTCGGCGGTTTTCTCGGAATCTGATTCGGAGGTCGATCCCTGATTGGTGTTGTCGCGAATCGTTTGCGCGTCGATCACCTGGCGGGTCTGCTCCTCGTCGATCTGGTGGCGGTACTTGGATATCGTGTCCTGCGCATCGTCGACACTTGTTTGCGGAATGCCCGCCTTGAGGCGGTTTTGCGTGTCTTCGGGCAGGTCGGACAGCTTGATGCTGGTTTCGCTTTCGAGCCAGTGGAGCTTGAGTCCGAGCGGCTTGCCGGGCAGGCCGCGCCAGACGGCGACATTGCCCTGGTGGGTACCCAGGTAGTACGAGCCGGTGACACCCGTGTAAGCCCAGATGCCAGCTGCCAGCACAAAGACGAGGGCCAGGATGGCAGCGATAGTAACGTTGCGGCGACGCACGCGTTGCGCCTCGCGCATAACGCCATCGTCAACCAGGTCAACGACTACTACGGTCACGTTGTCGTGGCCGCCGGCGGCAAGCGCCGCGTCCACTAGGTTGTCGACGCAGATTTGCGCGGTTGAGGACTGCGTGGCGATGTTCTCGATATCGCTATCGGGAATCATGCTCGAAAGGCCGTCGGAGCACAGGATCAGGCGGTCGCCTTCCTCGATATGCAGGGTGAAGTGGTCGGCATACATGGCGGGGTCCGAGCCCAGCGCACGGGTGATGACCGAACGGTTGGGGTGGACGCGAGCCTCGTCTGCCGTGATCTCGCCGGCGTCCACGAGCTCCTCCACGTAGGAGTGGTCACGGGTCACGCGGATGAGCGTGCCCTCGTGGAGCAGGTAGGCGCGCGAGTCGCCCACGTGGGCGATGGCGAGCGTGTCGTTTTCGATATAGGCGCAGGTGGCTGTGCAGCCCATGCCGGGCTTGCCCAGGCCGTTCAGGGCCGCCTCGATTACGGCGGCGTTGGCTGCCTCGACGGCTGCGGCCAGGCGTGCTGCGTCGGCGGACTGTGGGGCCGTCTTGGCTATAGTCTCGACAGCGATAGAAGAGGCCACCTCGCCGGCGGCGTGACCACCCATGCCGTCGCATACGCAAAAGAGCGGCGACTGCACCAGGTAGGAATCCTCATTGTGCGGGCGCACACAGCCAACGTCGGAGCGGGCGCCCCACATGAGTTGCGTGGTGGTACCGGCATCATAGGTCGAGTCGGTCTCGATGCGCTCCTCGGTCAGGGGCTCAAAGCTCATGGTCGAGCCGGGGTCTTTGAGCTTGGCCTCAACGGCGGCAACGTCGATCTCGGCGGTGTCACCGGGAGAGACGGTGTCGGTCTCGGCGTTTGATTCGGAATCACCGGTGTCCGGGGAGTCGGGCTCCTCGGAAACGCGGGCGGTCGACTCGTCGTCTTGCGGGCTGACGTCTATAGGCTCGGGCGCCGGCGTAGACGCGGGCGCAACCTCGGATGCCGGGGCTATGGGAAACGCCGGCGCGGCGGGCTCGGGTGCCGCAAACACCGCAGCGCTCTCGTTGATTGCCGCGGCGACGGGCTCTGCAAAGTGAGCCGGC
Source organism: Collinsella sp. (assembly GCA_048429085.1). Taxonomy (GTDB): domain Bacteria; phylum Actinomycetota; class Coriobacteriia; order Coriobacteriales; family Coriobacteriaceae; genus Collinsella. The sequence continues at coordinate 5,823 of DBFOPE010000011.1, forward strand.
ACCGGGGTTGCTTCGGGCGCTGTGGGCTGTTCCGCAGCATGTGCGCCGATGGGCGCCGCTACGGCATCCTCTTCGTCCTCGTTATCGGCTAGATCCGAAATATCATGCGTTACATGCGAAAGAGGCAGGGAGAACACGGTGTCCTCGGGCTCCACGGGTGCGGAGCCCGCCGGAGCGGCGTGGGCCGGCGCAGCTGTGGCGGCGGCCGGTGCCTCGGTCATAGTTGCGGACTTGTTCTCCTCGTCGATCATCGACGGTTCACCTTCATGACCACGTCGCCAATCTGGACTTCGTCGCCCTCACGCAGCGTCGCGGGCTCCACGAGCTGGCGGCCGTTGACGAGCGTGCCGTTAAGCGAGTTGAGGTCCTCGATGATGAGCGCCGGGCCCTGCAGCGAAAAGCGCGCATGCGAGGCCGAGACGAACGGTTCGTTGATGCAGATGTCCGAAGATGGCGAGCGACCGACGATGACGGGGCCGAGCATGTCTACGTGGATGCCGCGGATACCGCGCGGACCCTTGTCCACATCAATCGTCCAGATAGCCGAGTCGCGGCGCTGCCCGCGCACAAGTCCCACGCCGGTCTTCATGACGGCGAACAGGAAGATATAGAGCAGGGCGACCAGGACGATGCGGCCTGCAAAAAGGACGATATCGATGTTCATAAGCGACTATCCCCTAAATTCAAAGGTACTCAGGCCAAACGTCAGCAGATCGCCGTTGCGCAGCGGGCAGCGCGTAATGCGGCGGTTGTTGACGAGCGTGCCGTTGGTGGAATTGAGGTCCTCGATCGACCAATCCGAGCCCGTAAAGGTGAGCTGGGCGTGGCGGCGCGACACGTTGGGGTCGCGCAGGGCAATGTCGGAAACTGAGCGCTCGCGACCGATGGTCACCTGTGCGGAGGTGATGCTATGGCTCTCGCCGCTCACGACGTCGACGAGCTGGGCGAGCGGGCGCTGCGGGGCGCGAGTGCTCGCCATGTTGGAGGCGATGCCGGCTGCGGCGCCTAGGCCCACGGCGGCACCGGTCGCGGCGGCTCCGCCCATGCCGGCAAGCGCGTCGCGCGAGACGGTCTGAGGCACCGGGATGGGTGCGGCGGCGGGGTCGGGGACGTTAGGCGCGAAGGGGTCTGCCACGGCAAGCGGGTCGGGAGCGGCGGCGCGAGGCGTCGGCTGCTGCTGGGGCATGGCGGCGGGGCGCTGCTGCTGCGGGGCAGCAAACTGCTGCTGGCCGGCGCGCGGGGCGCTGGCGGCACGGCTTGCCGCGGAGTTGTTCTGGCCCAGGCCGTTCTGATAGGCGCGCTCTTCTTCGTACAGGCGGCCGAGCGTGGGGGCATCGACGTTCTCGGCAAAGACCGAGAACTTGCCGGCGCGCAGCTGCGGATCGATCATAAAGCGCACGAGGGGCTCGCCGACAAAGACATAGCGGCGCTTTTCGGCCTGCGCCTTCACGAACTCGCGGACCTCGCGCGAAAGCTCGGGGTAGAACGGGGCGAGCATGGGATCGTCGTCGGCGGCGATAAGGATGGTATAGAGTGCCGGCGCCGTGTTGACGCCGTTGATCACCAGAGTCTGATCCTCCATGTCGCGAGCGGCCTGCTTGGCAAGCTTCTTAAAGGAGAACGGGGCACGGGTGGCACCGAAGATGCCGGCCACGTGGTCCTCGAAGATGTTCAGGAAGTTCACGAAAGATCACTCTCCGTATAGGTTCTTTGGTATCCGAGCAAATATAGGCATATCCCAACGATTATAGAGGATAGGGTTCCCGCAACCGCCGCCTTGGCGATGACCGCGGCTGCAAGGCTGGCAATTTCCATATGGTGTGCAAGACAGGACGCCGCTGCGCAGCCGATGCCGGTGACAGCGATGGCGACGATTGCGGCAAGGTTTGAGCCCTGATCGGCGCGCTTGGCATGGGCATTGAGCAGCGCAGATGACGCCGCGGCAGTTGCCGCGGCCAGCCCAAAGGCAGCCCAAAGGAGCGGGTCTCCCAGCGCTGCGGCAACGTTACCGAGCCCCAGCACGCCTCCGGCTGAAAGCGCGACCGTGGCCAGACGGGCAAAAAGCGCGCCCATGCCCGTTGCCGCGGCGGCGCTTGCCGGGCCGAGCCAAAATGACGCGACGCCGCCGGCGACCCCAGCTGCCAGGAAGGTATTGCCGGTCAGACAGCCAAGCGCGAGTGCACAGGTGAGTGCGGCGCTCGCGGCAGCCTCGGTGCGACCCCAGGCGATCCACCAACCGGACATGGCGGCGGCAAAGATCACCGCGACGGGCAACATCGACAGGATGCCCTGCGCCTGCATGGTGGCGTTGGCCATGAGCACCAAAAAGCCCACAGCCGAGATGGCCGAGCCAATCTGGGGGGCCAGGCCAGCCGCCGCTCCGATTGCGATAGCCGCAATGACCAGGCCGGGAAGCGCCGCGACCCCGGCCGTTTGCATCAGCAAAAAGCTAAAGGTGCCGCACGTTAGCGCCGAGATAATGCGCATGGTGTAGTCGCGCGCATGGCTCCAGCGCGTGCCCGCCCAGCCGAGTGCGGGGTCGACCTCGATGGCGTCGTCCTCGTAGTGCGACGGCTCGATACCGTCGAGCTCCTGCTCGTCATCCGAAAGCTCGCCAACCATTTGCTCCAGGCTGCGACGGCCCTCGCGCACGCTGCCCAGACCGGCAAGGAGCTGGTCGCAAAATGCCTCGATGCTGTTGGGGCGGTCCTGCGGCATGGGGGAGAGCGCGCTCATGAGCGCGGCCTCGGCTCCCGGGGGAAAGTGTGGTATCAGCTCGCTGGGATAGGTGGCGCCGCCGATGATGCGGTCGAGCGAGTCGGCGGGCGTGGCCGCCATAAAGGGAGCGCTGCCGCACAGGCCCTCGTAGATCACACAGGCAAGGGCAAAGACATCAGCGCGTTCGTCGACCGTGCCGGTCTCGATATCGAGCTGCTCGGGCGGCATGTAGCCGATGGTGCCGCCGCGTGACCCGCCAAAGCCACCGGCGGACGACAGTCGCGCCATGCCAAAGTCGGTGAGCTTTACATTGCCCGAGTGGTCGATGAGCACGTTGGCGGGCTTAATGTCCAGATGGAGTACGCCATTACTATGGGCGAAGGTGAGCGCCTGGCCCAGGGCATCGGCAATGGCCGCGGCCTCGTCAAAGGTAAGTGAGTGGCCGTCCACGCGGTGCAAAAACTCGGCCAGCGACATGCCATCGACATATTCCATAACCAGGTAGGCATAGGCTGTGTCGTGCGTAAAGTCGATGACCTGCACGATGTTGGGATGTTGAAGCATGGCGGCAGTGTGCGCCTCGCGCAGGACATCCATGATGTCGCTGGCGGGCATGCCGGCACCGTTGATAAGGGGGATGCGTTTAATGGCGACGCGGCGTCGCAGGTGCGTGTCGCGGCAGATCTCGATGGAGCCAAAACCGCCGGTCGCAAGTGTCTCGAGCGGCTGGTACCGCTTGAGCAGCTCGCGAGAGCTGGTGCCCTCCAAAGGAACGTCCGGCGAGAACCGGGCGGTATGTTGCGAGAAAAGCGGCATGGCCAACCCTCGTGCGTTTAAAGTTCGTTTGCGAGCGGCGGGCGCGGAGCCGAGCCGTTCGCGGTGGCATAGATGCTGCTAGTGTAGCACGCGCAGGTGGGCGACATTCAATTTAAGCTCCGTCTGGGGTCTGGACCTTGCGTCCGGCCTAGCGCTTCTTCTTGTTCTTCTTCTGCTTGCGCTGCTTGCCCTTGGTCTCCTGGGGCTTGTCGCCCTGCTTG
>DBFOPE010000012.1:0-4925 GCA_048429085.1 Collinsella sp.
GATAGGGTATAACTCTACTCAACCGCTAGGGATTTTATTGAGAAAGGTGTTCTACCATGAGCAAGAACCTCTCCCAGCAGGTCGTTCTCGACCGCCGCGGCTTCGTTGCCGCCACCTTCGCAACCGTCGCCGGCCTTGGTCTTGCCGGCTGCTCCGACACCAGCGCCGAGGCCGACAAGGGTTCCGCCGCCGGCTCCTCCAAGAGCTCCAAGGATACCGAAGTTTCCGCCACGCTCGACGCCAAGGCATTCGACAAGCTCGTCGACAACGGCCCCAAGGCCGATGACGACGCCATCGCCGCCAGCACCTGGGCCACGGCCGTTAAGGACGCCGGCGTCTTTAAGATCGGTGGCGTTCAGACCTCCACGCTCTTCTCCCTCCTCAACGAGAAAGACGGTCAGACCCGCGGCTTCGACGCCGGTATCGCACAGCTCCTGTCCAACTACATTCTGGGCGAGAACAAGGTCGAGATCACCCAGGTGACCTCGGACACGCGCGAGTCTGTCCTGCAGAACGGCCAGGTCGACGCTGTCTTTGCCACCTACACCATCACTGACGAGCGCAAGAAACTCGTCTCCTTTGCCGGTCCCTACTACTACACCCAGCAGGCCATCCTGGTGCTCGCCGATAACGACGACATCAAGAGCGTCGACGACCTGGCCGACAAGAACGTCGCCGTCCAGTCCGGCTCCAACGGCCCCGCCATCCTGGAGGAGTTCGCCCCCAAGGCCAGCCAACAGGAGTTCAAGACCGACGAGGAGGCCCGCCAGGCACTCCAGCAGGGCCGCGTCGATGCCTACGTCATCGATAACAACATGCAGCAGAGCGCCTTGGTCCGCGAGCCCGGTAAGTACAAGATTGCCGGCAAGCCCTTCGGCAGCAAGGAGCCCTATGGCATCGGTCTGCCGCTCGATTCCGACGGCGTCGCCTTTGTCAACGACTTCCTTAAGAAGATCGAGGATGATGGCACCTGGACCGAGCTGTGGCAGATCTGCATCGGCGACCGTACGGGCGACACCAATGTTCCCGAGCTGCCCGAGATCGGCGCCTAGGCAGCGAGCCTGGTAACGGCCGCAACGAAACCATACGGAAACGCATGATGCGCTTTATTGCGCTAAACTGTTTCCTCACTGAGTTGTCGGGGCTTCCGTACACACGGGAGCCCCTTTCCTTATCGGCGGGAGGTCCGCATGAGTCTCTCCGAGCTCTGGTCGCTCTATGGCCAGAACTATATCGACGCGCTGCTAGCAACCTGGGGCATGACGCTTGAGTCGTTTGCCATCGCCATGGTGCTGGCCGTCGCCGTCACCGTGATGCGCGTGTCGCCGCTCAAGCCGCTGCGCGTCTTTGGCGACCTGTATGTCCAGGTCTTCCGTAACATCCCCGGCATCGCACTGCTCATCATCGTCGTCTATGCGCTGCCGCCGCTCAAGGTCGTCCTACCCTACCGCACCTGCGTTATCGTCGCCACGGTTCTTTTGGGCTCGGCCTTTGGCTCCGAGAACTTTATGAGCGGCATCAACACCGTCGGCGTCGGCCAGGTCGAAGCCGCCCGCTCGCTGGGCATGAGCTTTAACCGTATCCTCGCCAAGATCGTGATTCCGCAGGCGCTGCGCTCGAGCGTGTTGCCCATGACCAACCTCTTTATCGCCGTCATGCTCACCACCGCGCTCGGCAGTCAGGTGCCGTTGCAACCGCAGGAGCTCACCGGCGTGGTGAGCTACATCAACACGCGCTCGCTCGGCGGCGTCGCCGCGTTCTTTATCTCGGCGCTCGGCTACCTGGGCACGGCCTTTGTGGTGAGCCACATTGGCAACTACATCGATAAGAAGGTGAGGATCCTCCGATGAGCAAGCACTCCTCTTCTGCGCTCACCATGCGCGATGCGCTCTACGAGGCTCCCGGCCCCAAGATGCGCGCCAAGATTCGCATCGGCACCGCCATCTCGCTTGTTGCCGTCGCCGCGCTCGTCGTCCTCGTGTTGCAGCGCTTTTATGTGACCGGCCAGCTTTCGGTTCACTATTGGTATTTCTTTACGCACCTCACCACCTGGAAGTTCCTGCTTGCCGGCTTTGAGGGCACCGTTAAAGTCGCACTCACCGCTGGCGCCATCGCGCTGGTGCTGGGCTTAGCCCTTATGCTCGGCCGTACCAGCGACATTAAGCCGCTGCAGCTGGTCTGCCGCGTGCTCACCGATTTCTTCCGCGGCGTACCGAGCCTGCTGTTCATCTACTTCTTCTTTTTGGTGCTGCCCCAGTACAAGATCGCGCTGCCGTCGTTTTGGATGCTCACGCTTCCCGTCGCGCTCGCTGCCGCCGGCGTACTCGCCGAGATCTTCCGTGCCGGTGTCAACGCCGTGCCGCGCGGCCAGGTCGAAGCCGCCCAGGCACTCGGTCTCTCCAAAGCTAAAATCACCTTTAAAATCGTGTTGCCGCAGGCTATTCGGTTTATCATTCCGTCCTTGATTTCGCAGCTCGTGGTCGTAGTCAAAGACACCACCGTGGCCTACGTGGTGAGCTACCCCGACCTCATGCAAAACGCCCGCGTGCTCATTACCAACTACGACGCCCTCGTGTCGGTCTACCTGGTTATCGCGGTCATCTACATCCTCATCAACGTCGCGATCAACAAGGCCGCTGTCTATGTTTCGCACAAGACCGGCGCGACCATCATCCGCTAACGCTTTACCATTTCGAGTCATAAGGAGCCGAGCACCATGGCACAGAGCACCTCTTCCACCGGCAATCAGCCGCTGATCGAGCTCAGACACGTCGATAAGCACTATGGCGACCTACACGTCCTCAACGACATCAATCTCTCGGTCAACCGCGGCGAGGTCGTCGTTGTGATCGGTCCCTCGGGCTCGGGCAAGTCGACCATGTGCCGCACCATCAACCGCCTGGAAACCATCGACTCGGGCGAGATCCTCATAGAGGGCGAGCCCCTGCCGCAGGAAGGCAAGGACCTTGCCCGTATGCGTGCCGAGCTGGGCATGGTGTTTCAGCAGTTCAACCTGTTTGCACATATGACCGTACTGCAGAACGTCATGCTGGGACCGGTCGATGTGCTGGGCGTCTCCAAGGACGAGGCCCGCGAGCGCGCCATGGACCTGCTGGGCCGCGTGGGCGTTGCCGAGCAGGCCGATAAGGTGCCCGCACAGCTCTCGGGCGGCCAGCAGCAGCGCGTAGCCATCGCCCGCTCGCTTGCCATGCAACCCAAGGCCATGCTTTTTGACGAGCCCACGAGCGCCCTTGACCCCGAGATGATCAACGAGGTGCTCGAGGTCATGGTCCGTCTGGCCCAGCAGGGCATGACGATGATTGTCATCACGCACGAGATGAACTTCGCCCGCCGCGTGGCCGATCGCGTCGTGTTTATGGCCGACGGCCAGATCGTGGAAACCGGCACGCCCGACGAGTTCTTCGACCACCCCCAGACCAAGCGCGCCCAGGACTTCCTCAACTCCATTAAGGGCCACTAACCCAATTGTCACGCGGGCAAATTCATCACCAGCGTTTGTCCTGCGCCGCCCCTGTGCCATGTCCACCCGGATTCGAAAGCCGCACCCATGATCGGAACCCGCACCTCATCGTCCTACACTCCGCACGTCGACGTCGATCCTGCTGACCGCCCGCTTATCCTGGTAGCACCACGCTGGGAAGAAGCGAAGCCCTATTTGAGCGAGACGCTCTCCCCCAACGAGGAGATTGCGAGCGTATTTGTCGATGCCATTCTTGCCGCCGGCGGCCTGCCGCTGCAGATGTCCATCACCGAGGACATTGAGGTTATCCGTCATTACGTCGATATCGCCGACGGCATCGCCATTCCTGGCGGCCCGGACGTCAACCCCAAGCGCTGGGGCGACGAGCGTCCTTACGACCCCACGCTGTGCTGCGAGATTCGCGACCGTTTTGAGTTTAAGCTGGTTAACGAGGTACTTCGCGCCAAGAAGCCGCTCTTTACCACCTGCCGCGGCACGCAGTTGCTCAATGTCGCCACCGGTGGCACCCTGTGCATGGACGTGCCGAGCCTGGGCGCGCGCGAGGGTAGCACGCAGTGGCGCCACACCCACGTGCTCAACGACCCCGTGCACCCCGTCGAGGTTGTGCCGGGCTCGCTGCTGGAGCGCGCGGTTGGCGGGCACAGGCTGATCCAGACCAACTCGGCACATCACTGCTGCGTCGATCGTCTGGGTAAGAGCACGCGCTTGGTCGCCAAGGCAACCGACGGCGTTCCCGAGTGCATCGAAGTCGAAGGCCAGCCGTTCTGTCTGGGTGTGCAATGGCATCCCGAGTACACCTGGCAGACGCTCGAGACCGACTTTAACCTGTGGAAGTCGTTTGTCGAGGCGGCGGCCAAGGTAAGGCAGGCCCGCTAGTTCGCGAACCGCATAACAGATAAGGGCGCCCCGCCGGCCACATGGTCCGACGGGGCGCCCTTTTGCCTATACGCGACAGGCACACAGCCCAAGGCTCGCAAGCTCTTATTCGGCCGCCTCGCGCAGGGCAGACATCGTAGCCGCATATTGCTGCTGCAGCGCATGCATTCCCTCGCGAGCGCCGTCAACGGCATCGGCGCCACGCAGCGCTTCGGTTACCACGACCGCAGGCTCGTACAGATTATCGAATCCCAGGTTCTGACTCACGCCCTTGAGCGTGTGCGCTGCCATAAACGCACCTTCGGCGTCTCCCGCCGCCATGGCGGCCTCCAGCTTGTCCATACTCTCGTCATCCAAAAACTTGAGGGCAAAGCGGGCGAGCATTTCCTCGCCCATCAGCCGAGCGCACGCGTCATCATAATTGGCGCCGATCTTCTCATACGCCTCACGCATGGAAATCATGGATTAAAAACTCCTTTGGTCAAACTAAATCGTGGGAAACGCGACGACGTCAGCGGGGCGTGCCAACGTCTCGGCAATTTGGTCT
>DBFOPE010000013.1:0-2849 GCA_048429085.1 Collinsella sp.
TGGCCCCAATAGCTCCGTATCGCTCGACTCCTTCCGCATCTGGTGGCGCGGTCGCGGTATCCCGCTCGCACGCATTGGGCTAGCCTCCCTGCTTGCAGAAGCCGCAGTCGATGTTCCCGATGAACTCGTACAGCGAAATCTAGGCCTCTCCTTATCCGACCAGTATTGGATAAGGCCCCAAGGCTCCGGTCTCGCGTGGAAAGATATTAACTTCTTCAATAACGCCTTTGATGACGTCTCGCTGTCCATTGCGCCCTTTGCCCCAGAGGGAAAAGCGGCCGCCGCAAAGCCCGATAACACGTCGGACGGCAATCTTCAAAAGTACTGGACGTGCGAGGGCGGGCGTCGAATTCTGCATAAGGCAGGAGCGCACCTGAACCAGGAACCTTATAACGAGCTGGTGGCGACCGCGCTCCACCGTCGCATCCTAAACGCCTGCGATTATGTACCTTACTCGCTCGAGGGCACGGGCACTTCCGCCCTGAGCATATGCGATGTCTTCTTAACTGATGAAGAAGAGTATGTCCCTGCGTTCTATGTAAACCAGCACGCAAACGCAGATGAACGGCTAACCGACTACGAGCGATATGTAGCAAACTGCGGGGAGCTCGGGGTGACAGGCGTTAAGGATGCCCTTGACCGCATGATCGTATGTGACGACATCATCGCCAACTATGACCGCCATTGGCGTAACTTTGGCCTTGTGCGAAACGTCAACTCACTGGTCTGCAGACCAGCCCCCATCTTCGATTCGGGCTCATCGCTCTGGTGCAACATTTCTCTTGAGGAGCTTAGGGCGGGAGAGCACAGTTTTACCAGCGCGCAGTTTCATTCAAGCCCCGCCAAACAAATGCTGCTCGTCGAGGACATGGGCTGGTTCGATGGAGACAAACTCGAAGGCTTCGTTGACGAGGCAATCGAGATTCTGTCTAAAAACGATGCTCTAACAGCAAGACTGCCTCATCTAAAGGAGGCGCTAACGTGGCGCCTCGAAAGAATGATCGACATCGCTGAATGGAGTTAGCAAGGCAGCATTGCCCCGCCAACTCCCCTACCTCCCACGCAGGGCCTTGAGCTTGGCCAGAGCATCGGGACTCAGGCGGCTGCCCAGAGTCATCTTGATCTGCGGAGCTTCCTCGGCCTCGTGCACGTCGTTATCGATCTGTTTGATCTCGTCCACCAGCGTGCGGCTCGAGATGCGCGTGACGCCCTTGCCCATGACGACAGCCTGGATCGTGCCGTCGCTCGATACCACGGAGCACGCGCGGCCTTCCTCGCGTGCCTCGATGCAGAGCTTCTGCACCACGGTATCGGCAGAGACGCCCGTCGGCGAAAACTCGATGCGCACGCCGCGGGCCGGCAGGTTGGGGCGCTCGCTGGAGATATTGCCCGCGCCGTCGAACACAATCACGGCCTCGTAGCGGCCCTGCGCAAAGGCGGCAACGTCGTTGATGAGGGCAGTGCGCGCCATATCATGGACGTCGCTGGAATACGGATCGTCGGAATGGTCGTACACGAGCTTTTCGTAGCGCGGCGTGCAGTGGATCACGTTGTAGCCGTCGACCACCAGCAGCTCGGGCTTATTGGAGTGCACCGTCGAGACCGGATCGGCGATGGCCTGCGCAAACGCATTGCCGCCCACACCATAGGTCGCGGCCGAAACAATCGGCTTGGCCGAGCCCTCGCCAAAGCGCTTGGCCTTGGACTTGGCGCGGTTCTTCTTGGACATGCGCTACTCCTCCCCCATGAGCTCGCCGGCATTGCGGCGCAGCCACTCAAAGCACAGCGCAGTGGTCGCCTGGGCCACATTGAGACTCTCGGTCATGCCGCGCTGGGGAAGCTTGGTCAAAAAGTCGCATTTCTCGAGTACCAGGCGCGAGATGCCGTCGCCCTCGGAGCCCATGACGAGCGCCACGCGACCTTCAAAGGGAGCATCCCAGCAGCTGCCCTCGGCGTGCTCAGAGGCGCCGCCTGCCCAAAAGCCAGCGGCCTTGAGGTCGTCGAGTGCACGGGCGATATTGGGAACCTGCGCGATAGGCAGATGCATGACGGCACCGGCTGAGGTCTTGTAGCTGCCCACGGTCACGCCGGCGGCACGCTTGTTGGCAATGATGACGCCGGCCGCGCCCACAACCTCGGCGGAGCGCACGATGGCACCAAAGTTGCCGTCGTCAGTCACATGGTCGAGCACCACGACAAGTGCCGGGCCCTCGCCTGCGCGGTCGAGAATATCGACGACATCGGCATAGGGGAAGTTGCCAACCTCAAGCGCAATGCCCTGGTGAGCGCCATGGCTCGACAGTGCGTCGAGCTGCGCGCGCGGCACATACTTAATGCGGACGCCCGCAGCGTTGAGGTCGTCGACCAGGCGCGACAAGGCGGCATCGCGCTCCCCGCCCTCGGCAATGAGCGCGCACTTGATGGGAAAACCAGTGCGTAGCGCCTCGGCGGCAGCACGACGACCTTCGATAAACTCGCCTTTGGGAGCCTGGACAGCGTCGCGGTTGCGATCGCGCTGCGGACGTGCGGCCTGGGTACGATCGCGCTGGCCCTTGGGAGCGGCAACGCGGTCGTTGCGGCGAATCGGACGCGAGCCAGAAGCGGCCTGCTTGCCTCCACGCGATGCACGCTTGCGATTGTCGACCATAAAGCGACCTCCTAAATACAACTATCAAACGAAACAAAATAAACGACCGCCCTTGAATATAAATTCGGGCGGTCGGTACGGGTTTTCCAAGTGCCCGAGATTGCCGTGAAAGAGGAGCGACGCGTACTTGAGTACGCGAGCGACGGTTTGAACGGCAAGGTCGGGTGCTTGGGAAACCCGCGGGGATTAGAGAGATTTGATA
>DBFOPE010000014.1:0-6808 GCA_048429085.1 Collinsella sp.
CTAATGATTTTGCACTTATCGCACATCTTCTTGACCGAAGGACGTACCTTCATCGTTCTTCCTTTCGGTAGCGCTCAAACTACTTCCCTACTATCTACTCGCCCAGCCGCAGGCGTTTAAAACTATGGCTGGTCTTCACACGCAAACCGACCGTAGGTTGAGCTAAGCCTGCAGTCGGAAAAGAGCGTGTATGCGTGTCGCTATTTATAGCGATAGGTGATGCGACCGCGGGTCAGGTCGTACGGGGAAAGCTCCACGACAACCCTGTCACCGGGGAGAATGCGGATGTAATTCATTCGGATCTTGCCAGAAATGTTGCACAGAACCGAATGACCGTTCTCGAGCTCGACCTTAAACATGGCGTTGGGCAGCGGTTCCTTTACCGTACCCTCGAGCTCAATTGCGTCTTCCTTCTTCACAAGCAATCATCTTTCTCTAGAAAACGACAGCGATTGAGTATTCTACAATACGCATGCACGTATCGTAATATCTTCGTAATGGCTCCACATCTAAGTGGAACTTGTTACATTTCTCCGCCTTGGAGGGAGCACCAAGCACCTTGGGCATCCGTGGTAAGAATCACCGGGCCGTCATTGGTAATGGCGACGGTGTTCTCGTAGTGCGCGGCGGGCAGGTGGTCGTTGGTCGTAACGATCCAACCATCGGAGCCCGTGCTCACATGATTGGAACCCATCGTTACCATCGGCTCGATAGCGATGACCATACCAGCCTGAAGGCGAACGCCTCTCCCCTTCTTTCCATAATTTGGAACGTTAGGGTCCTCGTGCATCACGCGGCCGATACCATGCCCCACGTAATCGCGAAGCACGCCGTAACCGTGAGACTCGGCGAGGGACTGAACAGCATACCCGACGTCCCCGATATGGTTACCGGGAACAGCCTGCTCGATGGCAGCCTTTAGGCAATCGCGCGTAACCTCGCACAGGGCCTTGGCCTCGGGCGTGGGGGTGCCGACGAAAAACGTCCAAGCGTTATCGCCGACCCAACCGTCGAGAACGGCTCCCGTATCGATGGAGATGATATCGCCATCGCGCAGAATCATATCGGGGTTGGGAATACCGTGGACCACGGCATCGTTGATTGATGCGCAAATGGTTCCGGGGAACCCGCCGTAACCCTTAAAGGCCGGGGTGCCGCCATGCATGCGGATAATCTGCTCGGCAAGCTGATCGAGTTCGAAGGTCGACACGCCGGGGCGAACCATGGCTCCAACGTGGCGGAGCGCCATCTTAGATAGCGCTCCTGCCTTCTTCATCTGCTCGATTTGCGTTGCAGACTTAATCTTGATCATAGACCGAGAGCCTCTTTGACATCCCCGTACACGGTCTCGCGAGCCTGATCACCGTTGACCGACTTGAGCAGACCCTGACCACGATAGTAGTCGACGAGCGGGCTCGTGGACTTCTCGTAGACGTCGAGACGGTTCTTGATGGTCTCGGGCTTGTCGTCGTCGCGCTGATACATCTCGCCGCCGCACTTGGGACAGGTAGTATCGGCAGCCGTGCCGGTGTAGCCGCAGGCGCGGCAGGTACGACGCGAAGACAGACGATCGATGATGACCTCGGGGGCCACATCGACCAGAAGAACGCAGTCGATCTCGCGACCCATAGCGGAGAGCTCGGAATCGAGCGTCACAGCCTGGGCGGTATTGCGCGGGAAGCCATCGAGGATGAAGCCCTGCTGGGCGTCATCGGCGGCAAGGCGCTCCTTGACAAGGTCGATCACGAGCTGGTCGGGGACGAGCTCGCCAGCGTCCATGTACTTCTTAGCCTGAATACCAAGCTCGGTGCCACCCTTGACGGCAGCACGCAGCAGGTCGCCCGTGGAAATGTGAGCGACGCCAAACTCGGCGACGAACTCCTGTGCGACGGTGCCCTTACCGGCACCCGGAGCTCCGAGCAATACGAGGTTCATGAGCAATCCTCCTCTAGCCTATTTAAAGAATCCATCGTAATCATACATCTTGATCTGGCCTTCGAGCTTATCGACCGTGTCGAGCACGACGCCGACCATGATGAGGATGGACGTGCCGCCAAATGCCTGGATCAGATGGTTACCCGTGAAGGAGAAGATGATCGAAGGCACGATGGCGATGAGCGCCAAAAAGACAGCGCTGGGAAGCGTGATCTTGTTGAGCGCGTTCTTGATGTAGGCCGCGGTAGCCCTACCCGGACGGACGCCCGGAATAAAGCCGCCCTGCTTCTTAAGGTTGTCGGCCGTGTCATCGGGGTTGAACACCATGGAGGTGTAGAAATACGCGAAGAACACGATGAGGACAACGTTAAGCACCCAGTTGAGCCAACCGGTCGAAAGCGCAGAGGCAACTGCCTGAATCCAGCCGATGCCGGGGAAGAACACGGCAATCTGGGCCGGGAAGTACAGCAGCGCCGAAGCGAAGATGATCGGCACGACACCCGCGGTGTTGACCTTGATGGGCAGGTAGGTGGTCTGGCCACCCATCATGCGACGGCCCACGACGCGCTTAGCGTAGGAGACCGGGATGCGGCGCTGGCCGCGCTCAAGGAATACGATCAGCGGGATAACCAGCAGGATGATGGCGCAGATGATCACCATGGTGATGATGCCACCGGCATTGCCCTCGGTGCTGGAGAAGATCGCCTGCGGCAGACCGGCCATGATGTTCGCAAAGATGATCAGCGACATGCCGTTGCCGATACCGCGCTGGGTGATGAGCTCACCAATCCACATGATCAGCATGGCGCCCGCGGTGAGCGTGCCGACGATCATGAGGTCGAAGATGATCTCGGGAGCGCCGGCGCCATTAAAGCTGATGCCGAAGCTCTTAAAGAGGAAGAGGTAACCCACGGAGTTGAGGATTGCCAGAGCCAGGGTGAGGTAACGCGAATACTGCGTAATCTTGGTCTGACCGACCTCGCCCTCGCGGGCAAGCTCATGCAGGGAAGGCACAACGGCCTGGAGCATCTGGAGGATGATCGAGCTGGTGATGTAAGGCATGATGCCCAGGGAGAACACCGACACATAGCTCAACGCGCCACCAGAGAAAAGATTCAGGAGGGCCATAGCACCTGCGGCGACCGAATTGTTATCGGTCGAGAAAAGGCCCAGCATCCCCTGGAAGGGAATGCCGGGCACAGGAACGTGCGCACCAACGCGGTACACGACGAGCATAGCTATGGTAAAAAGAATCTTTTCGCGCAGTTCTTTGATGCGGAAAGCATTCTTAAGACCATTTAGCACGGCAGCTCGACCTTTCCGCCGGCGGCCTCGATCTTGGCCTGCGCAGAAGCGCTGACCTTGTCGACCTTGACCGTGAACTTCTTGGTGAGCTCACCATTGCCGAGCACCTTGACGGGCTCGAACTCGCTCTTGGTGATGCGAGCGGCCTTAAGAGCGGCACCGTCGATCACAGCGCCGTCCTCGAACTTGCGCTCGAGACGCTCAACGTTAACAGCGGTGTACTCGATACGACGGGGGTTGCGGAAGCCCGGAAGCTTGGGCAGGCGCATAGCCAGCGGAGTCTGGCCACCCTCGAAGCCGGCACCCTTGGTGCCACCAGAGCGGGAACCCTGGCCCTTCTGACCGCGGCCAGAAGTGGTGCCGTGACCCGAAGAATTGCCACGGCCGACGCGCTTACGGTTCTTGGTGGAACCGGGCGCGGGAGTAAGATCGTGAAGCTGCATTTGCTACTCCTCTACAATCTCGACAAGGTGCTTGACCTTGAAGATCATGCCGCGGACGGACTCGTTGTCAGCAATCTCGCGAACCTCGCGGATCCTGTGGAGACCGAGGGCACGGACAGTACGGACCTGGTCCTGCTTGCAACCGTTGGTGCTGCGGACCTGCTTGATCTTGATGGTGTCAGCCATGCTTAGTTCTCCTTACCGACGAACATCTCGGAGACCGTCAGGCCACGGCGAGCCGCGACGTCCTCAGGGCTGGAGAGCTCCTTGAGGCCCTCGACGGCAGCCTTGATGATGTTGAGGCCGTTGTCGGTACCGAGGGACTTGGACAGGACGTTCTTGATGCCAGCAAGCTCGAAGAGGGGACGCACAGCGCCGCCGGCGATAACGCCGGTACCCTCGACAGCGGGCTTGATGATGATGCGGCCGGCACCAAAGTGGCCGAGAACCTCGTGCGGAATGGTGCCCTGCTCGGTCACCGGCACGTGGAACATGTTCTTCTTGGCATCGAGAGACGCCTTGGAGATGGCCATGGGCACCTCAGCGGACTTGCCCATGCCAACGCCGACGTTGCCCTTGCCGTCGCCAACGACGACGAGAGCGACGAGGCTCATGCGACGACCACCCTTGACGGTCTTCGACACGCGGTTGATGTAAACGACGCGCTCCTCGAACTCGGAGGCCTCGCGCTGCTGCTTCTGATTACGAGCCATGTGCTACATACCTCCTAGAACTCGAGACCGGCGGCACGAGCACCGTCGGCGAGGGCCTTGACGCGGCCATGGTAGATACGGCCACCACGATCGAAAGCGACCTTGGTGATGCCGGCCTCGATGGCACGCTTGCCAACGAGCTGACCGACCTTCTCCGCAGCCTCCTTGTTCGAGGTGTGGGTGCCCTTGAACTCGGCCTCGAGGGTCGAGGCGGAGACGAGCGTCAGGCTGGAGCCCTTGCTGTCGTCGATGATCTGGGCATAGATGTTGGCGTTGGTACGGGTCACGCGAAGACGCGGACGCTCGGCGGTACCCGAGACCTTGCCGCGAACACGACGCTGACGACGCTTGAGGCCTTCCAGCTTCGCCTTATGCTTGTTCATACGTAAACTCCTAAAAAGGTTGATCTTGCCAGCACCTAACGGGGTGCTGGTCTTATGCGAGTGAGTCGGTTACGACTACTTGGCGGCCTTACCCAGCTTGCGGCGGATGTGCTCGCCAACATAGTGGATACCCTTGCCCTTGTAAGGCTCGGGAGGACGATGGCCGCGGATCTCAGCGGCGATCTGACCGACCTGCTGCTTGTTGATACCCTTGACGTTCACGTGGGTGTTGTCGGGAACCTCGAAGGTGATGCCCTCGGGAGCCTCGACGATCACGGGGTGCGAGAAGCCCAGGGAGAACTCGAGGTTCTTGCCCTTCTGCTGCACGCGGTAGCCGACGCCGGCGAGCTCGAGCTTCTTCTCGAAGCCCTCGGAAACGCCAACAACCATGTTGTGGATGAGGGCGCGGGTGAGGCCGTGGCGGGCACGGGTCTCACGCTCGTCGTCGGGACGGGAAACGGTGAGGACGTTGTCCTCGACGTTGATGGTGAGCTTCTCAAAAACATCGAGCTCGAGCTGGCCCTTGGGGCCCTTGACGACAACGTTGTTGCCGTTGACTGCCACTTCGACTCCGGCGGGAATCTGGACAGGCTTATTACCGATACGAGACACGGTGATCTCCTTTCCTTCTACCTACCGAGCGAATTACCAGACGTAAGCGATGATCTCGCCGCCGACGTTGTGCTTGCGAGCATCGCGGTCGGTCATGACGCCATGGCTGGTGGAAATAATGGCGGTACCAAGGCCACCACGGACGCGGGGCATGTCGGCAACGCCGGTGTACTTACGCAGGCCCGGCTTGGAAATGCGGCGGATGCCGTTGATGACCTTAGCCTTCTTGGGACCATACTTAAGCGTGATGTGCAGAGTCTTCTGGGGAACGGTGTCCTCGACATCGTAGCCCTCGATGTAGCCCTCCTCGTGCAGAACACGAGCGATCTCGACGAGCTTCTTGCTGCTCGGCATGGAGACCGTGGCCTTGTTCACAGAGTTAGCGTTACGGATGCGCGTAAGCATATCTGCGATCGGGTCTGTAAGGTTCATACAGATTCTCCTTCGTTCTTGATGAACACGTGCTCTTGGTTCTTCGCCGCCCTTAACGGCAAAGCCTATTTAGCGCGTTTTCCCTGTTCCAAACTGATGCTTGAAACGCTGGTAGTGACTTACCAGCTGGCCTTCTTAACGCCGGGAAGCTCGCCCTTGAGTGCAAGCTCACGGAAGCAGACACGGCACAGGCCGAACTTGCGGTACACAGAGTGCGGACGGCCGCAGCGCTGGCAGCGCGTGTACTCACGAGTAGAGAACTTCTGCTTGCGATTGCACTTGACGATCATCGATGTCTTAGCCACTTATATCCTCCTCACATAGAGTATTGTTCGCCCCAAGCGCCGCCCCCTTGTGGGAACGGCGCTTATAGGGCAGGTGAACCTATTTCTTGAACGGGAAACCGAAGGCGTCCAGAAGGGCCTTGGCCTCCTCATCGGTGTTGGCGGTGGTCACGAAAGTGATGTCCATACCACGCTGGTGATCGACGGAGTCGAAGTCGATCTCGGGGAAGATGAGCTGCTCGGTGACGCCCATGGAGAAGTTACCACGGCCGTCGAAGCTCTTGGCGGAGATGCCGCGGAAGTCGCGGATACGGGGGATCGCGACGGAGGTCAGACGATCGAAGAACTCCCACATACGGTCGCCACGCAGGGTAACCTTGCAGCCGATCGGCATACCGGCGCGCAGGCGGAAGGTAGCGATGGACTTGCGGGCACGGGTGATCATTGGCTGCTGGCCGGTGATGGCGCGCAGGTCGCGCACGGCACCGTCGATGGCCTTGGAATCGGTAGCGGCCTCGCCGACACCCATGTTCACGACGATCTTCTCAAACTTGGGGATCATCATGACGTTCTCGTACTGGAACTTGTCCTGAAGCTGCTGCTTGACCTCGTTGTTGTACTTGGTCTTCAGACGCGGCACATACTTCTCTTCTGCCATTGTTCACTCCTTCTTGGGGTTTTAAGCACGGGGCGTGGCCACG
>DBFOPE010000015.1:0-14671 GCA_048429085.1 Collinsella sp.
ATGCGTGCTTGCCGCTCGGCTCACATCATCACCGGTCTGCCCGATGGCTATGGCCGCGGCCGCATCATCGGCGACTACCGTCGTGTTGCCCTGTACGGCGTCGACTACCTGATCAAGGACAAGGAGGCCCAGAAGGCTTCCACCCCGACGGTCATGACCGCCGACAACATCCGCGATCGTGAGGAGCTGCAGGAGCAGATTCGTGCCCTCGGCGAGCTCAAGATGATGGCCGAGACCTATGGTTTCGATATTTCCAACCCTGCTACCAACACGCAGGAGGCCATCCAGTGGATGTACTTCGCCTACCTCGCTGCCGTCAAGGAGCAGAACGGCGCCGCTATGTCCATCGGCCGTACCTCCACGTTCATCGACATCTACGCTGAGCGCGACCTTGCCAACGGTACCTTCACTGAGGAGCAGATCCAGGAGTTCGTGGATCACTTCATCATGAAGCTCCGCATGGTCAAGTTTGCCCGTACCCCCGAGTACCAGGCCCTGTTTACCGGCGATCCGCAGTGGGTCACCGAGTCCATCGGCGGCATGGGTGTTGACGGCCGTACGCTCGTTACCAAGATGAGCTACCGCTACCTGCACACGCTCGAGAACATGGGCACCAGCCCCGAGCCCAACATGACCGTTCTGTGGTCGACCCGTCTGCCCGAGAACTTCAAGAAGTTCTGCGCCAAGACTTCTGTCGCCAGCTCCTCGATCCAGTACGAGAACGACGATCTCATGCGCGTTTACCACGGCGACGACTACGGCATTGCCTGCTGCGTGTCCTCCATGCGCATTGGCAAGGAGATGCAGTTCTTCGGCGCCCGTGCCAACCTGGCCAAGTGCCTGCTGTATGCACTCAACGGCGGTGTTGACGAGGTCTCCAAGAAGCAGGTCGGCCCCAAGTATCGCGCCGTCGAGGGCGATACGCTCGATTACGACGACGTTGTGGCCAAGTACAACGACATGATGAAGTGGCTCGCTGGCGTGTACGTTAACTCGCTGAACATCATTCACTACATGCACGACAAGTATTGCTACGAGCGCATCCAGATGGCTCTGCACGACAAGCACGTGCACCGCTGGTTCGCTACGGGTATCGCTGGCCTTTCCGTCGTGGCTGACTCCCTGTCTGCCATCAAGTACGCCAAGGTCCACCCCGTCCGTGACGAGAACGGCATTATCGTCGACTTCGAGACCGAGGGCGATTTCCCCAAGTACGGTAACGACGACGACCGCGTCGACCAGATCGCTCACGACGTTGTGCACCAGTTCATGGAGTACATCCGCATGAACGACACCTACCGCAACTCCGTGCCCACGACCTCGGTTCTGACCATTACCTCCAACGTCGTGTACGGTAAGAAGACCGGCTCCACGCCCGACGGCCGCAAGGCTGGCCAGCCGTTCGCCCCGGGTGCTAACCCCATGCACAAGCGCGATAGCCACGGCGCCATCGCTTCGCTGTCTTCGGTTTCCAAGCTCCCGTTCCGCGATGCTCAGGACGGCATCTCCAACACCTTCTCCATCATTCCGAGTGCGCTCGGCAAGGAGGATCAGGTGTTCTTTGGCGATATCGACCTTGATCAGCTGGGCGAGTAACTATTGTTAGTGCTATACTAACAATAACGATTACTGATTAGTGCGCCGGTTTCGGCCGGCGCCTATCAATCGAAGGAGACACATTATGAAGGTTTCTGAAGTTTCCGAGACTCAGGCCGATAACCTGGTCCACATGCTCGACGCTTACGCCGAGAAGGGTGGCCACCACCTGAACATCAACGTCTTCAACCGTGAGACGCTGCTCGACGCTCAGGCTCACCCCGAGAAGTACCCGCAGCTGACCATCCGCGTTTCCGGCTATGCCGTGAACTTCCACACGCTCACCAAGGAGCAGCAGGACGAGGTCATTGCGCGTACCTTCCACGACAAGTTCTAAAGGGACTCAACTCCCGCAGGATCGCCGGGGCTGTTTGGGCTACCTCCCAAAACGTCCTCGGACATGCAAAGAGGCTCGCTGCGCACTTCGTGCGGCGAGCCTCTTTGCGTCCTGCGGAATGTTTTGGGAGGTAGCCCAAACAGCCCCGGCGGGGGTCCTGTGTAGTCACCCTTTAGGCGGAACTCTCCTAATTATTTGGATGAGTCGTTTACTTACTTGTACTGTTACCGTCTTCCCGCTCTTGTTGGGGTATGCTTTGTTCGTATGTAAACGTATGACATGTTGATGGGGGAGGGTGCTATGGCTCGCGAGAGTGCTCGTTCTAAGGATACGGCTAAGCCTGGCATCAAGGAAGTTGCGGCGGTGGCGGGGGTTTCGCCTACTACGGTATCTCGTGTGCTTAATAATCGTGGCTATATTAGCCAAGAGACCCGCGATAAGGTCCATGCCGCGATGAAGCGCATCAACTATACGCCCAACGATATCGCTCGTGCCATGCTCAACGGTCGCCTGAATCTTATCGGTATGATCGTCCCCTATGTCAGCAGTCCGTTTCATGCCCAAGTGGTTCAAGTCATTGAGCATACCCTGGCCGAAAACGGTTTTAAGATGCTGCTGTGCAATAGCGCCAATCGACCCGAGCTTGAGCGCTCTTATATCGACATGCTTCGACGCAATATGGTTGATGGCGTCATCGTCAACTCGCTTAATATCGGTGCCGAGGCGTATGCCGAGATGGGCTTGAGTCTGGTTGGTATCGACTGCGACCTTGGCGAGGCCTCTGTTCAGATTGCGAGCGACAGCTATGGCATCGGCGAACTTGCTACGCGTCGTCTTATCGATGACGGGTGTTCGCGCATCTTGTGCCTGCGCAACAATAGCCGCATGCGCATGCCTGCCAATAAGCGTACCGATGCCTACCACGATGTTGTGGAGCAGGCCGGTTTGCCCGCGCTTGTCCGTGAGGTCGAGTTCGTTAAGTCCGATGACGAAAAGAGTGCGGTCGTTGCGAAGATCCTCGATGAGAACCCCGATATTGACGGCATCTTTGCGGGAGACGACACGATGGCGGCTATCTGTCTTAACGTGATGAAGCAGCGCGGCTTGAGCGCTCCGGACGATATTAAGGTCGTGGGCGCGGATGGCGCCCGCCGCACTATGACGTTTATGCCTGACTTAACAACCGTTCGTCAAGATATCGATCGCATCGGAGAGCTCGCGGCGCAATCCATCATCGCTCTTGTTAACGGTGAAAAGCCCGAATCGAATACCAAGCTCCCCGTTGAACTCATTGAGGGCAAAACCGCGTAGTTCATCCCGTGCCAAAAGAATTCCTCAAACGCCTCTGATGACCGTTCGCCGGCATATGTCAACCGTTTGCCGACGACTGGAACTGCGAAAAGACGTATTGGTGTGAAAACGTTTGACATATGAAAACGATTGACATATCTTGCAGTTGTACCGAGTTAGTATCACGTGGGAAGGAAGTCTCGGATGCACAAGGTGTATTACCAGCCTGAGGGAATTTGGGTGGGCGACATCATGCCGTACGGCGAGGACGGCACGTTCTATCTCTATCATCAGCGTGACACGCGAAACCCCGGACCTTTCGGAGAGCCGTTTGGCTGGGCACTCGCGACAACCAAGGACTTCGTCAATTACAAAGACTTTGGCGAGAGCCTTGAGCGTGGCGGCGACGAGGAAGTCGACCAGTATGTTTATGCCGGCACGGTGTTTAAGGTGGGCGACAAGTACCATGCGCTCTACACTGGTTGCAATCGCGATAAGGTCAAGGCACGCTTGATGAAGCAGGTTCTTCTTCACGCAACGAGTGACGACGCCGTCAAGTGGGAGAAGAACATCGCCGAGACGCTGCTTCCGCCCCAGGAGGGTTACGATGACCGCAACTGGCGCGATCCCTTTGTGCTTTGGGATGAGGAGAACGAAGAGTACATGCTCATCCTCGGCACGCGCGTGGGCGAGGACAAGCGTCTGATGACCGGGCGTCTGGTCAAGTTCACCTCCAAGGACCTGGATACCTGGGAGTTCCAGGGCGACTGGTGGAATCCGGGCCTTTACACCATGTTCGAGATGCCTGATCTCTTTAAGATGGGCGACTGGTGGTATCTGGTGTTCTCCGAGTACAGTGATGGCAACAAGACCCGTTACCGCATGTCTCGCTCCATCAACGGTCCTTGGATCACTCCTGCTGACGATTCATTCGATGGCCGCGCGTACTATGCCGCGCGTACCGCATTTGATGGCGAGCGCCGCGTTCTCTTTGGTTGGGTTCCTACGCGTGACGAGGGTGGCGATCCCAGCTCTTACCTGTGGGGTGGCACCTTTATGCCTCTCGAGATCGTTCAGCGTGCCGACGGAACGCTCGGCACCAAGCTCCCTGACAGCATGCTTGGCGCCTTTGGCGAGGCTAAGGCAGTCGAGGCCTTTGAGCTTTCCTGCGAGTCGGGCAAGGTCGAGCAGGTGCTCGCCGCGGATGCCGGTTCCACCTATATGCTCGATGCCGACATCGAGCTCGGCGGTAACGCTGCCGGCTTCTCGGTCAAGTTCGCCGAGGACGCCGAGACCGGTCTTGCCTATGAGTTCCGCGCCAACCTGCGCGAGGGCAAGCTCGAGTTCACGCCGGCTCCCCAGTACCCGTGGTTCCAGGTCAACAACATGGGCCTCGAGCGTCCGTTGTTCTTTAAGGGCGAGGGCACTCATCATGTGCGCCTGGTCGTTGACGACGATATCGCGACCATCTTTGTCGATGATGTTGCGCTTAACGCGCGCTTCTGCAATAAGCAGGGCCAGGGTGTGGCGCTGACGGTCACCGACGGTACGCTCAAGTGCGCAAATGCAACGATCGCGTCTCTGTAATGGCATCAAAACGTCTTATGATTTCGTAAAGGAATGGAGAGGAACATGGACTACAAAGTAGTGTCTCAGCAAGTCGTCGATAACGTCGGCGGTTTGGAGAACATCGAGGGCGCCACGCATTGCGTTACGCGTCTGCGTCTGGTGCTCAAGGATACGAGCAAGTACAACAAGGCCGAGCTCGAGAACATCGATGGCGTCAAGGGCGTGCTGTACAACAGCGGCCAGCTCATGATCATCTTCGGTACCGGTACCGTCAACAAGGTCTACGATGAGTTTATGGCTCTGACGGGCGTTAAGGAGATCAGCGCTTCCGAGGTCAAGGGCGCCGAGGCGGACAAGAAGGGCAAGTTCTTCTCGGTCCTCAAGGTATTCTCGGACATCTTTATCCCCATCATTCCCGCCTTCGTCGGCGCCGCTATCATCATCGGCCTTAAGTCGCTGATCGTTGCCAACGGCCTCTTTGGCATGGAGGGCAGCCTTGCCGATCACAGCGAGTTCCTCAAGAACCTCGCAAGCTTCTTTGCCATTATCGCCACCACGTTTGACTACCTGCCTGTCCTGGTTATGTACAGCGCGGTGAAGCGTTTTGGCGGTAACCCGATTCTGGGCATCCTCGTCGGTATCGTCATGGTTCACCCGAGCCTTATGAACCGCAACACGTTCGTTATGGACCCGACGGGTGCTGAGTACTGGAACTTTGGTCCGCTCTCCATTCCCATGGTTGCTTTCCAGGGTGGCGTGTTCCCTGCAATCCTGACTGCCTGGTTTATGGCCAAGGTCGAAAAGATTGCCCAGAAGTACATCCCCGAGGTCGTTTCGTTCGTCTTTGTCCCGACCGTTACCCTGATTCTTGCTAACGTCGCCCTGTTCATCGTGTTCGGCCCGCTCGGCAACCTGATCGGCGACGTCCTCGCCGGCGTAATCGATATCCTGTACAACAGGATGGGCGTCTTTGGTGCCTTTGTCTTCGCCGCGTTCCTGCAGCCGCTTGTCGTTACCGGTACGCATCAGTTCATCCAGGGTATCGAGGCAAACCTCGTTGCCACGACTGGCTTCAACTACATCCAGGCCATCTGGTCGGTTTCCATCATCGCCCAGGGCGGCGGCGCCATCGGCATGTACCTCATTCACAAGAAGCATTCCAAAGAGCGCAACATCTGCATGTCGTCCTTTATCCCGACGCTGGTCGGTATCTCCGAGCCCGCAATCTTTGCTGCAAACATGCGCTACTCGATCATCCCGTTCATCTGCGCTTGCATCGGTGCAGGCTGCGGCGGTGCCTTCGTGAAGCTCTTTGAGGTGCGCGCCATCGGTCAGGGTCTGACCGGCGTGCTTGGCCTGCTCATCGTCACGCCCGAGACGCTCGTGTGGTATGTGGCTGGCAATCTCATCGCCTTCATCGTGCCGATCGTCTTGATCTTTGCCTACAACAAGGCAAAGGGCGTGCCGACCACCGATGAAGAGGGCGCTGGCGCTGGCTTCGACGTTAGCTTCTAGTTGAGCCGTTCAGCGTAATGTGCGGATAAGTCCATTTGGGGAAGGGCGTTCGGCTCGTGCGAGTCGAGCGTCCTTTCCCATAGACGAGAAAGTCAACGGCGATGTTTAATCAAAAAAATAAGGTGACACGCGCGGACTATGAGCAGTGGCGTGCCGGACAGGATGAGACGGCGGCTCGCATCGCATCCGACCCCGATAGGCTTTTGTTCCATGTGGAGCCTGAGCTTGGCTGGCTCAACGACCCCAATGGTTTGGTTCAGATTGGTGATACGTATCACATCTATCATCAATACGATCCGTTCGATGCTGCGCATGGCGGTCCAGTGCTTTGGAACCATCTGACGACAAAGGATTTTGTGACGTACGAGAATCACGGCCCCGTGCTGTTCCCCGATTCCGATTTGGATTCGAGTGGAGCGTATTCTGGTTCTGCCTTTGTACGTGATGGCAAGATTCACTACTTCTATACCGGCAACGTTAAGCATTTTGACCGTGATGATTACGACTACGTGTTGACGGGCCGTGAGCAAAACCAAATTCATATGGTTGCCGAGAATCCCGACGAATTGGGCGAGAAGCGCATAGCTGTTGGGCCGGTCGATTACCCCGACGATATCGGTACGCACGTGCGCGACCCCAAGATCCTTGAACACGACGGTATCTACTACATGGTTCTCGGCGCTCGTACGAAAGACGATCGCGGGTGCGTGCTTGTCTATACCTCGCGTGATCTAGAGGACTGGGGCTATGCGACGCGCATTGAGTTGGGCGAGAAGTTTGGCTTTATGTGGGAGTGCCCCGATCTGTTTGAGCTCGATGGCGAGCTTATTCTCGTTTGCTGTCCGCAGGGTGTGCCTGCCGATGGTTGGCGTTACCGCAATCCGCATCAGTGCGTGTGGTTCCCCATCGAGGCCGATTGGGAGGCGCCGAGCTTTAAAATCGTCGGGAAGGGCATGCCCCCGATGGTCGATGCCGGTTTTGATTTCTATGCTCCGCAGTCCTTTGAGGATGCTGCAGGCCGGCGATTGATGATCGGATGGTCGGGTTGCCCCGATGCGACGGCGGAAAACCCGACGGTGGCGCGCGGGTGGCAGTGCGCGTTGACGGTGCCGCGAGAGTTGAGCATGCGCGGCGGCAAGCTCTGCCAGCAACCGGCGCACGAGATTGAGAGAATGCGCGGCAATTGCGTTCGTGCTGTAGGCGGTGAAACCGTTGAGGAGCCGGGTCGCCTGTTTGATCTTGTGGTTTCCTGTGAGGGAGCCAAGATGGTCGAGCTCGAGATTCGCAAGGGTGTCTTTGTACGCTATACGGACGGGATGCTTGCCCTCGACATGGGTGACGAAGGCTATGGGCGCGACCAGAGGTCGATCGAGCTCAGCGAGCTTCGCGACCTGCGCGTGCTTTCGGACGCTACGATGGTCGAGATTTTTGCCAACGGTGGCGAGGCAGCACTTACGAGCCGTACCTATTCGCCGGCGGTTCCGGCGATGGAGCTGCACGCCGAGGGTGCGGCGTCGATGGATTTCTACCGCCTCGCTCATTAACCGTGCATGGAGCACGATTGGACTTGTTGGGCGGAATGTGTCGCAGTTGCCGCGGCCAGCTACCGCTTATCGCGTATAGCGACCGTTTGCGGAATAAGTAACACTCCTTAATAAACCGTGTAGAATCTCAGATAAGCACGGAGTTTTCCAGGGAGACGCTGTCCTTTGTTGTGTGCAAGGGGCGGCGTCTCTTTGGCGCTCTGCCGCCGTTGTGCAACAGTGCGGCGACGCGTGCCATGTATTGAAAAGCCAATGTCGAGATGGGTCGTGATAATAATGGGCAAGTACGTAATCGTGGTTGAGTCTGGGTCGGATGTAACGCCGGAGCTCTGCGAGCGCTACGGCATCGTGCGCGTGCCTATGCGTGTCACGATTGGTGACGAGACCGTCGAGGACGGCTCGATCGATCCGCTCGAGATTTATTCGCGCTGCAACGAGTTTGGCGTGATGCCCAAGACCAGTGGCTGTTCGCCAGCGGATTTTGCGCATGTGTACGACCGCATCCATGCCGAGCAGCCCGACGCGACTATTTTGCATCTTGCATATTCCGAGGCCACGACCTGTTCGCATCAGTCCTCTAAGATTGCGGCTCAGGGGCGCGACTACGTGTTCTCCATGGACACGCGCTTTGTCTCGGTGGGCCAGTCGCTCGTTGTCGTCGAGACCGCCAAATACATCGAGGCTCACCCCGATGCCACCGTCGACGAGATCTTTGCATTTACGAATTCCGTCATGGACCGCGTGCTGTTGGGCTTTGTTCCTACCGACCTTGCCTTCCTTAAGGCAGGTGGTCGCTTGTCAAACGTCGCGTTCCTTGGCGCCCACCTGCTCAAGATTAAGCCCTGCATTGAGGTAACGGGCGGTAAGTTTGTGGCGACCAAGAAGTTCCGCGGCTCTATGCTCAAATGCGCCCGTGCCTTTATTGATCACATGGTAGAGAAGGGCGAGATCGACTACTCGCATATTGGCCTGGCGTATTCGGTGGGTCTTTCCGAGGAGTTGCGCGACGACATGGAAGTCTATGCACACGATCTTGGCTTTAAGGACATTACCTGGACTCAGGTCGGCGGCGTCATCTCGAGCCATTGCGGCCCGACCGCCTTCGGCGCGGTGCTTACGCTTAAGGCGTAAGGCTTGGCGTCTATCGATTTCTATTGCCACGGCGGCGGGCGGGTTGCGATAACCCTCCCGCCGCTCTTGCGTTGGGTCAAATAGAACGGCCCAATTGACCGCTAAACCATTTCACCATCATGCGTATGGGCTAGAATGGCTCTGGCATTTTAATTGGTTGCATCCAAGGAGAGGCAAGGTAGCGCGAATGGCAGAAATGACGCTTGAGGGTGTGGACGCTCGTCCCGAGGACTCTGCGTTTGCCCTTGGCCGCGTGCATTCAATCGAGACGATGGGAACGGTCGACGGACCCGGCATCCGCTTTGTGGTGTTTGTTCAGGGCTGTCCCATGCGCTGCGCGTATTGCCACAATCCCGATACCTGGTCGGTCAACGGCGGCACGATGGTGACCGTCGAGCACCTCATGGATGAGTTCCAGAGTAACCACGAGTTCTATCGCAGCGGCGGAATTACGGTTTCGGGCGGCGAGCCGCTTCTGCAGCCCGAGTTTTTGGCCGACCTGTTCCGTGCAATGCACAACAACCCCGATGGTCGTGTGCATACCTGCCTGGATAGCTGTGGCTACGCCTTCGACCCTCAGCATCCCGAGAAGTTCGATGCCGTGCTCAACGAGACCGACATGGTACTGCTCGATATTAAGCATGCCGACCCGGTCGAGCATAAAAAGCTGACCGGTTGTGATCCCGCACGCATCCTGGCGTTTGGCGATGAGCTTGCACGTCGCAATATCAAGGTCGTTATCCGCCACGTGGTTGTGCCGGGCATTACCGACACGGTGGAGGAGTGCGAGAAGCTCGGTCGCCTCATCGCTCCATGGCACAACGTGGTGGGCCTGGAAATGCTGCCGTATCACACGATGGGTGTCGTCAAGTACGAGCAACTGGGCATTCCCTATAAGCTCGAGGGCGTGCCCCAGATGGATACCGCGCGCATGCCCGAGTTGCGCAATGCCGTCATGACGGGCATGAAAAAGCGCCGCGCCGAACTCAAAAACGCCATCGGCTAGCGTGCCATTTTTGCCCCTTTATGATATCCGAGCTGCACTGGCTTAGCGTGTTCGTTTGGCGAGGTCAAACAAAATGCTGGTACCATACCTTGGTTGAGAATTTCGTATAGGTTTGGGGAATGGTATGGCTACCATCGCGATTATCGGTGCGCTCGAAAAAGAGATCATGCAGATTAAGGAAGAGCTGAGCGACGTTTGCGAGGCACGGGAGGCAGGCTTGACCGTTGTGAGCGGTGAGCTCGACGGCCTGACAGTTGTCGCCACAACGGCGGGCATGGGCACGGTGAACGCCGCTGCTGCAACACAGCACCTCATTAGCAAGTATGCTCCGCAGGCTGTTGTGTTTTCGGGCATTGCGGGCGGTTTGAACCCCAAGCTCCATATCGACGATGTGGTCATTGGCAAACGCCTACGCTATCTGGATACCGATACCGCGCTTATCGCCGAGTCCGCACCGGGGCTCGAGGAGTTTGGCTCGACGCCCGCGCTGGTCGATATTGCCGCCGACGTGCTTGCTGAGCGTGGGTTTGTTGACGCTTCGAAAAATGCAGTCGCTTCGAACGAGGGCACCAAGCAGTTCCTGGTCGGCACGATTGCCACGGGTAACCGCTTTGTGACGGGCGCCACCATGCGCAACGACGCTATCGAGGCGACGCATGCCGATTGTGTCGGCATGGAGGGCGCGGCAATTGCCCATGTCGCAACCAAAAATGGTGTCGATTGCCTGGTGTTGCGCGCTATCAGCGATAATTGTGACGAGGCGTACGATGCAATTTGCGAGCGAGAGTTCGATCTGTTCGAGTACGCGCGTGTCGCAAGTGACATTACGCTCGATATCGTCCGCCGCATTGCCGCTGCGCAATAGCGCGTCTATTTGTAAGAACCTACGACCAAGGAGTGTCCATGGCCGATTCAATTAACTACCAGCTTGCCAAGTTCGTCGCCAGCTATGGCAAGGTTTCGCAGATTCCCGAGTCCACCTGCCCCGAGGTGAGCTTTGTCGGCCGCTCCAACGTGGGCAAGTCGTCGATTATGAACAAGCTATTTGGCCGCAAGAACCTAGTCAAGGTTTCCAGTACGCCGGGCAAGACGAGCAACATCAACTTCTTTGAGGCCGATGACGTGCATTTCGTGGACCTGCCGGGTTACGGTTTCGCCCGTCGCTCCAAGGCCGAGCGCGACCGCTGGGCCGAGCTTATCGGCGACTTTTTCGACTCCGAGCGCAGCTTTAACTTGGTCGTCTCGCTGGTGGACATTCGTCACGATCCCAGCAAGCTCGATCATGACATGATCGACTACCTGCAGGGCAATGAGTTCAACTTTATCGTCTGCCTCACCAAGGCCGACAAGCTCAGTCGCACCCAGCAGGCCCGCCAGGCAGCAGCCATCAAAAAGCAGCTCAACGTCCCGGCCGAGAACGTAATCATCACAAGCTCCCAGACCGGCGTGGGCATCGACGTACTCAAAAAGCGCATCGCCGAGGCTTGCCTCTAATAAGTGCTCCTATCAATAAAATGCAGAACATCAGCCCGGCGACTTTCCAGAGCGTAGGTTCCTGTAGCCGCCGCCAGCGAAGTTAACGTAGGGGAGGCCAGGGGCTTTGCCCTCAAATCTTTCCGTATCGTGAAGGGTTCCTTGTCCGCTGCTCCGAAGGAACGCAAGATTAAATCAGCGAATGCGATATCCTGTCGAGGCTGCGCAGGCCCCCTTGGGGCTTCCCCTGAAAACGTCCTCGATCATGAATTGCCCCGTCGTGCGCTTCGCGCGACGGGGCAATTCGATGTGCGGATTGTTTTCAGGGGAAGCCCCAAGGGGACCGGTGAGAGCAATGAGGCAGGACGCTACAGGTATTCGATCTGGGCGCCTTCCGTGTCGCACGTCAGAATGTGCGTGTCGCACTTGGGGAACTGCTCGCGCAGCTTGACCTGTAGGAACTTTGCCACGATGGTGTCGTCAGTCACGGCCATGAGGGTCGAGCCGGAGCCACTGATCCAGATGGTCTTGGCGCCTCCGTTAAGGCAGGTGTCGCGCACGGCGTTGTAGTCGGGGATGAGGCGGCGGCGATAGGGCTCCTGGATGCGGTCGTCGTTGGCGGCGGCAATCAGGTCAAGGTCGCCGGTCTCCAGGCCGCGCGTCATGCCGGCGATACGGCCCATCTGCCACACGGCGGTGGAGAGCGGAATCTCCTGCGGCACGACCTTGCGCGCCTCGCTCGTATGTACCTCGTAGGGCGGAATCACGGTAATAAAACGCAAGCGATCGCTCACCTCGTAGCGCAGGCACTGGGGGAGCGAATCAGTCGGCGTAAAGGAGCAGACGGCGCCGCCAAGGATGGCGGGAGCGACGTTATCGGGATGCCCCTCGACCTCGGTGGCGATGCGGACGAGCTCGGCACGGTCGACGGTGTGGCCCGTCAGCGCGGCGGCCGCCATGATGCCGGCGACGACGCAGGTGGAGCTGGAACCCAGGCCGCGGGCGACGGGCACGTCGGTCTGGATGTCGATAGCGACGGGGAAGGCCGGCTCGCCCCATGCGGCCAGCGCATCGACAAAGCTGACGTAGACCAGGTTGTTCTCGTTTTGGAACTCCTCGGGGCATCCGGTGATGGTGAGCTTATCGGCGCGCTCGAAGGTGAAGTGCGAATAGAGGCTGACGGCCATGCCGAGGGTATCGTATCCAATGCCCAAGTTGGCGCTGGTTGCTGGGACGGTGATTTTGATCATGTGGGTCCTCCTGGCGTGCCTGGCTGTTTAGTTCGCTGCTCGGGCAGTCCTGCGCAAGATGGAAAGCACATTAAGTGCTTTCCTTTGCGTGCGGAACTCGCGACGAACTAAACAGCCAGGCACGCTGTGCGTGTTCGTCATCATCCCGGGGGTTATCTGATGAAAGAAAGTACGCCGGCTTTCGCCGGCGCTTAATAAGGGGTTTAGTTGGTGGCCATCTTTTTTGCTGCAGACTCGACGTAGCCGGCCATCTCATCGACGTCGCAGACGTCTTCGAAACGGACGGGCTTGGATTCGAGTTCGGCGAGCTGGGTCGGGGCGACCGTGTTGGTGGCCTGCTCGAGTATGCGCATAGCCTCAAAGTCGTCTTCGGGAACGTCGAGCCCCAGGGCGTCGCAGCAGGCGCGCGGGAACTTGTAGGGGCTGGCGGTCGAAAGCAGCACGCGGGCCTTGGCGCCCTCGGCGGGGGCGACCTTTTCAAAGACGTGATAGCCGCAAGCGGTGTGCGGGTCGATCACATAGCCGTTTGCATCCCAGCAGTTCTTGATGGCAGCGCGGACCTCGTCCTCGCTGGCCCAGCCGCAGCCAAACACACTCTGGATCTTGGCCAGCAGCTCGGCGGGCACCTCATAGCGACCAGTCTGTGCCAGCTGCTCCATAAGGCCGGCAACGAGTTCGCAGTCGCCATCGGACAGGAAATAAAGCATACGCTCCAGGTTGGAGCTAATAAGGATGTCCATCGACGGCGAGATGGTCGTGAAGAACGGGCGGTTACGGTCGTAAACGCCGGTGGTCAGGAAGTCAGCGAGCACGTTGTTCTTGTCGCTGGCCACGACGAGTTTGGCGACGGGCAGGCCCATGCGCTTGGCATAGTAGCCGGCCAGGATATCGCCAAAGTTGCCGGTCGGTACGCAGAACTCCACGGCGTCGCCGGCCTCGATGGCGCCGGCGCGCAGCAACTGCGCATAGGCGGCAAAGTAGTAGACGACCTGCGGTACCAGACGGCCGACATTGATGGAGTTGGCGCTCGAAAGCACCGTGCCGGCGGCCTCAAGACGCTCAGCTAGCTCCTTATCGGCAAAGATACGCTTGACGGCACTCTGGGCGTCGTCAAAGTTGCCGCGGATTCCGCAGACGGCGACGTTGCTGCCCTCCTGCGTGGACATCTGCAGGTTCTGGACGCGGCTGACCTTGCCCTCGGGATAAAAGACGGTGATGCCCGTGCCCGGAGCGTCGGCAAAACCGGCGAGCGCGGCCTTGCCGGTGTCGCCTGACGTGGCGGTGACGATCATGATGCGCTCGGCGCCGCCGTCCTTGGCGGAAGTGCGGGCCATCAGGCGGGGGAGCATCTGTAGGGCGACGTCCTTGAAGGCGCTTGTGGGGCCGCCAAAGAGCTCCATCACATAGGTCTGAGGGGCGTCAGCGCCCGGCGCTGCGTCGAGTTTGACGAGCGGCGTAACCTCTTCACTCGCGAACGTGCCGCGGTATGCCTCGTCGACACACGCCGAAATTTCTTCGGCCGTGTAATCATTCAGTAACATTCCCAACACATCTTGAGCGATTTCAAAGTACGATTTATCTGCAAGCGAGCTGATATCGACCTGCTGGGTGCCAAGCTCGTCCGAGACAAACAGACCCCCGTCGGGAGCGATGCCGGTACGGATTGCCACCTTACTTGAGCACGATAAAGTGCGTCCTCGTGTACTATGATAAGTTCCCATATAACACTGCTCCTCGGATGCCTTGGTCCCAATCGGTGAAACCATGGTATCAGAGCGCGCAAAACAGGTTCGCAGAGGCTTTTTAGAAAGGTAACCTCCAGCCCATGATTAAGATTGCCAAGTTTGGCGGCTCGTCGGTCGCCGACGCCGAACACTTTAAGAAGATCAAGGCCATCGTCGATGCCGACCCTGCCCGCCGTTTTGTGGTGGTTTCTGCCTGCGGTCGCCGCTTTAAGGGC
>DBFOPE010000016.1:0-4197 GCA_048429085.1 Collinsella sp.
GACGGTTATTTCCCCGGCGACGAAACGCATCCGCAAGATTTCGACCTCATCGAGGGCAACGCCTGCGCCATCTCGCTCGCAAAGATCGGCAACACGCCGTGGGCACAGTGCTTCGCCACGTTTGTCCCCGACGAGATTCCCACCGCCCACGCCGCGCGCTTCCAGGCGCAAATCATGGCGCATATGAGCGGCCAGGCAATGCTCAACCACGACCGCATGGTCAACGTACGCAGCGCCGCAGACATTCGCCCCGCGCTCAAGGACGGTAAGGTCGCTTGCATCCACACCATCGAAAACGCCACGTTCTTTGCCGAGGACCCCGCACTGATCGAGGTGCTCAAGAGCTTGGGCGTGCTTATGTCGTCACTCAGTTGGAACGCGCAGGGACCGCTCGCGAGCGGACACGATACCCACGCCGGCCTCACCGCCGCCGGCATCGAGGCACTTACGCAGATGGAGCACGCCGGAATGGTACTCGACGTCTCCCACCTCAACGATGAGTGCTTTGACGAGGTTGTCGCCCACGCCACGCGCCCCTTCGTCGCCAGCCACTCCAACTCCCGTGCGGTTTGCGGCGTCAAGCGCAACCTCACCGACGACCAGTTCCGCACCATTCGCGACATGGGCGGCATCGTCGGCCTCAACTACTGCAGCGAGTTCCTATCCAACGACGCAACCGACAAGACCGCCGCAGACGTCACCTTCGACCAGCTGGCGGCACATATCGAGCACTGGCTCGACCTGGGCGGCGAGGACGTCATCGCGCTCGGCGGCGACTGGGACGGTGCCACGGTGCCCGCTTTCCTCTCCGATGCCAGCATGATGCCCGAGTTCCAGAACATGCTTTCCAAGCATTTTGGCAAGACCGTGATGCAGAAGCTCTGCAGCGATAACGCCCTTGCCTTCTTTGAGCGTTATTAATTTCACATCCCTTGAGCGGGCCGGCATGCCGAACGGTCGACATGCCGGCCCGTCCCCAATCTGAAGGACCGCTTTTGACGCAGCAGTTTACGATTTCTGTATCCCGGCCGGATGGGACGCCCATCTCCGTCGTCGTTACCAAAAAGCGCGTCAAAAACTTCAACCTACGCGTCACATCAAGCGGTGAGGTCCACGCCAGCGCACCGATCGGCGCCAGCCGTGAGCGTATCGAAGCATTTGTGAAGCGCAACAGCGCCTGGATTATCAGCCGACTTGCCCAGCGCGAGCAACGTCAGGCGACGGCGCGAGAGCCGCTCAGCACCTCGTCCGTCATTGCACTTTGGGGCAAGCCCATCACGGTACAGGATGCACTCGATCACAACTTTGCATCACCCGCGCCGCGGCCCAAGCAGGCCACCTTCGCAAGCTTTATGGGTACCGACGAATCGGACGAAGGCCCACAGGCCAAGCGGCGCGTAATCCTCGACGGCCTAACGTCCGACGAGCTCCAAGCCCACATCAGCCAGCTTTATACGACCGAGGTCACCGCAGCGCTACGCGACATCGTGCACGCATACGAAATCACAATGAGTGTCGCCGTTTCCCGCGTCTCCGTGCGCAGCATGAAAACGCGCTGGGGATCATGCACGCCCAAGACCGGAGCCATTCGCATCGCACGCGAACTTGCCGCTTATCCCATCGAGTGTCTCGACATGGTTGTCGCCCACGAGCTCGTCCACTTGCTCGAGCCAAGCCACAATCAGCGGTTTCACGCCCTGCTCGACAGGTACTGCCCCAACAATAGAGCGCTGTCGCAGCGGCTCAAGCAGCCACCCATAGAGACGTATTAGAACCGGTTAGCGCACGCGCTCGATCTCGACGCCGCAGCTTGCCAGGGGAAGACCGACGGGCGCCCAAGGCTTATCGAGCTTAACACGCACGCCAAGCAGCAAGGGGTAACGACGCAGCAGCATCTGGGCCACACCCTCGGCTGCCGCCTCGATGAGTTTAAACGTATGCTCGCGCAGATAGCCATCGACATCGTGGCACACCGAGCCGTAGTCAATCGAAGCGTCCAGGTTATCGTGCTCCCCCGCTGCACGCAGGTCGGCATAGAGCACCAAGGACACGATGAACTTCTGGCCCAGCGCGTTCTCTTCGGGATACACGCCGTGGTTGGCAAAGACCTCGAGACCGTCGATAGTAATACGGTCGGCATGGCGCAGATCGTCATAGCTCACGTGGGGAACCGCCGTTGCGGTGGATATTTCGCCCCTTCCACGGCGGGCGAGCTCGGCGCCTTCAGTCTTGGTTGCATTCTCGGGCAGTTTCTTGTTGCTCATCGCGATCGTCTCCTTCGTTTAGAACCCCGACCGCGCAAACTAACTACACGCGAATCGACAGGTTCTTTTTATCATCGCTCCAGTTGCAAGCATTGCGCGCGGGGCATGCAAAGCAGGCGCGCGACGCTTTGTCGGCTGCATAGAGCAAACGCTCAAGCGGTTGGCTGTTCACGCGCAGCTTTCGATGGCCCAGAATGGCCGTCTTAATGGCTGCGGCATCGGCCGGCTCAAACGCCACGTCATCAGGCATGCCGCCGAGAATTGCATCAGCGACGCGTTCGCTTGCAACATCATGGGATATACCCGATTCATACTGTTCATCTTTGCCGATATCGTGAAGAAGTGCCGTGGCGTAGATGACCTCGCGGTCAAACTCGAGATCTTCCTCGAGATTCTTAATCCACATAATGCGAGCGACATCGAGCAGATGGTCGATACCGTGGCGGCAGAAGATGCGCCCCGATTCCAGCTGAGCAATGTTGCCCAGGTGGCGCCGGAACAGGCCGTTGGCACAGATGTAATCGATACGAGGCATGACGCCAAAAGGCGCCAGGCCCGAAGCCATAAAACCGCGACGCGGCGTTCCCTCGTCAGTATTCGATGTAAAGTCGTTGACGACTCTCATAGTTAGCGTCCCAGCATCCTAAAGAAACGCTCTTCGAGCGCGGGGTCGGTCTCAAAGACGCCGCGGCGAGCGAGCGTCACGGTCTTGGTGCCGGGCTTTTGCACGCCGCGCATGGTCATGCACATATGCTCAGCTTCCATGAGCACAATCGCTCCCTGGGGAGCGAGATAATCCATGAGGGCGTCGGCAACCTGCGCACACAGCTGCTCCTGCAGCTGCAGACGGCGGGCATAAACCTCAACCGTGCGAGCAAGCTTAGAGAGCCCTGCGACACGGCCGTTGGGGATATAGCCAATGGTAGCCTTGCCATAAAACGGCAGCAGATGATGTTCGCACAGCGAGTAGAACGTGATGTCGCGCTCGATAACCAAATCGTTCGAAGCGACGGCAAACGTTTTGGACAGGTGCTCCTCGGCACTCTGGTCCATACCGCCGGCGATTTCGCCATACATACGGGCAACGCGCGCCGGGGTCTCCAGCAGGCCCTCCCGAGTTGGGTCCTCGCCTATGCCCTCAAGCAACAGCTTAATGGCGGCCTCGACTTTTTCCTGATCGACCATCTGGGCCTCACTTTTCCGATTTTGCGTTCGCGCTATGGTACCACGCCCTCCGGCATCGGCCACAAGCTACATAGTATGGGTCGAATAGACCGGATCATCACGCCAAAGTTCAACCGCATCACAAAGCGCAACGCCCTCGCGCTCAGCACGGGCGCGCGTAGCGTTCATATCGATCACGCGCTGATTGCTCGAGCCTCTGAAGCGCAACGAGATATCGTACAAATCCTGAACGAACGGACCGTCCACCAACATATCGAGGCAGGTAAGGATACGGTCCGTGACCTCGGTATGGTGGCAACCGCCCGGCATAAGCTCCTCGAGCACATCGCCGGTAAAGCACCAAATGGTCTTGCCCGACCCCGATGGATAGGCCGCACGCACGCGTTCGATAAAGTCGACAAGCCCCGCTTGATTCTCAGGTTCCATAGGCTCGCCACCCAGAATCGTCAGACCATCGATAAAGGGATGATCGAGACTCTCGATAATTTTGTCCTCGACGGCGCTATCGAACGGCTCGCCAGCGGCAAAGTCCCACGCGACAGAGTTAAAACAATTCTTGCACCCACGACGGCACCCGCTCACAAACAGAGAAGTACGAACGCCTTCTCCATCAGCAATGTCGAAATACTTAATGTTCGCGTAGTTCATAGGTAACTCTCCCGGGAGGCCGGGACATATCATCCCGTCCTCAAACATTCTCGGCCTTCGGCCTGCGAAACTGCGGGCGGGACGATATGTCCCGGCCTCA
>DBFOPE010000017.1:0-17728 GCA_048429085.1 Collinsella sp.
TCCCAACACAGCCGCAATGCACGTACGTCATTCATTATGCTGGAAACTGATGGCTTTACCAGAGTTTTTATCATTATTTGAACAATTTAGCAGGCAGAACCGCTGATGAAACGGTTTATCAATGTGAACGTCTTTTGGATGCGGTGTCTACCTCTCGCCCCGGCACAAAAATGATCCGCAAACCGAAATTCAGCCTACGCGTTAATGTCCTTGAATCCCTCACCGAAGGCTTCCGTAACGTCGGCGACCGTCACAATGGCGTGAGGATCGCGCTCGCGCACGATCGTTTTGAGGGTGTTGAGCTCTCGACGGCTAACGATCACCATGATCACCGGCTTCTCGACGCCCGAATACATACCGGTCGCCTTTAATTTGGTGCAGCCACGGCCCAGACCATACATGATGTCGGCCGCGATATCGGGAAAGTTATCCGAGATGATGAGCACCATACGACGCTTATTGCCGCCATCGACCACAGCATCGATCACATAGCCGCTAATCACCATCGAAAGTCCTGCGTACAGAGCATTTTCGAGCGAGAAGACCGGAGCCGATGCCGCACATACGGCAACGTCGATTGCCATGACGGTCGAGCCCACCGGCAGCGAGGTGTTACGCGAGATGATTTGGCCAATCGTGTCCGAGCCGCCGGTGTTGGCGCCGGCGCGCAACACCATGCCGTAACCAATGCCCGTGATAATGCCGCCCCACATAGCGGGAAGTATCAGGTCCGCATGTGCCAGAGGCGCTACAAACGGGGCAAACAGATCGGTAAAGAAGCCCAGCAGCACAAAGCCCGTCGCCGTCTGCACTACGTAGAACATGCCACCCTCGCGCATAACGATCAGCAGCAGCAAGGCATTCATCACGATGGTCTGGATACCGACGGGAAGCGACACGCCTCGCGCTGCGCCGACTGCCTGGATAATCGTCGCAAGGCCCGTAACGCCACCGGCTGCAAGACCGTTGGGAATCAAAAACAGGTCGGTCGCGATGGCGGCCAAGGCACACCCCAACATGATCTGGGGCAGATCGTGAAAGAAGTTCATCGAAAGAATGCGCTTGATGTCCAGACGATATGCCATGCTGCCTCCCTCAAAAAAGCGCACCCCATCGGATGCGCTTTGAACTTCTTCTTGTATTCGATTCTACCGATTCGCCAAACAAAAACCACCCCTGTGCAGGGTTTGTTCTGGATACAAAACCGCCCTGCTCGGAGGGTTTTAATCCATTTCCACATAAACCGAGCGGTTTAGGCAGACGGGGTCTCCGCGTCAGCGTTGCCGGTAGCCCAACGGTGATAGCCAATCACAAACGGATCCAGATCGCCATCGTCAAGAACGGCCTCGACGTTGCTGGTCTCCACGCCCGTGCGCAGGTCCTTAACCATCTGGTACGGGTAGAGCACGTAGCTGCGGATCTGGTTGCCAAAACCAATTGTGGTCTTGGGTCCGCGAATCTCATCCAGGGCCTCGGCGCGCTTTTCGAGCTCAATCTCGTACAGACGAGCCTTGAGGATCTGCATACAAGCGGCCTTGTTTTGAATCTGGCTGCGCTCGTTTTGACACGTGACCACGATACCGCTGGGGAAATGCGTCACGCGCACGGCGGAGTCGGTGGTGTTGACGCCCTGACCGCCCGGGCCGCTCGCGTGATACACGTCGACGCGAATGTCATCGGGATTAATCTCGATATCGATATCGTCGGGTAGCACCGGAATGACCTCGACGCCGGCAAACGTAGTCTGGCGGCGCTTCTTGTCGTCGGTGGGGCTAATGCGCACCAGGCGGTGAACACCGGCCTCGGCACGAAGCATGCCAAAGGCATCCTTGCCTTCGACGGTAAAGGTCGCGCGATCGATGCCGATGACCTCGGCCGCGGGGCAATCGTTGATGGTAACCTTCCAGCCGCGGCGCTGGCAGTACTTCATGTACATCTTAAAGAGCATGAAGGTCCAATCCTGGGCCTCCAAGCCACCCTGCCCGGGCTTGATGGTCACAATTGCGTCGCCGTGATCGAACTCGCCGGTAAACCAGCTCGCAAGCTCAAGCTCGTCGATGGCGCGGGATAGGCGCTCCGCCGTGGCGGCAGCCTCCTCACGCAGCGCAGCGGCATCGGGGTCATCGCCCATTTCCTCGGCAAGCTCCAACGCGGCGCGCGCATCGGAGAGCTCACCGCGCGCGGTATCCACGGCGGCGATGTCCTCCTTGGCGCGTGCGATCTCCTCCATCGTGGCGCGAGCGGCATCGGCGTCGTCCCAAAAGCCCGGGGCGACGCTTTTGGCCTCGAGCTCCGCCACGCGGGTGCGCTTCTCGTCCAAATGGAGATACGACTCGACCTCGCCGAGTCGGTCCGCAAACGCGTCCAACTCGGCGGGAGTTACCTCTAGAGTCTCGGCCATTAACGATTCCTGCCGTGGCAGTACTTAAACTTCTTACCGCTACCGCAAGGGCACAGGTCGTTGCGGCCCACGTTGACATAGGGGTCATCGCTCTCGGACTTGCGGTAGGTCGTCACCTTGCCACCGTTGTTAACGGCAGCCGGACCACCCTGGACGGCGGTGCGGGCCTGCACCTGAGCCTGCTTGCGCAGTACCGAATCGCTGTTGTCGCCATCGACCTCGGCGGGACCAGAGAAGCGCGCACCCTTAAGGGCGGGGTCCTCCTTGTGCTCCACAGCCTGCGGGGCAGCTTTGAGCTCAATGCGCAGAACAGTGCGCAGGTAATCCTCGTACATGGTATCGACGAGTATCTGGAACGCACCGTAGGCCTCGGTCTTGTACTCAACCAGCGGGTCGCGCTGGCCAAAGCCGCGCAGGCCGATACCGGTCTTGAGGTAGTCCATTTCCTGCAGGTAGTTCATCCAACGCGTATCGATGACGCGCAGCATGACCTGGGTATTGAGCTCGCGCATCAGGTCCTCGCCCAGACGCTCGGCCTTCATGTTGTAGCACTTCTCAACATAAGCCAAGACATCGGCGGCCAGGGCCTCAAAGTCCTCGTCGGGGAACTGAGGGGTATCGATATGCCCGGTCAGCTCGACGACCCATTTGCGCAGACCCTCAAGATCGCGCTCGCCCTCGTGGCTGTCCTTGGTGCAGAACTCCTGAACACAGCGGTACACGGTATCGTGCATGACCTCGGTGATGTGGTCGGTCAGGTCCTTGCCGTCCAGAATCTTGTTGCGCTCGGCGTAGATGACCTGGCGCTGCTTGTTCATGACGTCGTCGTACTCAAGAACGCTCTTACGCATGGAGAAGTTGATGCTCTCGACCTTGTGCTGGGCATTCTCGACGGCCTTGGAAATGATCTTGTGCTGGATGGGCATGTCGTCGCCCATGTCGGCCGTGACCATCATCTTGGAGACGCGGTCCATCCTGTCGCCGCCGAACAGGCGCATGAGGTCATCCTCGAGCGACAGGTAGAACTGGGTCTCGCCCGGATCGCCCTGACGACCGGAACGGCCACGCAGCTGGTTGTCGATACGACGGGACTCATGGCGCTCGGTGCCGATAACGGTCAGGCCGCCGGCGGCAAGCACGCGCTCGCGCTCGGCCTTGCAGGTCTCCTTGGCCTCGGCGTTAAACTGCTCGAGCTGCTCGGGCGTCACGTCCTCCATGGTCAGGCCCTCGTACTCCAGGCGTTCGCGCACCAGCTCGTCGGGGTTGCCGCCCAGCAGGATGTCGGTGCCACGACCGGCCATGTTGGTAGCGATGGTCACGGCGCCATAGCGACCAGCCTGGGCCACGATATGGGCCTCGCGCTCGTGGTGCTTGGCGTTGAGGACCTCGTGCGCGATACCGCGCTTAGTGAGGGCGGCGGACAGTTTCTCGGAGCTCTCGATGGAGACGGTGCCCACCAGGACCGGCTGGCCTTTGGCGTGACGACGCTCAACGTCGTCGGCAACGGCGTTGTACTTGGCCTGGATGGTGCGGTAGACCAGGTCCTCGTGGTCAACACGCTGCACGGGCTTGTTGGGGGGAATGACCTCGACGGGCAGCTTGTAGATCTCGCGGAACTCAGCGTCCTCGGTGAGCGCCGTACCGGTCATGCCGGAGAGCTTGTCATACAGGCGGAAGTAGTTCTGCAGGGTGATGGTGGCAAGGGTCTGGTTCTCCTCGCGCACGAGCACGCCCTCTTTGGCCTCGATGGCCTGGTGCAGGCCCTCGGAATAGCGGCGACCCTCCATGATACGACCGGTGAACTCGTCGACGATCTTGACCTCGCCGTTGGTGACCACGTACTGCTTGTCGCGGTGGAACATGTACTGGGCCTTCAGCGCCTGCTGCAGGTGGTTGACCAGCTGGCCGGAGAGATCGGCATAGATGTCATCGATACCCAGGCGGCGCTCAATCTTCTTAAGACCGCGCTCGGTGGCGGCGATGGTGTGCTTGGCCTCGTCCATGACGAAGTCGCCCGTGGGCTCCACGTCCTCGGTGGCGGTGAGCATGTCGTGCGAGACGTCCTCACCGCGCTCAAGGCCGCGCACGGCGCGCGCGAAGTCCTTATAAGTGCTGGCGGACTTGGTGCCGGCGCCCGAGATGATGAGCGGCGTTCTGGCCTCGTCGATCAGGATGGAGTCGACCTCGTCGACGATGGCGTAGCTGTGGCCGCGCTGAACACGCTGCTCGGGGCGGGTAACCATGTTGTCGCGCAGATAATCGAAACCGAACTCGGAGTTGGTGCCGTACGTGACGTCGGCCTGGTAGGCTGGGCGCTTCAGCTCGAGCGGCATGTTGTTCTGCAGCAGACCGACGGTCATGCCCAGATACTTGTAGATGCGACCCATCCACTCGGAGTCGCGCTTGGCCAGGTAGTCGTTGACGGTGACGACGTGCACGCCCTTACCGGCGATAGCGTTGAGATAGCCGGCCAGCGTGGAGACGAGGGTCTTGCCTTCGCCGGTCTTCATCTCGGCGATGTGGCCCTCGTGCAGCGCCATGGCGCCGATGAGCTGTACATCAAAGTGACGCATGCCCATGGTGCGCTTGGAAGCTTCGCGCACGGTGGCAAAGGCCTCGGGGAGCATGTCGTCGAGCGACTCGCCGTTGGCGTAGCGCTCACGGAACTTATCAGTCTGGGCGCGGAGCTCCTCCTCGGTCATCTTCTCAAACTGGGGCTCAAGACCGTTGATCTTGTCGACGATCTTGTAGTAGCGCTTAAGGTCCTTATCGGATCCAAAGGACAGCAGCTTTGACATGAATCCCATGTGGTTTTCCTTTTTGGCCATCGCCCACGCCGTGCAGCTGCGGGCGAGTTAAACACAGATGATTGTACTTTAGCCAAACAAGGCGCGGCCTATACGGTCGACCTCGACCGCCACGTAATAACTACGACCAACCTGCCAAAAGGGGACAGGTTTGTTTTGGCAGGTTTTATCTGGGCAAACGCCGCCTCTCTGTCATTTGGTGCAAACGAACCCGTCCCCTTCGCACCAATCTGGTGCAATGGGGACGGGTTAGCTTGCACCAATAAAGGAAAAGGGCCGCGCACCCAAATGGATACGCGGCCCTTTAGCCACGAATGCGAGCGATTCCTCGGCGAGCTATTTACTCAGCAGCCTCGGTGGTCTCGGCCTCGGCAGCGGCCTCCTCGACGGGAGCCTCTGCGGGAGCCTCGGCGGCCTGCTTGGCAGCCTCCTCGGCAAACTTAGCAGCACGCTTGGCCTTCTCGGCAGCCTTAGCCTCAGCGGCGGCCTTGCGAGCGGCCTCGGCCTCAGCAGCCTTGGCAGCCTTGGCAGCCTTGGCCTCCTCGGCCTTCTTGAGCTGGGCGGCAGCGGCGCCACCGAACTTGTCGGCGAAGCGCTGGACGCGTCCACCGGTGTCGACGAACTTCTGCTGGCCGGTGTAGAACGGGTGGCACTCGTTGCAAAGCTCAACCTTCATCTCGGACACGGTAGCGTGCGTCTTGAAGGTGTTGCCGCAGGAGCACGTCACCGTGCACTCGACATACTGGGGATGGATACCCTGCTTCATGGTAGGACTCCTTATTGGTCAGGCGCTGGTTACCGATCAGCGCATAAGGCGTCTTGGTTTCCGACCAAGACAACAAACTCGGCTATGGTACCACGGCGTCGAGCGTCCCACAAAAGGTTCACGGTCTTTGCACCGGAGCGCACAGGTGCATCTGCCCGATCGCGGCGCCAACAGGAACCACCTGACCTGTCCAGGGTGCCAAAAATACACCCCGCGAGACAAGCGCCCCATGTTGCAGACGTGTAACGCCGCAGCAAAGGTGCCCTTTTTTGCGCAGGACAGGTACAATGATGAACACTGTACCGTAGCGGAGCGCCCCCGCGCGCCGCAACCACGCGAAAGGGTTTCCCATGGCCGAGATCTCGTCCTCCCGCATCGTCATCACCGTCCTTGGCAAGAACCGCCCCGGCATCGTCGCCGGCGTCACCCGTGTTCTGGGCGAAGCCAACGTCGACATCCGCGACATCACGCAGTCCATTATCGAGGACATCTTCACCATGACCATGCTGGCCGACACCGCCGAATCCAAGCTCGACTTCGCCGAGCTGCAGAAGGCCC
This sequence comes from Collinsella sp., assembly GCA_048429085.1. Classification (GTDB taxonomy): domain Bacteria; phylum Actinomycetota; class Coriobacteriia; order Coriobacteriales; family Coriobacteriaceae; genus Collinsella. The sequence continues at coordinate 6,533 of DBFOPE010000017.1, forward strand.
TGGCCGAGGCAGGCGAGCTTTCGGGCGTCAACGTGTCCATTCAGCGCGAGGACGTCTTTAACTTTATGTACCGCCTGTAGCGAACAAGCCGCTCGGGGCAGCTTGACGTCATATCGTCCAAGCGCGCCGCCCCAAAGCGGACCGGAGAGGAGCGCGCATGGCCTACGACGCCAAGAAAATCTACTACCGCTTCGACGATCACCTGAGCCGCCTGGTTCTGGATTACGAGGCGAGCCGTCAGATTTCGCCCGAAAGCGAAAACCTCTACCACGGCCTGCCGACCGCCCCGTACGACGAGGGCTTGTTCGTAGAGCACAACGTCAAGCGCGGCCTGCGCAATGCCGACGGCTCGGGCGTGGTCGCGGGTCTTACCCGCATCTCGGACGTGCACGGCTACAACAAGGTCGACGGTAAGGTCGTGCCTGATCAGGGCAAACTCACGCTTCGTGGCTACAGCATCGAGGATCTGGTCAACAACGCCCAGGCCGAGAACCGCTACGGCTACGAAGAGGTCGCCTACCTGCTCATCACGGGCTCTCTACCCACCAAGGAAGAGCTTGACGGTTTTTGCGGACGCCTGGGTGCTTTTAGGCACCTGAGCGACGAATACGTCCGTGAGTTCCCCATGACCACGGTGTCGTCGAGCATCATGAATGTGCTTCAGCGCGCCGTGCTGCTGCTCTACGCCTTCGATGCCGAGCCCGACGCCATTACACCCGAGCACGAAATCGACGTCGCCATCTCCATGCTCGCCCGTCTCCCCCGCATCGCCGCCTTCGCGCATATGGCCTCGGTCGCCAAGCGCCGCGGCTCCGAGGTTCATGTACCGCACCCCACACCCGGCCTCTCCACCGCCGAGACCATCCTGCAGGTGTTGCGCGGCGGCATGGCGTTCACTCGCGATGAGGCGATGCTGCTCGACGTGATGCTCATGCTGCATGCCGAGCACGGCGGCGGCAACAACTCCACGTTCGCCTGCCGCGTGCTGTCCTCCTCGGCCACCGACCCGTATTCCGCCTACGCCGCGGCTATCGGCTCGCTCAAGGGCCCGCGCCACGGCGGCGCCAACGCCAAGGTCGTGTCCATGCACGAGGACATTCGTGCGCATGTCTCCAATTGGGAGGACGAGGACGAGGTCGCAGCCTACCTGGGCAAGATTCTCGACAAGCAGGCCTTCGACGGCACGGGTCTCATCTACGGCATGGGCCACGCCGTCTACACACTCAGCGACCCGCGCGCCGAGGTCTGCCGCCACTACGCACGTTCGCTCGCTGCCAAGAAAGATCTGGGCGATGAGTTCGCGCTCATCGAACGCATCGAGCGCCTGGCACCGCAGGTGATGCGCGACCACGGCATGACCAAGCCCATCTGCGCCAACATCGACCTGTACACAGGCTTTATCTACAAGATGCTCGGCGTACCCGAGACGCTTTTTACGCCGCTATTCGCCGTCGCCCGCATGGCCGGCTGGTCGGCACACCGCATGGAAGAGCTCTTCTGCGCACACCGTATTATTCGCCCGGCCTATCGTCCGGTGATCGAGCCGCTGGAGTACAAGCCGCTCGCCGACCGCTAGGACGCGGACCGTTATAGAACCCGAGCGTGGCCAGGGCATCACCGCCCTCGGCCACGCTTTTTATGCCAGCAGAAAGGGCTGCATCAAATGATTGTGTTTTCCGATATGGATGGAACGCTGTTGACGAGCGATAAGCAGATGAGCAATGCCACCTGGGCGATGCTCGACGAGCTCGCTCGACGCGGGATTGAATTTGTGCCCTGCACGGGACGTCCGCTGTCGGGCATCTTTGAGCCCATCCTCGCCCATCCCGCCGTGCACTATGCCGTCTGCGCCAATGGCGCCAGCATCTGGCAGCTCGACGACGATGTGCCCACCGACGCCTCGCGCGCCACGTGTATCTTGAGCCGTCCGCTCGATTGCGGCATCGCCCATCGCATCCATCGCATCGCCGCCGGCCACGATGTGACCTTCGATATCTTCGCGGATGGGCAGTGCTTCCTCCCCCGCTCGCTCTACGCGCGTCTGGATGAGTTCTGCGGCGGCGACCCCCACATCGCGGCTTCGCTCAAGCGCACACGAACACCGATCGACATGGATATCGACAGCAAGATCGACGAGGTCGAGACGCTCGAACGCATCGCCATGTACTGGCACGACCCGGCCGATCGCGACGCCATCGCGGCGAAGCTCGACACACTCGGAGGCATTGAAGTCACGCGTTCGTACGCCATGAATATCGAGGTCATGGGCGAGGGCGCCACCAAGGGAACGGCCCTCACGTGGCTATGCGAGCACCTGGGCGAGCGCCTCGCCGACGCTTGGGCGTTCGGCGACAACATCAACGACATCCCCATGCTGCAGGCAGCGGGCCACGGCATGGCCATGATCAACGGCGAGCTCGAGGACCGCGAGGCCGCCGACGCCATCACCGAATACGACAACGACCACGACGGCGTCGCCCGCACCATCATGGCCGCCCTCTCCTAGCAGCAGCAACCCGGCAGAAAGGGAACGTCCCCATCTGCCGGATTAGGCGAGGCTCTCCAGAACACGGCGGAGTTCCTGCTGGACAGCGTGGTCGCGGTTGCAGCCTACGACGCGATCGGCAACCGCTTTGAGCGCGGGGCGCGCGTTTTCCATCGCGCAGCCCGTGCCGACAAAGCGAATGATCTCGTAGTCGTTCATCGAGTCGCCAAACGCCATGATCTCGTCGCGTCCAATGCCGTAATGCTCCGCGAGCTGTACGATGCCCGAGGCCTTCGACACACCGGGCTGCATGGCATCGATCCACGCGTTGCCCGAAGGTGCAAAAGTAAAGAGCTGACCAAGTTCGCGCTGTAGCACGTAGGCGCTGTCCATAACGACACCGTCATCGCAAAAGATACTCGCCTTGATGATATTTACGCTGGGATCGGGCAGCTCCCAAATACGCTCGGCATTGGGAAGGTCCTTATCGACCTCACGCACGAACTTGCACTCGTCATCGAGCAGGAAGGACTTGGTTCGGTCAAAAAGCGCAAGATGCAGATTGGGAAACGTCGCGACAGCCTGGGCGAGCCTTCGAATCGCCAGGTGCGAATACACCTCACGGTCTACCATTTTGCCGTCGGCGTAGACCTGGGCACCGTTAGCGGCGACAAAGTCCATCTTGTCGCGAACGGGCGCAAAGAACTCGCACAGGCGATCGTAGCGGCGACCTGACGATGCGGCGAAATGCACGCCATGCTCGTGTAGCGCCAGAATCAGTTCGTAGGTCTCGGGAGGCACCTGGCTGTTTTCGTCAAGCAACGTGCCGTCCATATCGGATGCAATCAGTTTAAACATAGAAAAGCTCCCTTCGGGCTTGTTGGAATCGAACGTGTATCCAATTCCAACGTACCCAAAGGGAGCTCAGGTAAGACTCCGCGGGCGCAAACGTTACAAGGACCTGGCAAATAGCTCACGCGCACCAGGGGTCCCACATTCGCAGCGCCAGGCAACACGTCAAAGAGTGTCGCAGGCGACTAGACGTTTAAGAACGTCCCCGATGACTAGTCGGCGTAGGTGAAGGTTGTGACGTCGAACATGCCCTCGGGGCGGATGCGGAGCGTCGGGATAACCGGCAGGGGCAGGAAGATGATGCCCATGATGGGGTCGAGCGGCGGCTCGATGCCCATGGCGCGCGCCTTGACCATAAAGTCGTCGTGCTGCGCGGCGACATCCTCGGCCGTGCCTTCGCTCATCAGGCCACCGAGCGCCAGCGGAATGCGCGCCACGACATCGCCGTTGCGCACCAGCACGTGACCACCCTGGCCCACAGCCTCAACAGCAGCCATCATATCGGCAGCGTTATCACCCACGACGCACACGTTGTGCGAGTCGTGGCCGATCGTGGAGGCAATGGCGCCACCGGTGATGGTGAAGCCACGCACCCAGCCGCGACCGATATGCTTGCCGACAAGGCCCAGGCCCGCAGGACCATCACCGTCGGCGCCCTCGGCCTGCAGCGACACACCGCGGCCGTGGCGCTCGATCAGCATAATGCGACGCAGGCCCTCGGCGCTCTCGGGGCGAGCCATACCCGTGATGGCCTTACCCGGCACCACGTCAATCACGGCCTCGCCCGGCTTAAAGGCATAGTCGAATACGTCGAGCGAAAGCTTCGGCAGCTTAACGGAGGCGCGCAGCTCATCGGCAAGGGCTGCGACCTCGGCCATCTCGGGTGCAATCTCGCCCACAAAGGTACCGTCCTGCGCCACCAGAGCACCGGCGGCATATACGCGATGCGGAGCCGTGGCAAACGTCAGGTCATTGAGCACCAGCAGGTCGGCACGCTTGCCCGGGGCGATGGCGCCGCGGAGCTCGTGCGGGTCGCGGCAGCCGTGGTCCAGGCCAAATGCCTCAGCCGTGGAAAGGGACGCCATGGAGATGGCGACCACGGGGTCGATACCGGCCTCAATCGCCACGCGGCAGGCATTGTCGATCATGCCGGTCGCAAGCGCATCGGAAGGGGCGCGGTCGTCGGTCGCAAAGCAGCAGCGGCGGGCACGGGCAGGATTCTCCAGCAGCATCGGCGACAGGTTGGCCAGGTCATGGCTGCACGTACCTTCGCGCAGCATCACGTACATGCCGCGGGACAGCTTGTCGAGTGCCTCCTCGGGAATCGTCGACTCATGGTCAGCGATAATGCCAGCCGCGGCATAGGCGTTGAGGTCCTTGCCGGCAACGAGCGGCGCGTGACCGTCCACCTGCTTGGACGGCGTCTGGTTGGCAGCGTCAATGCGAGCGCAGGTCTCGGGATCGGCCATAAAGACGCCCGGCAGGTTCATCATCTCGCCCAGGCCAAAGACATCGCCCGGATGCTCGGCAAAAAACGCCTGCATATCAGCAGCGGTGATGACGGCACCGGCCTGCTCGTCGGGCAGCGCGGGCACGCACGAGGGCATCATGTACTTGATGGAAATAGGAGCGCGACGACCGTCCTCGATCATAAAGCGCAGGCCGTCCAGGCCGGAAACATTAGCGATCTCGTGGCTGTCGGCAATAGCGGTGGTGGTACCGCGCGTCGCCGCCATGCGCGCATACTCGGCAGGGCGGATGTTCGAAGACTCGATATGCAAGTGTCCGTCAATAAAACCGGGGGCAAGATAGCGGCCCTGGCAATCGATGACCTCGGCAGCCTCATACGTACCGGCGGCATCGTCGCGACCGTCGTAGAGCACACCGACGATCACGCCATCCTTGACGGCAACGCTACCGGGCGCCACGCGCTGGCCGTACACATCGACAATCTGTGCGTTGGCAAACAGCGTGTCAACGGGTACACGACCCTCGGCGGCCTCGATCACAGATCTCATGACCTCAACGGACATACATACTCCTTTAACCGTAGAAAAAAGCTGCGGAGCGGACAGGCCTTCACCGCAGCAAACCAATAGCCATTGTATGCCCAAACGATGGGTCAGCAATACGCCTCCCCGCTTAACGGCACACGCCGCTTGGCGCAATGGGGACAGGCTGCTTTGGGTAGTCGTTGGGGACGTTCTTAAACGACTAGTCATTCAAGAACGTCCCCAACGACTACCCAACAACTACTAACTGCCGTCCCGACAACAAAAACGCCGCTGTTTTGGCAACGACAGCGAAAACCCGCCAGAGCGAGCAAGGTGCCTTGAAACGAGGCGGCATTGACCTTCTGGTCATGCCGCCGAAGTTGAAAGGCAGATTGCCGCTCTGGCGGGTTTGCAGCGTCGAGTCGTTACGCGGTTTGGTAAAACCGCGTAACTAAATCAACTTGAAGCCCTTGCGCTTGCCCACGGAGAGGGTGTCGCCCAGCTTGAGGGCGCTGGGGTCGATGTTGTAGCTCTTGGGAGCCACGGCCTTGCCATTGATCTTGACGCCGCCGCCGTCGATGTCGCGACGGGCCTGGCCGGCGCTGGCCGAAAGGCCCAGGCCCTTGAGCAGACCGGCGAGGTAGATCTGGCCCTCGTCGTTAACAGTCAGCTCAACATGCTTCTCGGGGAAGTCGGCGAGCTGGCCCTCCTTGAACACGCGGTCGAACTCGGCCTGAGCCTCGTCGCCGGCACCGGCGCCGTGGTAGGTGTCGCACAGGTCGCGGCCCAGAGCGCGCTTGAGCTCGTAGGGGTCGGCGGAACCGTCGGCCAGGGCGGCGTCGATCTTGTCGACCTCGGCCGGGGCGAGCGAACTGGCCAGACGATAGTACTTGCCAATCATCTCGTCGGGGATAGACATGGTCTTGCCGAACATATCCTTGGGAGCGTCGGTCAGGCCGATGTAGTTGCCATAGGACTTGGACATCTTGCGCACGCCATCGGTACCCTCGAGCAGCGGCATGGTGAGCGCGATCTGCGGCTCCATGCCCATCTTCTCCATGAGCTCACGGCCGGCAAGCAGGTTGAAGAGCTGGTCGGTGCCGCCCATCTCCACGTCGGCCTTGATCATGACCGAATCGTATGCCTGCATCACGGGGTACAGGAACTCGTGCAGGGCGATCGGCGTCTGGGACTGGTAGCGCTTGGTAAAGTCGTCGCGCTCGAGGATACGGGCGACGGTGAACTTGGAGCACACCTGCAGCAGACCAGCCAGATCCATCGACAAGATCCAGTCACCGTTGTGCACGATGGTGGTCTTCTCGGGATCCAGGATCTTCATGGCCTGGCTCACGTAGGTCTCGGCATTGGCCTCGATTTGCTCCTGCGAAAGCTGCGGACGGGTGGAATTCTTGCCCGAAGGGTCGCCAATCAACGCGGTACCGTTGCCGATGATGAGGGTGACGTTGTGGCCCAGGTCCTGGAACTGACGCATCTTGCGCAGCGGCACGGCGTGGCCCAGGTGCAGGTCGGGGCTGGTGGGATCGACGCCGAGCTTGATGTTGAGGGGCTCGCCCTTCTCAAGCTTCTTGCGAAGGTCGGCCTCGGGGACGATCTGCGCGGCGCCCGAGGTGATGATACGCATTTGCTCGTCAACAGACAGCATTGGGTATCCTCCTTTTGCTATAGCACCCTCGCCGAAAACGGCGGTGCTGGAAGTCCATAAACTCTCTTATGATAACAAACTGACGCGACGCAGCATCTACGACAGGAAAATCCTCGTCCTGCCGCATGCGTCGATGGCAACTGGCAGACGCGTACCGTCACGCTCGACCAGATAGCGCACCTGCCGACGACGCAAGCAGTCGCGGCAACGGACCTGCCCCGTCGCATCGGTGGCGCAGACGCCCTCGGCGGTCAGCAGGCAGTGCTCGCACACCATAAGCTCGGGACAGTCGGCGTCGAACGGACCCAAGACGCCGGGTTCAGCAGCCAGCTCGGCAATACGCTCCCTGTCATTGCTGAGCAACTCGGCAGGCAAGTATACCCACCCCGCGCCAAGCCCGCGCAGCCAGGCAAGCGTGGCCCGATTGGCACAGAACACCGGCGCCGCCACGTCAAACGCCGTGCCCAGCTCGCGGGCCATCGCCACCTGCCCCAGGTTGCGGCAAACCACACGCCCGGCACGCTGCATAAGCGCCCGAGTCCGCTCGATATCGCCTGCGCGGCACACTTCGTCGAGCACCACCGTCGCATCGGACAGATCCCGCTCATCGCGCGGATCCAAATCCATCAGCTCCCAGGCAAAGACCATTCGAGCAAAAGCCTCATGCTTTGCCGGCTCCGCCGGTCCCGCCAACTCCGTCGGTACACCGCCATCTGCCAGAACGCCCTCAAACGGCAGTACCCCAACGGACTGCTCAACAGGCGCGACCGCATCTGCCTCGACCCGCATGCGCTCCAACACCGTTGCCGTCTGCCCCAGCACGCCGGCACTGCGAATCAGATAGACCTCGCAGCCCGCGTCCACCTTGCGTTTGCAATGCACGACGATGCGCTCTCCCGCAGCGGCATCCACGGGGCAAGGCACCTGTGGCCAGCGCTTGGGCACATCGGGACGCGCGTCGGCACCCGGGTAAAATCGAATCTCGAGAGTATCGCCCGCCGCCACGGCGGCATCAAGCTCAACCGTCACCTCTTCGTGACCCACCGTCACCAAATGGCCCACGCGCACGCCCTGGTTGATCGCGCGCTCAAAGCTCATGAGCTCGGCGCCCGAACGACCCCGCAGATACGCATCGGTAAAGCCGCGGTTGAACGACCTTCCCAGCTCGCGCTCAAGCGCCGGAACCGCATCGGCATCCCATGTGCCGTCGCGCAGCATATCGAGCGCCCGACGCCACACCCTCGCCACGTTAAAGACGTAGTCGGGATTCTTCATGCGGCCCTCGATCTTGAGCGATGCCACGCCGGCGGCAACAAGCTCGGGCAGATGCGCGATGCCCAGATAGTCACGCGGACAAAGCAGGCGATCCCCTTCGACAGCGACAACACTCTGCCCCGCCTCGTCCACCAAGTCATAGGATAGACGGCACGGTTGCGTGCAATCACCGCGCATCGCAGAGCGGCCACGTCGAAGGGCAGAGAACCCGCACGCACCCGAGTATCCAATGCAAATAGCGCCGTGACAGAACACCTCGATGGGCACGCCAGTAGCGCAAAGCGTCTCAATCTCTGCAACGCTCAGCTCGCGCGCAGTCGTCACGCGCTCAACTCCCAGCTCCTTGGCAGCCAACTGCACGGCATCCTCGCTATGAACGCCCGCCTGAGTGGACAGGTGAATCTCGACCCCCGGAATCGCCGCACGTAGCGCACAAGCCAGCCCGGCATCGGCCACAATCAACGCATCGGCACCCAACGCGTGCGCATGCGCCCCCAACGCCACGACGTCGGCAAGCTCATCATCGAACACGAACACGTTGAGCGTCACGTACACACGCACGCCATGGGCATGGGCCACGGCACAACCGCGCGCGAACTCATCATCGTTAAAGCCATGCGCGCTCACTCGAGCGTTGAATCCGTCCAGCCCCGCATAGATGGCATCGGCACCCGCCGCAATCGCCGCGAGCATCTGGTCGAGTCCGCCAGCAGGCGCCAGCAGTTCGGGCAGCGCCACTTCAGCCGCCGCCAACTCGCTTTCGCATTGTCCGCTCGATTCCGTCGCCCAAATCGCCATCGGCAAACTCCTTACCAAGGTATGCAATCACTCTGTTAATTGCCGTCAACCAGCATACACGAGGCCCCGCATGCCCCGATTGGTTTATCGTGTAATAACTTATGTCCATCCTGCCCGACGCATACCCGCCGCCTGGCACGACATACTTGGAGGTCAATATATGGGTCCTCGCCAACGACAGGGACACGGTCGCTCTAAGACGCACGCCCTGCCCGTCATCCTGCTCTCGCTTTTGGGCTTTTTGCTCATCGCGGGCGTAGCATTTGGCATCGGCATGATCGGCAACGTCAACCGCTGGCTGTCCGACCTGCCCGACTACACCGACGCCAACGCCTATCTGGTCAGCGAGCCTACCGAAATTGTTGACTGCAACGGCAATACCATTGCGAGCTTCTACACGCAAAACCGCAAGTCCATCACCAAGGACCAAGTGTCCCCGTACGTGCTGCAGGGCACCGTTGACGTTGAGGACGAGCGCTTCTACGAGCATGGCGGCATCGACCTCTGGGGCATTGCACGCGCATCGGTGGCAACCCTCACCGGCGGCCACGAGGGTGCATCGACCATCACCCAGCAGCTGGTTCGCAACACCATCTTGCAGGAGGAACAATTCGACTCGACCATCGAGCGTAAGGTGCGCGAGGCCTATATCGCCATCAAGATGGAGGATATGTACTCCAAAGACGAGATCCTCATGATGTACCTCAACACCATCTACTACGGCCATGGAGCATATGGCATCGAGGCCGCCGCCGAGACCTATCTGTCCAAAACCGCCGCCGACCTCACCCTGAGCGAGGCCGCGCTGCTCATCGGCCTTCCCAACTCGCCCTCGCAGTACGACCCCACGGTTAATCCCGACTTGGCGCTGTCCCGCCGCAACAAGGTTCTGGACAACATGCTGCGTCTGGGCCACATCACGCAGGAAGAGCACGATGCCGCGCAGGCTGAGCCCATCACGCTTAACGTGACCGAGATTTCGGGCAGTGGCGTCGATGTGTACTCTCAGCCCTACTTTGTCGCCTACGTTAAGCAGCTGCTTGAGCAGGAGTTCTCCACCGACGTGCTCTTTAAGGGCGGTCTGACCGTCAAGACCACCATCGACCCCACCATGCAGCAGGTGGCCGAGGAGGCCGTGCGCTCGCAGCTCGACACGCTTTCGCTCGACGGCCTGGACATGGGCATGGTCGTCGTTGACCCCAAGACCGGCTACATCAAGTGCATGGTAGGCGGCTACGACTACAACGCCGACGAGAATCACGTGAACCACGCTACGGCAAAGCGCCCCGTGGGCTCCACGTTTAAGGCCTTTACGCTGGCAACTGCCATCCAAAACGGTATGAACCCCAGCGTCACCCTCAACTGCAACTCGCCGCTCAAGGCCAAGGGCACCACGACCGAGGTGCAAAACTACGGCAACCAGAGCTATGGCAACATCACGCTTAAGCAGGCAACGGCATACTCATCCAACACCGGCTACATTCAGGTGGCCGAAGCCATCGGCAATGACAAGATCATGTCGCTCGTCAAAAAGCTTGGCATCGATCCCGCCAAGGACAATATCGAGGACGTTCCCGTCATGACGCTCGGCACCGGGTCCATCTCACCGCTCGAGATGGCATCTGCCTACGCAACGTTTGCCAACGGTGGCTACTACCGTCAGCCCATCGCCATTACCGAGATCGACTCGCGTACCGGCTCGGTTCTGTACCAGCACACCGACAATCCCACGCAGGTGCTCACCGAAGGCGAGGCTGCCGCGGTTACCGATGTTCTATCCGGCGTCATGCAGGGCAGCGGCACGGGTGCCGCCGGCGCGCTGAACGTCAACCAGCCCTATGCCGGCAAGACGGGCACCACTGACAACACCACCAACCTGTGGTTCTGCGGCTTCACGCCGCAGCTGACATGCGCCCTGTGGACCGGTTATTCCGCAGGCGAGATTCCCATCCAAAAGTACGGTTCGGACCTGCTGGGCGACAGCACCAACCTGCCCGTCTTTAAGAAGTTCATGAACACCGTTCTTGCGGGCACCGAGCGCGAGGAATTCTCGACCGGAACGGCTCCCACGTACAAGAACAATATCGTCTGGAAGTTATACGGCACAAACAACAAAAAGAAAGACGAAG
>DBFOPE010000018.1:0-3318 GCA_048429085.1 Collinsella sp.
CGAGAACGGCAACAAGATGGAGCCCGTCGAGCAGGCCGTCGTCGAGTGCCCGGACGAGTACTCGGGCAAGGTCGTTGAGGTCTTCGGCACCTCCGGCGGCATCATGACGAGCATGGATACCTCGGGCATCGTGACGCACCTTGAGTTTAAGATCCCGACCCGCGGCATCATGGGTCTTAAGAACCGCATCATGAACGTCACTCACGGCGAGGGCGTGTTCTACCACACCTTCCTGGAGTACGGCCCCTATGCCGGCGAGATCGGCAACCGCCAGAACGGCGCCATGATCTCCATGACCACCGAGAAGGCCGTTGCCTACGCTCTGGGCACGCTGCAGGAGCGCGGCCAGCTGTTTGTTGAGCCGGGTACCGAGTGCTACGAGGGCATGATCGTGGGCGAGCGCAGCAAGGCCGGCGACATGGTCGTCAACATCGCCCGTACCAAGAACCTGGGCAACCAGCGTTCCTCGACCTCCGATATCTCCGTCCAGCTGGTGCCGCCCCGCACCTTCTCGCTGGAGGAGGCGCTGGAGTACATCGCCGACGACGAGCTGGTGGAGATCACTCCCAAGAACATCCGCCTGCGCAAGCGTCTGCTCAATGCTACCGACCGCAAGAAGGCCGCAGTCCGCGCCGGTCAGGTCAACAAATAAGCGCCGAGCTTTATAGCGACTAACAAGAAAGGGCGCCGACCATCGCGGTCGGTGCCCTTTTTGGTGCACAGGGATTGAGTTGGTCTGCACCACCGCAAAGGTGTCTGTCCCCTTTGTGGTGGTTGACGGCTAGGCGGAAGGAAGGCCCGGAGTATTGGCGGCCTGCTGCGGCTTGAGGCGGGCGTTGCGCCAGATGATCTGGATGACGTAGCCGAGCGTAAAGACGAAGGCTACGCCGCTGACAAAGCTGCCCATAAGGGGAAGTGCCGTGAGTGCGCTCGCGGCGATACCGCCCACGGCGGCCATGGCGTAGCGGTTCTGGCTGTGTCCGATCATGCGTGCGATCGCGGTGCCCGTAAACGCCGCCGAGACCAGAGCGATACCGATCACGGCGCACATGAGAGCTCCGGCGAGTGACAGACCTGCAATCGAGATGATGAGTAACAGGACGGCGGGAACGGCGGCCACCGTGCCCAAAAGACCGCTCACCCACAGAGGGGTAGGTCGTTGACGAAGCATGCCGGCGGCGCTGGCGGTCGCGCGCGGAAGGACGAGCTCGAGGAGGATCGCGACAAAGCAGGTGGAAAGCGCCGCGGCGACGATGCCGCCGATGGTGTCGTTAATCGTTGAGGTGTTCTCGTTCTCGGTACGGTCGATCTTGAGGGCTCCGACCTGAGCGCCCTCGGCCCGCTCGGGGTCCTCGGAAACATGCGCGCTCACGGTGCCGGTGATGCGGGCGTTTTTGCCCAAGACGAGCTTGTCGGCCCAAACCTCGACATCGCCCTCGACGGTGCCGTCGATGGTCACCGTATCGCCTGCAAGTGCTGCCGACTTGGTGGAGCCTCGCAGGGCAACAGTATCGCCCATCGCGTAAAAACAGTTGGCGGTGCTACCGGTGTTGAGCACGACGTGCTGACCGGCTACCGTCACGCTGCCATCGATTGCGGTTTTGGAGATATCGATGGTGCGCGCCGCCAGGCGAATGGCGCCGCCTACGGTGCAGTCGCGAATCGATAGGCTGTCGCCTGCCGCGATAATATCGCGGCCGATGGAGGCATCGTCCAGGTTAAGGCTTTGGCCAGCCCAGTACAGGTCGCCCGCGACGCCAGACGGATTTGAGTCAGCTTCGGTTGCGAGTACGTTGCCCGCGGTGTCTGTGCCGGCGAACGACGCCGTGGGAAGTACGGTCAGCGCAAGCGCAATCAGTACGAATAGGAGGGCGATGCGGGCCTGCGCTTTGTGGCGCTTGGTCGACGGTTCTAGGTTGCAAGGCATAGTGAATCCTTCGTTAGATACTCGGCATATATCTAACAGGGTACCCAACGTGCGAGCGCTCTAAAAGAACCTCTCGGTTGCATTTCGAAAGGTCGTGCCGTGCTATCTACTTTTTGCGATGTAAAAAGTGCGCGATGTCTTCTTCGGTGGGGCTTTTGATGTCAAAGCGCAGCGAGAGCCAGCGCAGACCCATGGTCACGATAACGCATACGACCAGCGCGGCGACATTGCTGACCAAGCCACTCATGACGAGGCTTACATAGCTTGCCGATCCGGCGATGGCCGCGATGGCATAAAAGTTGGTGCGTTGGAAAATGCCCGGAACCACGCCCATAAAGCCGTCGCGCAGCATGCCGCCGCCCACCGCGGTGAAAAAGCCCATCATGATGCAAACGACGGGTGCAAATCCGTAGACCAGTGCCTTGTCTGCGCCGGTTGCCGCATAGATGCCGACCGAGATGATGTCGAGCAGGGGGATGAGTTTGTCGGGCTTATCGACGATTGCCGGGAAGATGTAAATGATGGCCGCCGTGGCGATGGAGAGCGGCAGCGCCATTGGCTGGTTGAGGATGTAGACGTTGCCGACCTGGAGTGTCATGTCGCGCAAAAGACCGCCGCCCAGACCGCAGACTACCGCGAGTGCGACCGCGCCCACCAGGTCGAGCTTGTGTTCGCGCGCAACCAGCACACCCGAGATCGATGCAGCGACAACGGCGAACATCTCGAGCCAAAATGGGATAGCGACCATGGCATCCGAGGCATGTGAGGTAACGGTTATGGCGGCGACGACGGGCAAGATGGGGTCCTTTGAGTTGCGGGTTTGGACAATGCCCGTACATAGTACATGTTCGGCGCCTATTGCGACCCTATTGCTCGGCAAACGGTCGGGACTGGGTTGATGCTGAATGCGATGAGGGCGTGGCTGAATAGGAGGGATGTCCAAATTTTGAGCGAAGCTCAAAATATATCCGGTCGGCTGGCGTCGACCGCGCTGCGCTAAAAACGCGCCACCGGCGCGTTTTCTTTACGCTCCGCGCCCTGGCGGGTTCGAATCCCTCCTCCTCCGCCGTATTTATTTGTAAGGGACTCAAAACAAAAAAGCCCCCATTCCCGGGAGCTTTCTCAACCAAAATGGCGGAGGAGGAGGGATTCGAACCCTCGTGACCTTATACAGGCCAAACGGTTTTCGAGACCGCCGCATTCAACCACTCTGCCACCCCTCCGCGTGGGGTAAAAACAAAGCAGGCACTAAGGCCTGCTTTGGAATTAACTGGCGGAGAGTCAGGGATTTGAACCCTGGAGACGCTTTTGACGCCTACACGATTTCCAATCGTGCTCCTTCGGCCACTCGGACAACTCTCCGTTAAATGCGAAAGTCAGTATACACGAGG
>DBFOPE010000019.1:0-5118 GCA_048429085.1 Collinsella sp.
TCAACCTCAAGACGGTGGACGTCGAGGATCTTGCCCTTCCAGGCGCACTCCTCCGAAAGAATCTTCTCGTGCAGCTCGGCATCGTGCGGGTCGTCGTCGCCCAGCACCAGCGCCGGCTCGTCAGCGACCTCGCCACCAGGCTCGCCCTCGGCGTGCCCATACATGCGGCTGTCCTCTTCGACGATCTGCGCATCCACGAGCTCTTCGTTCTTCTCGTCCATCCGTCTCATCCCTCTCGGACTTTAGGCATCCCAGGCGTCGCGGCCACGCAGCGCGCGCAGACCGATGTCATGACGCAAGGTCTTGCCCTCAAAATCAATCTTTTCACAGGCCTCGTAGGCAAGGTTGCGAGCGTTCTCGAACGTGTCGCCCAGCGCGGTCACGGCAAGCACTCGGCCACCGTTGGTCACGAGCTGACCGTCCACCACGGCGGTGCCGGCATGGTACACGGTCACGTTCTCCATGGCCTCGGCGTCGGCAATGCCGGTGATGACTTTGCCCTTCTCGTAGCTGCCGGGGTAGCCCGCGCTCGTCAGGACAACAGCCACAGCCCACTCGTCACGCCAGTCGAGTTCAATCTGATCGAGCTCACAGTTGGCACAAGCCAGCATGACCTCGACCAGGTCGTTCTTGAGGCGCGGCAGCACGACCTGCGTCTCGGGGTCGCCAAAGCGGGCGTTGAACTCCAGCACCTTGGGGCCGGCGGGGGTGAGCATAAAGCCGCCGTACAGGCAGCCGCGGTAGTCGATGCCCTCGGCGGCGAGCTCGGCCACGGTCTGCTCCATGACCTTCACCATGGTGGCGTGCTCCTCGTCGGTCACGATGGGCACCGGGCTGTAGACGCCCATGCCACCGGTGTTGGGGCCCTTGTCGCCCTCGAGTGCACGCTTGTGATCCTGCGAGGTGGCCATAGGACGCACGGTCTTGCCGTCGGTAAAGGCCAGCAGCGAGCACTCGGGGCCAACCAGCATTTCCTCAATGACAACGGTGTTGCCGGCATCACCAAAGGTGCCGCCAAAGCACTCGCGCACGGCCTCTTCGGCCTGCTCGAGCTCAGTCGCCACGATAACGCCCTTGCCTGCGGCCAGGCCATCAGCCTTCACGACCAGCGGGGCACCCTGCTCGCGCACATAGGCAAGCGCCGAAGCCTCGTCAGTAAACGAGCCGTAGGCGGCCGTCGGAATGCCGGCGCGCTCCATGAGCTGCTTGGAGAATAGCTTGGAGCCCTCCATCTGAGCGCCCTCGGCACCCGGGCCAAAGCAGGGAATACCCGCCGCGCGTACGGCGTCGGCCACGCCCGCCACGAGCGGAGCCTCGGGGCCAATTACCACGAGTCCGCATCCGTGGCTCTGGGCAAACGCCACCACGGCCGCAGGATCGCAATCGTCGAGAACCACGTTCTCGCCGCAGCTCGCGGTGCCGCCGTTACCCGGCGCAATGTAGAGCTTGCCGGCGCGCGGTGATGCTGCGAGCTTAGCTGCCAGAGCATGCTCGCGGCCGCCGCTGCCCAACAACAGGATGTCGATGGTTTGAGTGTCCGCCTTCAAGGGTGCCTCCTCTATGGATGAACGGCCCGCCAACCATGCGGACCCATTACAAAGCAAATATACCCCTCGGCCGCCCGCCTGGGCTGCAAAGGGGTATATCGCAATAACCGAATAGTGCCGATTACTTCCAGAATCGGTTGATGATCTGCTCGCGACCGGCGCCGACGCCAATGAACGTCACGCGGGTGTGTGCCAGATCCTCGATAAACGCCACGTAGTCCTGAGCCTCCTGCGGCAGCTCGTCAAAGCTGCGGCAACCGGTGATATCGCACTTCCAGCCCGGGAGCTCCTCGTAGATGGGCTTGGCATGCTCAAAGCGCACCTGATGCTCGGGCACACTCGTGTAACGCTCGCCGTCGACGTCGTAGGCAACGCACACCTTGATGGTATCGAAGGCCGAAAGCACGTCGAGCTTGGTCATGGCGATATCGGTGAGGCCGTTGACACGCGAGGCGTAGTTGGCGATGGGGCCATCGAACCAACCGCAGCGACGGCGACGGCCGGTGGTCACGCCGTACTCATAGCCCTCCTCGGTCAGCGTATGGCCGGCCTCGGACTCATAGGAAAGCTCGGTGGGCATGGGGCCCGAACCGACGCGGGTGATATAGGCCTTCATGACGCCCAGCACGCGGTCGACATTCTTCATACCGACGCCAGAGCCGGTGATGGCGCCGCCGGCGGTGCAGTTGGAAGACGTCACGTACGGATAGGTGCCGTGGTCGATGTCGAGCAGCGTTGCCTGGGCGCCCTCGAACAGCAGGTCCTTGCCCTCATCGATCATGTTGTTGAGCAGCAGGCTCGTCTCGGTGATGTAGGGGCGCAGGCGCTCGGCCATGGGCAGGTACTCATCGCAAATCTGATCCACGGTGTAGGTGGGCAGGTTGTAGATGAGCTCTAGCTCGGGGTTCACGCGGGCAAGAGCGGTCTCCAGCTTATCGCGGAACAGCGCCTCATCCAGCATGTCCTGCATACGCAGGCCAATACGGGCCATCTTGTCCTGGTAGCACGGACCGATGCCGCGCTTGGTGGTACCGATGTTCTTCTTGCCGAGCTTCTGCTCAAAGGCGCCATCCAGATCGATGTGGTACGGCATGATGACATGCGCGTTGCCGCTGATCTTGAGATTCTTGGTGGTGATGCCGTCGGCCTCGAACATGTCGATCTCCTCAAGGACGACCTTGGGGTTGACGACGCAGCCGTTACCGATCACCGACACGTGGTCGGAATACATGATGCCGGAGGGCACCTGGTGCAGGCCGTACTTCTTGCCGTTGACGACGATGGTGTGGCCGGCGTTGTTGCCGCCCGAATAGCGCACGACGGCATCAAAGTCGCCGGCGACCAGGTCGCAGATCTTACCCTTGCCCTCATCGCCCCACTGGGCACCGACCAAAACGGTTGACGGCATGTTTACTCCTCACATTCATGGACTGTCCGCACACCGCAAGTGCGCAGAAGCACAAAACATTCCCAGTATACCCGTGCAACGGGCGCCTGTCCTACTCCTCGGTATGCGCCCCATCAAGCTCATAGAACTTGGTGGATGCCGGCAGGAACATCAGGTCGACGTCGCCAATCGGGCCCGAACGGTTCTTGGCCACGACGATACGCGTAACGCCCTCGTCGGGTCGGTCGTCGCGCGAGGCCTCGGCCTCGTCGGCGGATCGGTCCAAGAACATGACGATATCGGCATCCTGCTCGATGGAGCCCGATTCACGCAGGTCGGACAGCTGCGGGCGCTTGCCGGTACGGGACTCGACCTGACGCGACAGCTGCGACAGCGCGATCAGCGGAATCTTGAGCTCCTTGGCCATAATCTTTAGACCACGCGACATCTCGGAGACCTCGACGGTACGGCTCTCGGAACGACGTCCCGGCGGGGGACTCACCAGCTGCAAGTAGTCCAGGATGATGATGGCCTTCTCTTTGTTATGGAGCATGCGACGGCTCTTGGCGCGAATCTCGGTCACCGTGGTGCCGGGCGTATCGTCAATCAGAATATCGAGCTTGGACAGCGTCTGCGTGGCCTCATTGATGTTGGCCCACTGCTCGGGACTAATGCGGCCCGTACGGAAGTCGCTGATCGAGATCATGGCATAGGCGCAAATCAGACGCTGGGCAATTTCCTTGCCCGACATCTCCAGTGAGAAGAAGCCGACGGTATAGCCCGCGGCGGCGGCGTTGAGCGCCAAGTTCAGGGCGAACGACGTCTTACCCACGGCGGGGCGGGCGCCGATAATGATGAGCTGGCCCTCGCGGAAGCCCATGAGCATACGGTCGAGCGACGGGAAGCCCGTGGGCACACCTGCAGCCTGACCGCCGGCCTTGCACACTTCCTCGGCCTCGTTATAGGCCTCGACCATAAACTCGGTCAGCGTCTTGTAGCTCGACTTAACCTCACGCGCCGTGACCTTGAGCAGCTTGCTCTCGGCCAGCTCCACGACCTCTTTGGTGTCGGTGGGGGCGTTGTAGGCCAGCGCGTTGATCTCGTTGGTGGCGCCAATCAGCTCACGCAGCATCGAGTCGCGGCGAACGATGGCGGCATGGTGCTGCCAGTTGACGAGCGACAGAGTCTGTCCCATCAGCTCCAAAATGTACGCCTCGCCGCCCACGGCATCGAGCTTGTTGATGCTTCGCAGGTAATCGATCAACGAGATGGAGTCGATGGGGATGCGGCTGTTGTACATATCGACCATCGCGGTATAGATGGTCTTATGAATGGGCCGGTAGAAGTCATCGGGCTGCAGCTCGACCTGGGCCTCTTCGACCACCTCGGGCGATAGCAGCATAGCGGCCAGTACGTTGGCCTCTGCATCTTGGTTTTGGGGGAGACCCAACTTAGAGCCACGGTCCTCGACCGTCAACCCCGTCTCCCTATCGTCATATGCCATGAGCATCCTCATTCATATCGCTTGCGAGCATCCATAGTATCAGCCACGGCTATAAATCGAGCCGCGCCTTGGCAATCATCACCGAACCAAACGGATGAACGGTCCTATACACGGGACCGCATCTCAATGACTGCTATGAACTCACCCGGCGCAAAAAAATAAAAGGGCGCCCTGGTCTCCCAGAGCGCCCTTCTTAGAACAAGATTGTTGCGTTGCAGCAAATGCTACTCGGCAGCAGCCTCGGTCTCGACCTCGGCGGTCTCGGTCTCGGCGACCTCAGCGGTCTCCTCAACCTCAGCCTCGGCAGCGAGCTCCTCGGCGGTAACGCCGACGAGAACGACAACCTCGGCCTTGATCTCGCGGTACAGCGAGATGGCGACGGTGTGGGCACCGGCAACCTTGATGGGCTTACCGAGCTCGACGCGCTTGCGGTCGATGTCCATACCGAGCTGATCCTTGATGGCGTCAGCGATCATAGCGGCGGTAACGGAGCCAAAGAGGATGCCCTCGTCGCCGACCTTGACGTCAACGGTGACCTGCTTGCCCTCGAAGGCAGCCTTGGTCTCGTTGGCGGTAGCCAGACGGACGGCCTCGCGCTTGGCGATGTTGTTGCGACGCTCGTCAAGCTGCTTGAGGTTGCCCTTGGTGGCGGCAACAGCGAGCTTCTTGGGGAACAGGAA
>DBFOPE010000020.1:0-34578 GCA_048429085.1 Collinsella sp.
GTTTATTTAGGGAGCCCACACAGTCGTACCTAGTACAGGTATCCTTCGTTGTTAAGGACGCTGGAACAGTCGATGAGGGCACCCACCTGTTTTAGGTGGGTTCATTTTCGTAACGTGGGGGGTGGTTTTCTTTTGCCGAAACTCGCCATTGCAAATCCCGCCAAGATCCCCAAAGGGCACCAGGCAGAGCCCCACTATCACTCGAATATCTGGTAAGCGCGTGATTATCGCCCCGTGCAATTCCTCACACCCTCCTTGGTCGAGTATCATGGGTCAGCTATACCCTTTGCGGCATGGCATCCTTTGACCTTTTCCTTCGACGCTTGGCGGTTTATCGATTCATGGCTTCCTCCACGAGCTTCATACCGTACCTTTGCGTGGCGGTCGCGGCTTTTATCACGACCTTCCTTGCGGTGCCCCTGGTCAAGCGCCTGGCAATCAAGCTCGACGCCGTCGATTATCCTTCCAAGCGCCGCATCAACACTAAACCCATCCCGCGCATGGGTGGCACGGCAGTCTTTTTGGGCCTCGTCGTCGCCTGCATTGTTCAGATCCTAGGCACCTGGTACCTGGGCTGGCCGCCCGCTTTGGTGCCCCACCCCCGTCTGCACATCAGCTACCCCATACTTGCGCTTTCTTTTACCGTCATCTTTGCGACCGGCGCGATCGACGACGTCTTCCAGCTCAAGCCCAAGCAAAAGCTCGCCGGCCAGGTCCTCGCCGCGCTCATCGCCTGCGTGGGCGGCCTGCGCATCGGCGTCATCGTCAACCCGTTTGCTCCCGGCGAGATCATGCTCGGCTGGCTCGCCTACCCCATCACTGTGGTCTACCTGGTGGCGTTCACCAACATCATCAACCTTATCGACGGCCTCGACGGTCTGGCCACGGGTATCTGCGGTATCGCGTCGTTCACCATGTTTTCGGTCGCGGTGCTCTCGGGCCGCATCGACGCCGCCGCGCTCTCCATCGCGCTCTTTGGCTCGTGCCTCGCCTTCTTGCGCTATAATTTCAACCCCGCGAGCATCTTCTTGGGCGACTCGGGGTCGCTGCTGCTGGGCTTTGCGCTGGGCTCCATCTCGCTGCTCAACGTGAGCCGCACCGCCGCGCTCACCTCGCTCATCATCCCGCTCATCGTAGCCGGCGTGCCCATCATCGATACGTTTAGCGCTATCGTGCGCCGTAAGCGCGCCCACATTAGCATCGGGCAGGCCGACAAGGGCCACATCCACCACCGCCTCATTCAAGAGGGCTACAACCAAAAGCAGGCCGTACTGCTCATCTACGCCTGGTGCATTATGCTTTCGGCCGGCGCCGCCGCCATCAATCAGGTCGAGGTCCCCATGCGCGTCCTCATCTTTACCGTGCTCGCCATTGGCTCGGCGGCCTTCGCCAAGCACCTGCACCTGTTTGAGCCCGTGCTACGTCACCATTACAACAAGCGCACGCACGAGGACGAGCTGGTAACCCCCGACGACCCCGCTTTTAAGCAGGAGGAGCAAGCAGCCGAGGAACGTAAAGAAGAGCGCCACCACAAGCTCTAGGATAAGCTGCCGAGGATGCGCCCAGGCGCCGCTGACCAAGCGCGGCCGGGCCGCACCCAGCGCGCAAGCCGCCTCCCCTCCCGCCCCTCCAATAAACGCGTTATCATCTTGACCCATGAATATACGTTAGGAGCAATCATGCCAAACGAGAACAGCTACGAAGTCGCGCTGCAAAAGAGCAACGCCATTCGCGAGGGCCTGGCCAAGACACCCGAGAAGTTCACCATGCTTACCGGTGACCGCCCCACCGGGCGCCTGCACCTGGGTCATTACTTCGGCACCCTCAAGGGCCGTGTTGAACTGCAGAACATGGGCGCCAAGACCAACGTGCTCATCGCCGACTACCAGGTCATCACCGACCGCGACACCACCGAGCATATCCAGGACAACGTGTACAACATGGTCATGGACTACCTTGCCTGCGGTATCGACCCCGACAAGACCATGATCTACGCGCACTCCGCCGTGCCCGCCGCAAACCAGCTCATGCTGCCGTTCCTGTCGCTGGTGTCCGAGGCCGAGCTGGCGCGCAACCCCACGGTTAAGGCCGAGATGGAGGCCTCGGGCCACGAGCTCACCGGCCTTTTGCTCACCTACCCGGTGCACCAGGCCTGCGACATCCTGTTCTGCAAGGGCAATGTGGTGCCCGTCGGCCGCGACCAGCTGCCGCACATCGAGCTCACCCGCACCATCGCCCGCCGCTTTAACAACCGCTACGGCAAGGTGTTCCCCGAGGTCGACGCGCTGCTGTCCGAGACCCCGCTGCTGCCCGGCCTGGACGGTCGCAAGATGAGCAAGAGCTACGGCAACGCCATCAACATCTCGATGACCGCCGAGGAGACGGCCAAGCGCATCAAGAAGAGCCAGACCGACTCCGAGCGCATGATCACGTTTGATCCCGAGAACCGCCCCGGCGTTTCCGGCCTGCTTTCGACCGCCGCGATCTGCACCGGCCGTTCCGAGGTCGAGATTGCCGAGGAGATTGGCATGGGCGGCTCCGGCCAGCTCAAGAAGTACGTGACCGAGGCCGTCAACGAGTACTTCGCGCCGATCCGCGAGCGTCGTCAGCGCTACGAGAACGATCTGGACTACGTGAAGGACGTGCTGCACGAGGGCAACCGTCGCGCCAACGAGATCGCCGAGCAGACCCTGGCCGAGGTTCGGGACGCCATGGGCATGGTGTACTAGACCGACCTGCTGGCTTGAACTTTCGATTGCTATAGGGCGGGCGCTACGGCGTCCGCCTTTTTTTGGTGCCCGACCGGTTCGGCTCCGCCCATCGCACTCCCCCGACAAACGGGAACGGGCCCGCCGGCAGTCAGTTGCCAGCGGGCCCGTTCCCGAAGTACACCGTTGAATCGCACAGAGGGGAGGGATGCGAATCAAACTCAACAGGGCAGGCTTTTTCATCGCCTATTGCCCGCTCCGTTGTTGAATAAAATATAGTTCACCGTGGTTTACTTTGCAGCATCAATATGAGCCGCCATAGCTTCTCCATAAGTTAGCCCCGGTAAACCTACAACGGAAAACCGCCGCAAAGGGGACAGGCACCTTTGTGGTAGTTTTGGCCACGGCAGATCTGTTAGAGTCCGGCGGGCCAGCGACAGGCGCCCAGATCGACGTGCATGGGGTCGACAAACGTCACGCCCTCCCCTAGCAAAAGCTCACGTTGAGCATCGGGACCGCCAAAAGCAAAACCCTCGCATATGCGCCCGTCGGCAAACACCACGCGATGGCAGGGTATCTCGCCGGGGCGCGGATTGCTGTGCAGGGCATACCCCACGTACCGCGCACTTCGTGGACGACCGGCAAGCAGCGCCACCTGACCATACGTGGCGACCATCCCTTCGGGGATCTGCTCGACCACCTCGTACACCCGTTCAAAAAAGCCCTCAGACGCCATCGCTCGCTCCCTTCTCCGCATTAACAGCATAAAGAAATGATCCCTTGGGGACGGAGGAAAACGGATCATTCGCGGCCTCCGTGCGGTCGATGATCCGTTTTCCTCCGTCCCCAAGGGATCATTTGTTGGCAGGTTGGTTAGTTGGCGGGCTGGAAGAAGGCTACGGCTACGGCACCGGGGCCTACGTGGGTACCGATGGTGGCACCGATGGTGTGAACGGGCAGCTCGCCCTCGGTGTGGCCAGCCCACAGTGCCGCGCTGTCCTCGATATACTTCTTGAGCACCGCATCCGAAAGGCCCGTATAGCCGAGCGCCAGCGGCATGGAAAAGTCGATGCCGCCCGCCTTTTCGACCTTTTGGTTCAGCAGGTTGCGGCCGTTCTTGGAACCGCGCGCCTTTCCCAGCTGCACAATCAGACCGTCCTCGGCAGCTACCACGGGCTTTACGTTGAGCAGCGTACCCACGGCGCCGGCAGCAGCAGACAGGCGACCGCCGCGCACCAGGTACTCCAGCGTCTCGAGCAGGCCGATAACCACCACGCGGTCGCGCACGGCCTCGACCGCCGCCGCGATCTGGGCCGCGCTACGGCCCTCGTCCACCAAGCGCAGCGCATACTCAACCAGAATGCGTTCACCCAGGGTGACGTTGTTGCTATCAACCACGTACACATCGCCGCCCGGCGCCTCGGCTAGTGCGGTACGGGCGCTCTGATTGGTGCCCGACAGCTTAGCGCCCACGGTAATAATCACAGCCTCATCGCCGGCTTCGCGAATCTCGGCGATAGCCTGCGAGAACGCGTACGGGTTGACCTGGCCGGTCTTGGGCAGCTCATCGCGCTCCACGAGCATCTCGTAAAAGCGCTGGTGATCGATGTCGACGCCATCCATGTACACATCGGTGCCAAAGGTGACGGACAGCGGCAAAACGTCCAGTGCCGGGTGCTCGGCCGGCGACATATCGCTTGCGGAATCGGTAATAATGCGGACGGACATAGCGAATCCTTTCTTGCGCAGGTCCCGCGCAGGGAATTTTGACAGCAATGCCCCGGCACGGTATACGCGCTCAAACGGGACGATGCAGTTGTTAATGGGAAGCAAATGCCTAGGCGGCCCTACAGCTCGCGCAAGGTGTTGAGAATCGTACGCAGCGACGCATACATCTGCTCACGCTGCTCCACGCCCATGGCCTTGCCGGTGGTGTCGAGCACTTCACGAATAATGCAATCGGCCTCGTTCATGCTCTCGCCGCCCAACGTGGTCAGGCGAACCGGGGCGCGATACTTAACGGCGGCATCGCCCGAATCGTCGACTTCGACGTAGCCGCCCTCCTCCAGATGCGCCAGCGTGCGCGAGACGGCAGCGCGGGTCACGCCAGCCATGCGGGCGAGGTCGGCACCAGTCAGGCCGTCCTTGCTGCGCTCAAGATAGTACAGGCACATGATGTCGGAGCCCTTAAGGCCCAGCCTTGCGCCCTCAGATGTCTTAATGCGCTGGATCTCCTTGTAGAGTCCGCTGATCAGTCCGACAAAGTCCTCGAAACGTGTCTCGTCGCTCTGCTGCATGGGAGACGACCGCCTTTCGCTTGCATAATGCTAACGGGTAAACATCTTAACCGTACCCAGCGGCCGCCAGCACTGCGTGCCCTATTTGTTAACTCATCAACATAAAAACCACCACAAAGGGGACAGGCACCTTTGTGGTGGTTTTGACCGGCGAGTATGATTTGCAGAAGTTGCTACAGCTCCACGCGGGGATTGTCGCGGGTCACAAGCGTCTTAACGACAACCGTCGCCCCCAGATAGCGCTCAAGCAGCTCGGCTAAGCGATCGATGGCGGCCTGACAGTCCCCCATGCGCTCGGGCTCTACGCACTCAATCGCCAAAAACGCGTCAGCCGAATCGTCGGATAGAGCCGTTCGAACGCCGTCGCGCCAGTTCCAGCAGCGGCACACGGCGCCCGCATCGTCAATGTAGGCGAGCTCGCCGGGCAGCGTCGGGTCGTCCGCTTCCTCGCCAAGCGGCAGGAACGCATCCCCGCCGTCGGTCACCTTCAAGCGAAGGTCTCCCTCAATCGCATGCAGATCCTCGCCTCCCACGGGCAGTGCATAGGACAGCGACACCGTGTTATAGATATCCACCGCGGGCGTAATGTGGCCCACCGGCTTGCCCTTGAGCACGCGCTTGAGCAGGTTCTCGATTGAACAGCGCGCGCCCTTTTTGGTCTTGAACAGACGATAGGCCTCGCGCCATGCCTTGACCGGTGCGTTCTCGCTGATTGTATCGCTGGTCAGATGACGCTCCGCATCGATATTGGCACGGTCGAGCAGCGCCGCTATCGCGTCCACATCCTCTTGAGGTATCTGGGCCGCGGGCTTCATACCCTCCACGACCACAACACCGACCGCCGCCTGAGGAAACAGCTCCCAAAATGAATCCTCGGCAATAAAGCTCTTCATACGTGCTCCCTTCACGATTCGCGCCCGAGCGAGGGCACCCAAACAAAAAGCGCCCTTACGACGGCCACCTTCAAAGTCCTACGGTGCCGCCACAAGAGCGCTTGCGCTGTCCCCATCCGGAGAAGGGGACGATATGTCAGGCGTATTGTAACCTGAGTCATCCGCGCGAGCAAAACCACCACAAAGGTGCCTGTCCCCTTCGTGGTGGTTTTGGGTCTAAGGCGGCGCTAGCGGCGGAGTCCCAGCAACCCGCGGCCGCGATGACGGGCCTCGGCGGACACCTGGGCGTGCGGGCTGGCGGCTTTGACGGACTCGGGCAGGTGCGAGTACTTCTTCTCGAAGTTCTCCTCAAACATCACCGCCAGGTTGTGCGCAGCCTCGTCGTAGCGCGCGGTGCTCTGCCAGTACTGGCGCGGCACCAGGATGCCGTCGGGCACACCGTGGCACGTGGTGGGAATGTCGACGTTAAAGATATCGTCGTGCACGAACTCGCTGTCCTCGATGGTACCGTCGAGGGCGCGGGCCACCAGGGCGCGCGTGTATGCAAGCTCGATTCGATGGCCCACGCCATAACCGCCGCCAATCCAGCCAGTGTTGACCAGATAGACGCGGGTGCGACCGTCGGCGATACGCTCGCCGAGCATCTTGGCATAGACCATGGGATCGAGCGGCATAAACGGCTCGCCAAACAGCGAGGAGAACGTGGGCATGGGCTCGGTGACGCCGACCTCGGTGCCAGGAATCTTGGCGGTGAAGCCCGTCACAAAGTGATACATGGCGGCGTCGGCCGTCAGGCGCGAGATGGGCGGCAGCACGCCAAAGGCATCGCAGGTCAAAAACAGCACGACGCTCGGGGTGGTGCCCATGCCCTTGGTCCACGCGTTGGGAATATGCTCGACGGGATAGGCCACGCGCGTGTTGTGCGTGATCGAGACGTCATCGTAGTTGGGCTTGCGATTCTCGTCGAGCACCACGTTTTCGCAGATGGCGCCAAAGCGAACGGCGTTGAAGATCTCGGGCTCGTGGAACGCGTCCAGGCCCTCGCACTTGGCGTAGCAGCCGCCCTCGACGTTAAAGATGCCCATGTCGGACCAACCGTGCTCGTCGTCGCCGATCAGCAGGCGCGTAGGGTTGGCCGAAAGCGTGGTCTTGCCCGTGCCGGAGAGGCCAAAGAACACCGCGGTCTCGTGCGTGACGGGATCCATGCTGGCCGAGCAGTGCATGGGCAGCACGTCGTCCTCGACGGGCAGCAGGTAGTTCATGACGCTGAAGATGGACTTTTTGATTTCGCCGGAGTAGCCGGTGCCGGCAACCAGAATCACACGCTCCTGGAAGTTGATAACCACGGCGGCGCTGGAGTTGAGGCCCTTGATGGCGGGGTCGCACTGGTAACCGGGCGCCGCGAGCACACAAAAGTCCGGCTCGCCGGTGCGCGCAATTTCGCGGGCGAGCGGACGGGCGAGCATCTGCTTAATAAAGAGCGCCTGGCTGGCACGCTCGCAGGCGACGAGCAGGCGACGCGTGTGGTTGCGGTCGGCGCCGGCCATGCCGCGGGTGACGAACACATCGCGCTCGTTGAGATAGTCGACAATACCGGCCTTGATGGTCTCGTAGCTCTCGATCGAAAGCGGTCGGTTGACGGCGCCCCAGGCAATCTTATCGTGGACATCGGGGGTGTCAACGATAAAGCGATCGTTGGGGGAACGGCCGGTGCGCTCCCCCGTCTCGATCACCAGCGCGCCGTTGGATGCCATGCGGCCTTCTTCGCGGCGGATGGCGTGCTCGACGAGCTCCGCGGCGGGTAGATCGACCAACAGGCGGGGCTGATTATCGGCGGGATCTTCGACCAGCGTAATGCCAAAGTTGGACAAAACTTCTGCAGGGGTAACACCAGGCATGGGGCCTCCTTTAAAAACGCGACACGCGGACGCAGCGCGCACTTTACTCACGTAAAGCCCGTTGTACCCGATATGCAAAAACGTTTTTGCGGCAACGGCGAAGCGCCCGCCCAACGGTCAAAAATCGCAGGCAAGCGGCCTAGTCATTGGGGACGTTCTTACACGACCAGTCGTTGGGGACACTTATGAACAGGCAACAACCAAGGAGTGTCCCTAGATGCCGGCACTTAGGGACGTTCCCAAAGTGCCGACTACAGCGGCAGGCCTTGGCCGAGCATGGCGATGACGCTCATGAGGACCAGCATGCCGGCGGCGTAGGGCAGCACTGCGCCCAGGAGCTCGGCGTCCTTACCGCGCACGTGCACGGCAGCGAGGCCAATCGCGAGCGTCTGCGGCGAGACCATCTTACCGGCGGCGACACCCAGGGCGTTCAACGCAACCATCCAGTAGTCGCTCACACCCAGCGCCGAAGCGGCCTGGCTCTGAATGGGACCAAACAGCATGCCCGACGATGTGCCCGAACCGGTCACGAACGCACCGACGGCACCGATCCACGGGGCCAGAATCGGGTACAGACCACCGGCGACGGCAATGCAGAACGCACTGATCGAAGAGATCATGCCCGCATAACCCATCACCTTGGCACAGCCCAGCACCGAAAGCATCGTGATTACCGTCGGCATCATCTGCTTCACAGTCGCGGCCAGCACCTCGCCCATCATGCGCGGCGAAGCCCCCTGAATGGCGCCGCCGATAAACGCGGCCAGGAAGATCCAAACACCCGGCGTGTTAATCCACGAAAACGTGAGCGTGCCGGGGTTCTCGCCGCAATACACCTGCACGTGACTCGCAAAGGGCGCAAGCGCGGCATGCACGGCGGGCACCAGGTTGGACGTACCCAACAGCAGTACAAAAATCAGGATGAAACACGACCAGGCAGAAAGCGCCGACTTAGCGGTGAGCTGCTCACCGGCCTCGATATTCATGTGAAAGCGCGCGTCCAGGTGACCGGACTTCTCGGCGCGCATGGCAAGCGCGGCGGTCAGCGCGAGCGACACGATGGAGCCCACGACCACGGCAAGCTCGGGGCCCACAAACATAGCGACGACCAGGGCAGCGCCGACAAAGGACGCGCCAGAGAGCAGCGCGATACCGGCCACGCCGTGCAGGCGCTCGCCTACGCTCGCAACATCGCCTTGATCGTCGGTCACGCGGCCCGCAACCAACACGATGAGCAGCGGCATCACCACAAAGAACGGTGCGAGCTGCACCAGCTGAACGGTCGCCAGGTGCAGGGAATCCAGACCCACCAGGTCGGCAACGGACACCGTGGGGATGCCGATGGAGCCGTAGGGCGTGGGCACGCCGTTGGCCAGCAGGCAGATCAGCACGGCAGGCACGGCCTCAAAACCAAGGCCCGCGAGCATGCCGGCGGGAATGGCGACAGCGGTACCAAAGCCAGCCATGCCCTCCATAAAGCCGCCGAAGCACCACGCCACGAGCAGCGCCAGCAGACGGCGATCGCTGCTGATGGAGGTGATCATGCTGCCGATCACGTCCATGGCGCCCGTGCGAACGCAGAGGTTATACGTAAAGACGGCGGCGATAATCACCAACACGATGGGCCACAGCGCCATCAAAAAGCCCTCGAGCGAGGCCGTGGCTATCTGCGCCACCGGCAAATGCCACCACGCAAAGGCGAGCACGCACGAAAGAACAAACGAACCAATCGCGGCTTTCCAGGCCGGCCATTTAAAGCACAGCAGCATCACGACAAGCCAGATGATAGGCACAAGAGCCAGCAAAAATGCGGCGACGTCCATGGGTAAAAGCTCCTTGGTACCGCGAGGGCGGCATCGGGGGTGTCATAAAACTTGAACAGGATACCGCACGCTTACCGACAATTTTCTGCCGCCTGCCGAAATATTGAACAATCCGTTCAAAAACACGAGCAAACACCGCCGCGTATATACTAGAGCGCAGCAATAGAAAGGACTCCGCCTTGAGCATCACGCCCCTCGATAGCATCCGCCGCGCCATCGCCCGCCGCAACGGCGTCACCGACCCCACCGTATCGGGCGGGGCGCACGGGCAGGGCGGACGCATCGAGAACGGCCTGTTCCCCGCATCGCACACCGCCGAGGAGCTCGCACGAATCCAAGAGCTAAGCCAGCGTAACGCCGGCGGTCCCGACAGCAACCAGGCCACACGCCGTCGCCGCGAGCGCGATCGCCAGCCCGGCCCCATCCACCGCATGGTCAATGCCTGGTGGAACCGCCTGCTCGGAGCCGTCTACGGCGGCGGCTTCTCCACGCAAGAAGCCGAGTACGAAGATCATGCCACCCGTCGCGACTACCTTTGGAATACCCTGGGCACCGCCGTATGGGGCATGGCGTTTCCTCTGCTCACCATCGTGTCCACGCAGCTCGTGGGCGCCGAGGAAGCCGGCAAGTTCTCCATTGCGTTTGTCACCGGCACGCTCATCATGATCGCGTGCAACTACGGCGTGCGCAATTTTCAGGTCTCGGACATCGACGAGAAGGCGTCCTTTGCCTCCTACCAGCTCAACCGCTGGCTTTGCGGAGCATTCGCGCTGGCCTGCGGCCTTGCATACAGCAGTGCCCGCGGCTACGACGCGCAGATGGCAACGATCGGCCTGGGCGTCTACCTGTATAAGGTGATCGACGGCGTAGCGGACGTGTACGAGGGCCGCCTGCAGCAGGCCGATAAACTCTACCTGGCCGGCATGAGCCAAACGCTGCGCTCCGTCGGCGTCATCGCGGTCTTTAGCGTGGCGCTGTTCCTTACGCGCAGCATGCCCATCGCGGCCATGGCCATGGGTGTCACCGCCATCGTCTCGCTCGTGCTGGTCACCGCGCCGCTGGCCCTGCTCGAAACCGAAAAATCGCGTCGCGTGAGCCTGCGCGAGGTCGGCCACCTGTTTGTCCAGTGCGCCCCGCTCTTTGGCGCACTGTTCCTGTTCAACCTCATCGAGAGCATGCCCAAGTTTGTGATGGAAGGCACGCTGGCCTACAAATATCAGCTGTACTTTAATGCCCTGTTCTTTCCGGCGCAGGCTATTTTGCTGAGCATTGGATTTGTCTATAAACCGCAGCTTTTGCGTCTGTCGAGCATTTGGGCGAACCCGCGCAAACGCCGCCGTTTTGACTTGATTATTATTGCCGTTATGGCGCTGATCGTGGCCATCACCGGCGTATGCGCCGCATTTATGGCCGGCCCCGGCATTCCCCTCATGAGCTTTATGTACGGCCTCAACTTTGAGCGCTACCGCACATTGGCGCTGCTGATGGTTGTCGCTGGCGGCATCACCGCGGCCATCGACTTTATCTACGCCATCATCACAGTGCTGCGCCACGCCGGCGACGTCACCAAGATCTATCTGATCTGCTTTGCCGTGAGCGTGGTGCTCCCGGTGATCTTAATCAACCTGCTGGGCCTGATGGGTGCCGTCGTAAGTTACCTGGCTATCATGGCCCTACTGCTGGTGCTGTTGATTGTCGAATACGCCCACATCCGCCAGCGCATAGAACGAGCCCGCAACCCGTACGGCGCCTAATTAGCTGCCCCGGTCACCGGAATTTGCGATGGAATCTCCCCGACTGGGGTCTCGTTGCGAACAATATGCATCACGCAAAACTAAGTGAGTAGACTTTTACCGAATCCCCGACCACGCCAGCAAAGCACAAGTCTGTGACCTGCAGTTTTATTGAGGCAAATAAGTTGGGTGCTCGGCATTTCCAAAAAAGTCTACTCACTTAGCCAGCGGGCAGCCAAATGATTATTTAATCCCCGTCCCAGAAAAATCAATTAGCGGGCAGAAGGGCAAAAGTAGTCAAAAAGGCCCCGTCCCAAATTAGCTACCCTTTGCAGCGATTATTCGCCCGGGTTGATGTTCGCATAAAACTCCGCCCCGTCGTCCAGGCGCAGGATGCCCACGCGGCCGAACTCGGAACCGGTGGCCGCCGCACAGTCGATATCGATGCGATCGGGCACGCCGGCGGTATCCTCGCCACCCAAGCGCACCATCCGCCCGCGGCCCGACTCCTCATCGAGCCCTGCCAGGCCGCCAACCTCGCAATAACGCCCCAGCGACACCGTGGGCGTGTGGCCGCTCACCACGACCGGGCCCTTGCCCTCGGCAGAAAGCAGCCCCGTCGGGGCATCCCAGTAGCCGTGACGAATCCACAGCAAGTCATCGGACGATTGCACGGCGAGCATTTGCTGCAGCAGCTCGCTATCGGCATCGACCGCTCCCCTGCCGTCGCCGCAATCGACACCATGCTCAAGCAAAAACGCACGCGCCGCCTCGGTCTGAACGCCGGCGTGCACCAGCAGATACGGTCGCTCGGCAGTCTCGACCACCGCGTAGAGCGGCAGGGCGGCAGCCCAGCGCACCAGCCCCTCGTATGCCTCAAATTCCATTTCGTTGAGCTGCTGACGCGTGGTCCAACCGCCATTGATATCCCAGGTCTCGGCATCGAGCGGGTCCTGGCCAATGATCGCGTCGAGCATGATCTGCTCGTGGTTGCCCTTAAGCACGCGAGCGTTGGGCAGCGACCGTACCAAGTTAATGACGCCGACCGGATCGGGACCGCGGTCGATCATGTCGCCTAGCACGTACAGCGTGTCGTCGGACGTCAGCGAGATCTTGGAAAGGGCCTCGTCCAGCGCGCGCACGTGCCCGTGAGCATCAGATGTCACATAGATCGCCATGGAACTCCTTTCCCTGCATTACGGCCGAAGCCCGATGCCACGACTAAAACTTCAAGTTGAACTTAAACGTTACCCATTGTACTCCGTTGCAATAAAGCTGGAAAGTGCCACCGCTGCCAACGGTCACAAGCGGCCGCCCGCACGCCCCGAAAACACCGCGCCACCAGCACCAACGCCCCAACCAGCACCGCCCGCGCCCCCCGCCTCGTGTCGATAATGCGAACGCCCGCGGCTCGGCCCCATAAACCCACCATCTTTGGGTACAAATAACCGCAGACAACTGACCGTGCCACGCCAACCACCCAGGAGCGGACACTACCCATGAACCAGATACTTCTCTTTATCGGCCTCGTCATCATTTTGTGTCTGACCATCAAACCCGTCGGCAAAAAGCTCCCCTTCCCTACCCTGCTCATCTTTATCGCGCTCGGCATGCTGCTGGGCGTCAACGGGCCGGCGCACATCGACTTTAGCGACTACGCGCTTACCGAAACCGTCTGCAGTACGGCGCTGCTGTTCATCATGTTCTACGGCGGCTTTAACACCAACATCGACCGCGCCAAGCCCGTCGCCGCGCCCGCGGTACTGCTGAGCACGCTCGGCGTTATCGCCACCGCCGGCATCACGGGCGCCTTTGCGCATTTTGCACTAGGCTTCGACTGGATCGGCGGCCTGCTGCTGGGGTCGGTCGTAGCATCCACTGACGCTGCCAGCGTCTTTAGCGTGCTGCGCGAGCACAACCTTTCGCTGAGGGGCGGCACCGACTCGCTGCTCGAGGTCGAATCGGGCTCCAACGACCCCGTCGCCTACATGCTCACCGCGGTGCTCGCGACCCTCGCGGCGGGCGGCAATATCGACATTCCCGTGCTGCTGGCCAAGCAGATCATCCTGGGTGTTGGCCTGGGCCTTGCCATCGGCTGGACATCCAGCCGTCTGATTGAGCGCGCACGCGCAACGGCCGAGGGCGCGCAGACTATCTTTTTGTTCGCCGTGGCGATCGTTGCCTACGCACTGCCGAGCTATCTGGGCGGCAACGGTTTTTTGGCCGTATACCTGGCAGGCATTGTGCTGGGCGCGAGCGACATCACCGGCAAGGTCGAGATGGCGCACTTCTTTGATACCCTCACCGAAATGGCCGAGATGACCATCTTCTTTTTGCTCGGCCTGCTCGTGACGCCCGCGCGCCTGCCGCAAATGCTGCTACCGGGCCTGGCACTCATGGCGTTTATGCTCTTTGTGAGCCGCCCCGTCGCCGTGGGCATGCTGCTGGCGCCCTTTAAGACCAACCCCCGCCAAGTCGCACTCGTAAGCTGGGCGGGCCTGCGCGGCGCGGCTTCGGTCGTATTCAGCCTCTTTGCCGTGGTGGTCGGTGTTCCCGGTGGGCACGATCTGTTTGACCTGGTGTTTGTGATTGCCGTGTCGAGCATTGTGGTGCAGGGATCGCTGCTACCGGCGGTGGCGAAAAAGCTCGACATGATCGACGCGGAAGGCGACGTGCGCCGCACCTTTAACGATTACCGCGACGAGGACGGCATGTCGTTCGTCAAGCTCAAGGTGGGCGCGGGACATCCGTTTGCCGATCGCTCGCTTGCGGACATTGGCAGCGTCACCGACATGCTCGTAGTCCTGGTGCTGCGTGACGGCGCACACCCCGTGCTGCCCAACGGTGATACCGTCATCGAGGAAGGCGACCTGTTGGTGATGGCCGCACCGACGTTTGAAGAACGTGCCGAGATTACACTGCGCGAGGTCACCGTGACTCCCCACGGCCGCTTAGCTGGACAGCGCCTGCGCGACGTGCCGCAAGGCAAGCACCCGTTTATCGTCGTGATGCTCAAACGCGACGGCCAAACGATCATCCCCGATGGCAACACCCTCATATACGCCGGCGACGAAGCCGTCATCGCCACACTGGCGTCGTAGCCATCCCCACCCATAAGTTGCGGTGAAATAGGGACTGGATAGGCCTTCTAGCAGCCTAAACAGTCCCTATTTCACCGCAAGTTATTGAGGGGATAAGGCAGAGGAGTGGCTATGGCTACCAGCCGTCGTCCGTATCGTCGCCTGTGGCGAAGACACGGAGGTCGAGGCCTTCGCGTTCGGCTCGGGCTAGGAGCTCTTGGGTCGACTCGTCCTCGATATCCATCACGTCGAGCATGGCGGCCGGAAAGCCCACGCCCGCCGCGGACCCCGCGCGGTCGAGCAGGCTCTCGCGCAGCTGATCTACATCAACGTCGATCTTCATGGTGAAACCTCCTACCAGGCAATCGCGATCGAACAAACCGCACACCCCAAATGATGTGCAATAAATACCAGATACGGCCATAATAAAACAATGAACATCAGGGAGGTTGCGGACGATGGATAAGCTCGATGCCATGACGGAACAAGTCAGGGACTTTTGTGATGCACGCGACTGGCGCAAATATCACACGCCAAAAGAGCTTGCCATCGGCATGGCAACTGAGTCCTCCGAGCTCCTTCAGCTCTTTCGTTTTGTGAGCGACGAGCGCATTGCAGAAATGTTCGAAGACACCGAGCAACGCCAAGCTATCGAAGACGAAGTCGCCGACACGCTCCTTTTCCTTCTGCGTTTCGCAGATTTAAATGAAATCGACCTGCCAGCGGCGCTTTCGTCTAAGCTCAAGCGCAATGGCGAGCGCTACCCCGTCGACGCATCATCTAACGAATACAGAAAGGCGGACCATCATGAGTAATGAGTTCGCCCTTCGGCAATACACGCTTCCCCTACCCCAGCCCTTTGAGACAAGCGAATCGCTTCAGGACTTTGGCACGCCAAAGCCTGGAGCCCATCATGACGAGAGTTGGCCTGTCCTTTACATTCTTACCAACAGCAGAAACAAGACGGCATACATCGGCCAAACAACCAATTACCAGCGCCGTATGAAACAACACGCTGCAAACGTGGACAAGGACTTCGACCGGACCCTTCTGATCGACAATCCCACCTTCAACCAATCCGCAACGTTCGAGTTCGAGAATCGACTTATTGAGCTGTTCTGTGCCGACGAAAAATACCAGGTCACCAATGCCAACAACGGCTATGCCCAATTCGATTATTTTGAGCGGCCTCAGTATCGCCAGAGGTTCCGAGACCTCTGGACAAAGCTTCGCGAAGAAAACTACGCGATTCATCCGATTGAAGAGCTCGAGAACTCCGATCTGTTCAAGTTCTCTCCTTTCAAGACGCTTACGCCCGACCAATACGAAACGATCGAGACGATTTTTAAACGTCTCGAACAGGAGCATGAAGACGTAAAACATGGCGGCTCAAAAAGAGAACGTATAACCGTCGTGAATGGCGCGCCGGGAACAGGTAAAACAATCCTCGCCATCAGTCTCATGTTCAAAATCAAAAATGAGCCCAACCTTTCCGGCCTGCGAGTCGGTTTTGTCACCCCCATGGATTCCCTGAAAAAGACCCTCAGGAAACTCACGCACTTCCTTCCAGGGTTAAAGCCTGGCGATATCTTGAGCCCCAGTGACGTAACCAAAAATGATCGTTATGACATCCTACTTGTCGATGAAGCACATCGACTGGGTAATTATCTAAGCATGGGCTCCGGCATCAAGGCCTTCTATAGCACTTGTGATCGTCTTGACCTTCCGCACACAAGCAACCAAGTTGACTGGATATTCAAATGCTGCGACAAGGCATATCTGTTTTATGACCCCAAGCAGCAAGTCAGGGCATCCGGCCTCAATCGAGACGGTCTTGAGCGGCGACTTAACCAACTCGAAGAAGAGGGCATTGAAACTGAAGAGTTCAGCCTAAGCACGCAAATGCGAGTACGCGGCGGCGATGAGTATCTCGACTTTGTATATGATCTACTCGATAACAAAGCGTATATGCATGCCGGCATGAAATTCAAGAATCTCTTTTCATCGGAGCCTTACGATTCGCGAACCGGGGATCCGAACAGCGATACCCCCAGATACCAGTTTGGAATCGTCAACCAATTTGAGGATTTCTGTTCCCTACAGCAAGCCAAGGAAGAAGAAGTTGGTCTATCCCGCATGACGGCAGGTTTTGCGTGGAAGTGGGAAACGAAGAAACACAAAGACGCGTTCGACATCGTCATTGAGGGCATCCCTAAACGTTGGAACTCGAGTCAAAAGGATTGGGTTAACTCCCCCAACGCCGTCAACGAGGTCGGATGCATCCACACGGTACAGGGCTACGACCTCAACTACGGCTTCGTAATTCTGGGGCCAGACATTTACTACGACAACGACAAAGGGGGCGTCTGCGTTAACAAGGCAAACTTCAAAGATACCGTCGCAAAGAAAAAGGCAAGCGACGACGACCTACGAAAGATTATCGTCAACGCCTACTACGTTCTCATGACGCGCGGCATGTTGGGAACGTATCTCTATGTGTGCAATACGGCGCTCAAGGAGTATTTGTCACGGTATATCCCGGTGATATAGACCTAACGACCGCCCTCCCCCATGTAACCATCCTGTAAATCATAGCGGCGCACTCGAGTTTTACCGTGATGCGGTCGCGCCTGGCGCTCCACTGTGCTAAAGTATCCCGAACGTTCAAACGACTACGAGGGGGAACTAGAAGATGGCACGTGTGCACAACTTCTCAGCTGGCCCGGCCGCGCTGCCTACAAGCGTGCTCGCCGAGATCGCCGACGAGATGATGGACTACCGCGGTTGCGGCATGTCCGTGCTCGAGATGAGCCATCGATCTAGCATGTACCAGCAGATCATCGACGACGCCGAGGCAACCCTGCGCCGCCTGATGAGCATCCCCGACAACTACCGTGTCCTGTTTTTGCAGGGCGGCGCCACGCTGCAGTTTGCGGGCATCCCCATGAACCTCATGCGCCGCGGCCGCGCCGGCTACGTCGTGACCGGCAACTTTGCCAACAAGGCGTACAAGGAGGCCGCCAAGTACGGCGAGACCGTGCTGCTCGCGAGCTCCGAAGACACCAATTTCGACCACATTCCCAACATGGCCGACATCAACACGCGCATTGCCGCCGAGGCCGCGGGCGATGGGCTCGACTACGTCTACATCTGCCAGAACAACACCATCTTTGGCACCATGTACCACGGGCTGCCCGATTGCGGCGATGTGCCGCTGGTCGCCGATGTCTCGAGCTGCTTTCTGTCGCAGCCGCTCGACGTCGAGCGATACGGGCTCATTTACGCCGGCGCGCAGAAAAACGCCGGCGCCGCGGGCGTGACCGTGGTCATCGTGCGCGACGATCTCATCGCAGATGGCCCCGCCTTTGCGCAGACGCCGCAGTACCTGGACCTTAAGACCCAGGCCGCCAAGGGTTCCATGCTCAACACGCCCAACACCTTTGGCATCTACGTGTGCGGCAAGGTGTTCCATTGGGTGGAGCAGACCGGCGGACTCGCCGCCATGGCCGAGCGCAACTGGGCCAAGGCCAACCTGCTCTACGACCTGCTCGAGCACAGCAAGCTTTTCCATGGCACCACGCAAGCCGACAGCCGCTCCATCGCCAACGTCACATTCCGCACCGGCGACACCGAACTCGACGCGGCCTTTGTCGCAGGCGCGGCCGAACACCAGATTCAAAACGTCAGGGGCCATCGCCTGGTGGGCGGCATGCGCGCCAGCGTCTACAACGCCGTAACCATGGAAGACGTGCAGGCCCTGGCCTCGTACATGAAGGACTTCGAAGCACAGCATAGTTTGAGTCCGCGATCTAACTAGCCCGCAACGCGCGGGCCGACCAGCCACCTCAGACCACCCTGTTTAGATCAAAACCTGCTAAGGAGTTTTTCCATGCGTAAGATTAAGACCATCGACGACATCACTAAAGACGGCAAAGTCGAGTTTGGCGAGGGCTACGAGTTTGTGGACACCGCCGAGGAGGCCGACGCCATCCTGATGCGCTCGACCGACCTGCACGGCTACGAGCTGCCCGAGGGCATCCGCGCCATCGCCCGCTGCGGCGCCGGCGTCAACAACATCCCCATCGAGGAGTACGCCAAGAAGGGCGTCGTCGTCTTTAACTCCCCCGGCGCCAACAGCAACGCCGTCAAGGAGCTCGTCCTGGGCATGCTGGTGCTCTCGAGCCGCGGCGTGGTGCAGTCGATGAATTGGGTGCGCGACAACGCCGACGACCCCGAGATTCAGGTCGACGCCGAAAAGGCCAAGAAGGCCTTTGTGGGCCGCGAGCTCAAGGGCAAGCGCATCGGCGTTATCGGTCTGGGCAACGTGGGCTCCAAGGTCGCCAACGCCTGCGTCGATCTGGGCATGGATGTCTACGGCTACGATCCGTTCATTTCCGTCGAGCACGCGTGGGTGCTGAGCCGCGAGGTGCAGCGCGTGGGCACGCTCGAGGACCTCTGCCGCGGCTGCGACTACCTCACCGTGCACGTGCCCAGCAAGGCAGACACCATCGGCATGATCAGCACCGAGCAGATTAACCTGCTGGCGCCCGACGCCGTGCTCATCAACTACGCGCGCGAAACCATCATTGACGAGGACGCCGTCGACGCTGCCCTGCGTGAGGGCAAGCTCAGCTGGTTTAGCTGCGACTTTGCCACGCCCAAGACCGTCAAGATGCCCAATACGTTTATCACCACTCACTCGGGCGCCGGCACTGGCGAGGCCGAGGCCAACTGTGCCGACATGGCCATCAGCGAGCTCAAGGATTACCTGGAGAACGGCAACATCGCACACAGCGTCAACTACCCCGCCTGCAGCATGGGCAAGGCGCGCGCCGCGAGCCGCATCGCCTGCCTGCACGCCAACGTGCCCAACATGATCGGCCAGATCACCGCAATCCTGGCCAAGGACAACGCCAACGTGCAGCGTATGACCAACGAGTCCGCCGGCGAGAACGCCTACACCATGTTCGACACCGACGAGCACCTGGACAGCAGCACCATCGAGGCGCTCAAGCAAATTCCGTCGATGTATCGCGTGCGCGTGATCAAATAGCGCCGGCGCCAAGCCTGCCAGGCAGACCATGAAGCCCATTCGGCCCCCGTTTTCACGAAACGGGGGCCGATTTCGTTGCTCCGGCTGGTTTTGAAAATGCTACCCATAATAAGTTTTTTCGGATAATCGACAGTGAGGCCCTAGTCGCTAAGCACAACTGCTTTTACAAACAGCTTTATCAGGGGTTTTAGTAGGTAAAAATCGATCTCTATATGCCAAACTAAAGTTGACTGTCCATTTTCCGAAATAACTTGCTCTAGGTAGCACTTTTCAAGCCAATTCCAAGGAGCAATTGAAGACTATTCGCAACTAAAACCCTAGCTTCCGCGACCGTTTTCCACCCGCGCGGCTACATTCCCGTCCAATCGATAAAAATCTCCTCACGAAGTCGCCGTTCGAGCTCCTGCTGCCGCGACGTCTTGTCTTTCAACGGCACATCGAGATAGGACATGATGAGTTCCATCACCACGCGGAAGGCATCGGAGTCGACTAGCTGACCATAGGTCATCAGAACGACGGGATATCCCATCGTCTGAAGGGCCGTCGTTCGATCGGAGTCCGAGATCTTGGATTCTATGGATCCGTGAATGGCTTTACCTTGACATTCAACCAGGCACTCCCGGCTGCCGTCCTTATTTGACAGCAAGATATCGGCGTAGCGCCTATCAAGCCCCGAAATCAGGCGGGCGCTGCGCGTCATGCGAATCTCAACATTATTGGTAAGGCGCAGCCCTTCGCCGCCGCGCAGCCTCGAAAGGCCAAACAGCATCGAAGCTTGGACCTCAAGCGGCGATGCCACAACCCCCGTAATGCATTTCGCGGCACGTGTGAACGATTTAGCACCGCGGAGTCCCTGGATCTTATTGGCGAACTCCGTAAGTTCAGAGAGCTCGATCAAGGGAGGCCGTTTCCACAAGTCCGTTGGATTCCCCGAGGCGTCCCTTACGTTTTCCCAGCCCAACCGCGCGTCACCCCACCGGTCCCCATATGCCTGCTCAAGGGCCAACTTTACCTGAAGCGCAATCTTGCACACGGCAAAGGTGCCGCACATCTCATACATGCACATAATCAGACGCTCGTTTGAGACCGAGGAAGCCAGGGTCAGCAGGGTAAAGAGCGGGGACGCGACATCAAGGCCAAACTCTGTCTGCCGCACGGAGCCAAACGGCCTCCCCCCCGTTCCAAACATGTCTGACAATGCGACCGCCTTTACGTCCGCAGCCGCCCTGCGCCAACACGTGTAACGGGGTGCCCAGGAAATGCTTGACAAGCGGATGCTCACAAAGGCGCTCCCTGCGCGGATCGTCCGCAGAATCGGGCAGGTCCGGCATTATTGCCAAGACCTGTGGAGGTATCCGGTGATACCGAAAGGCAGATATGTCGCACAGCATGTCGTCCATGAAGGGTACGTACCCACCGCGTCGTTTGTAAACCCGCCCGGACGGCAAACGCGATGGCTCGGCCTGCGAACGGTAAATGCTGCTACGCGCGCGTCGCGAATCTGCAGGTGACTTACAATCGGTTTGCAAAGCAAACTGATTGTAAGGTTACATATGGTTGATGATGACGAGGGCGGCTATCGCCCCTTTATCGTGCCCGACCACGCCAAGGTCTGGGTCGACATGCGCCTGACGCCGCCGACCGATACGGCCGCCGCGATCAACATGATCGAGCAGGCCACTGCCACCGCCGAGGCCGCGGTTCCCGGTTGCCATGGCAGTTTCGCCGTGACGGGCGATCGCCCCGCCATCGAGCGCGACCCGAACTCTCCCCTTCTAGCTGCGCTCAAGCGCGCCGCCGATGACGTGACGGACGCGGACACGACCGTCGGCTTCTTTACCGGCTGCACCGATACCGCCGTCATTGCCGGCAAGACGGGTAACCGCAATTGCATGAGCTACGGCCCCGGCTCGTTGGTGCTCGCGCATAAGCCCAACGAGCCGGGGCCCATGCCGATATCGTTCGCTGCCAGAACGTGCTCATCGCGCTTGTTGACAACACGCTCTGGGACGCAAGCGTCCAAGTTGGGGCATAATAAGCCGCGAACAAACCGACTCGCGCGTTAGGATCGCCCATGAAAGCACTTCCGTTTCCCTGCATCCGCCCAGCTCAGGATCGCGTGCTCGAAGCGCTGCCGCAGATGGGCGGCATCCTAAGCGGCAACGACGCCCTGCGCGGCGCCATTGCCGACGGGCTCATGCTCAAAGATCCGGGCGCGGCGTATTACGTGTACGAATGCTCCGGAGAGCCAGGGCGCGTGACGGGCGTTGTGGCAATTTGCCCGGTCGGCGTACTGACGGGCGACGGCGCGACCCCCGCAGATGCGGCTGCAGCCGCCCGTGCAATCGCCGAGCTTAAGGTGCAGCCGCGCCCCGTGTCGCTCGCCTACGAGGCCTCGCCCGTTATGGATATCATCCTCGGTGCCGCCAAAGAGGGCGCGTCGCTCTATGCCGTCACCGACCCCGCCGGCATTACGCACCGCGCGTGGGAGGTCAAGCGCGAGGACGCCGTTGCTGCCATCCGAGCCATGCTCGACCAGGCACCGGAGCCGACGCCGGCAGACGACCCCACCTATGCTGCCGCGCTAGCAGGGGCGGCGCAGCTCCTGGCAGACGAAGCCCGCGCAGCCGGCGCCTACACGGGCAAAGAGCCGTTCAACTTTACCGTTGCCGCGTTATTCCCCGCCGCGCAGGTTGCCGGCGGCGCACCGCAGGTTCCGACGGGTTTGCTGACCCACCAGATCGCACGGTTCTAACAGGGCCTAAACGCCCGGCACAAAGACTCGGCAGCTCGACAAACAAGGGGCGGGGATACATGCGCATGCATCCCCGCCCCTTTCGCATCGAGCAATGATGTCGGCAATCCGCATCGCCACGCCCGCGCTACCCGCGCTGCGGACCCGCTGCCGCCACGAGCGGCTCAAGACCCAGCTCGCGCGCATAATCTTCTTGCGTAAAGACTTCGACCAGTTCAAACGTATCCGTCGCATCGTCAAACGCAAAATGCAGCACCGAGCAGTTGCCCGGAACGCGCTCGCGCTCGTCGGCCGCCGCTCCCCTCACGTGGTCCAAAAATTCCTTGATGGACGAGGCATGGCTCACCGCGAGCACGCACTCGTGGTCCGGACGTCGCATAAGATCGGTCAACGTCGCCACCATGCGCTCGCGCACCTGCATCTGCCCCTCGCCGCCAAATTGGCGGTAGAAGTCACGCCACGGACGCTCGGGCATGAGCATCACGCGCTCGGCCTCAAAATCGCCAAAGAACCACTCGCACAGACCGTCCAGACGCTCGTAGGCAAGGCCCGGCCACAGGTTGGCGATAGTCTGCTCGGTGCGATGCAGCGTCGAGGTGTAGGCGTGGTCGGGCTCGATGCCACGCGCTCGCAAGAACATGCCAGCGCGCGCCGCCTGCTCGCAGCCCAACTGCGTGAGCGGCGAATCACTCCAGCCCTGAATAATGCGCTTGAGGTTAAATATCGTCTGTCCATGACGGACCAGATACAGGTCTTTATTCATAGGGGTCCTTTCGTTCGTTACCAGTCAAGGAGCGAAAACGCCCCGTCGCAATAGCCAAAATGAAGCACGGCACCGTTGTCGGGCTGTCCTCCCCCGCCGGCCACATACTCAAGAAACTCCTGACAGGCAGAGCCATGAGAGACCGCAAGCACACGATCGTGCTGCGGTCGGGCCATAATGCGGGACAGCGCCGCAACCATGCGCGCCCGTAGCTCGCCTTCAGATTCGCCACCAAAGGCCACCGGATAATCACCCCAGGGCTGCGGCGGCATCTCGCAATTTGATGTGCCCTCCAGCGAGCCCAAGTGCCACTCGCGCAGGTCGTCGACCAGCTCTATGGAACGGCCCTCGCCAACGATAAGCTCAGCCGTACGCTGCGCCCGACCCAACGGAGACGAATACGCATGGTCAAACGTCACGCCACGGTCCTCAAACGCCGCGCGCGTCGCCAGCGCCTGCTCGCACCCGCGCTCTGTGAGCGGCGAGTCTTGCCAGCCCTGCAAAATGTTCTGCACATTGAGCTCAGTCTGCCCATGCCGCACCAAATACAGATCGGCCACACGCCCTCCCCTCGCACCACCGCAAAGGGAACAGGCGCCTTTGTGGTGGTTTTGCCGCCGGATCACGCCGCGGCGACGCTCAACTACACCAGTACGTCGGCGAGTGGACGCTTGGGTACGTGGTGTACCTGTGCCTCGTCACGCCAGTAATTAATAGAGCCGTCGGGGTTGGAATCAATTGCATCGATCACCTGTGTCTCGGCGGGAACGCCAAAGACCATGATCAGCTTGACCTCGTACTTGTCGCCGTCAAGTCCCATGACATCAATCGCACGAGGCGGAAAAGCCTTGAACATGCACGCCGCCACCTCGGGCGTAGCGCTGCGGGCGGCGAGCATCATCGTCTGCGCGGCGATACCAGCGTCTGCCTCGGTGATTGGCGCGGCAGGCTTGCCCGGAGCGGGACGCTCTGCAAGGATCGCGATATAGCCGGTCGGGCGCTCGCCCTCGACAGGACCCGACCAATCCTTGAGCGCACCAGCCCATGTGAGCTTTTCAAATAAGCTCGAACACTCCTCGGCGTCGCTCACCACATGAAAGCGTAGGCGCTGAGCGTTGGCGCCGCAGGGAGCCAGGTGCGCCAGCTCTGCCAGCTCAAGCAAAAACTCGCGCGGCACGCGCATGGACTCGTCAAAACGGCGGCATGTGCGGGCGCGACGAACCAGCGCGTCAAACGATTCCAGACCGAGCTTTTCGCAACCTTGCTTTGCCATCGACTCCACGCTCGACGGCGCCGCGGGAACAGCTTCGTTCATAGAGACCCCCAATACAAGGCAATTGTTCTTAGGAAAATCTAACCTAAAACGCAGGCAATAACGAACAGAGCCGCAATGTTCTACACCTGTTGAATAGAAAAACGCGACATGGGGAACAACGAGAACAAATCGGGACCTTTGGGTTACACTTCGCCCTCCCCGACCCATACGCCGGCGCCTTTAGGCGATACTTGTTGTAGCAACTGCGGCATACGCCGCAAAAACAACAATGACGGCAAACGCCGTGCGGAAAGGAGACCTCATGGGCATCTTTAAGAACGACGACCAGCAGTCGAATCTGTTTGGATTTGACGAGAAAAGCATGGCAGGCAAGGCAATCAAGGCCGTGCGCTGGATCTACGCCGCCACGGGCGTCATCGCACTGCTTGCCGGCATCGCGCTGCTGTTTGCGCCCGCCAAGTCCCTCGTCTTCCTGACGACCGTCCTGGGCTTCTACTTTGTGATCACGGCTGGCGTCAGGCTGTTCACCGCCATTTTTGAGCCGCTGCTGCCCGCCGGCTGGCGCGTGACGAGCATCATCTCCAACCTGCTCATCATCCTGGGCGGCGTCATAATCCTGCGCAATCAGGCCTTCTCGACCGCGACGCTCACCACGCTCGTGGTGGTCGTGGCTGGCTTTGGCTGGATCGTCGAAGGTGTCATGTCCATTCTGGAGTCCGAGCTTTCGTCCAACCGCGCCCTCGCCATCCTGAGCGGCGCGCTCTCCATCATCGCCGGCATGTTCGTGTTTATCTATCCGCTGTGGTCGGCAAAGATGCTCGTCATCTTTAGCGGCGCCGCGCTCCTGGTGTTTGGCGTGACGCTGATTATTCGCGCTATCCGCTTTGGCAAGCTGGTGCACTAGATGCCGCGGACGCTGTTTATTGATGCCGACGCCTGCCCGGTTACGCGCGAGTCGATCGACTGTGCACGGCGGGCGGGCGTCGCCGTGGTGATTGCCGGCAACAGCACGCAGAA
This sequence comes from Collinsella sp., assembly GCA_048429085.1. GTDB lineage: Bacteria > Actinomycetota > Coriobacteriia > Coriobacteriales > Coriobacteriaceae > Collinsella. The sequence continues at coordinate 25,297 of DBFOPE010000020.1, forward strand.
CCTGGAGCGGCACATTCGCCGCGACGATCCACGTGATGCCGAGCACGCACGACACGGCTTTTGGGTCACGACGCTCGACGTGAGCGTGGGCGCCGATAGCGCCGACTTTGCCATTGTCGAGCGTCTGCAGGCGGGCGATGTGGTCGTGACGCAGGACATTGGCCTGGCGAGCATGGTGCTCGGCCGCGATGCCGCCGCCATCGGCGTGCGCGGGCGCGTGTACGACAAGGCGACCATCGACATGCAGCTGTTTATTCGCCACGAAGAAAAGAAGGTGCGCCGCGCTGGCGGTCGCACCCGCGGGCCGGCAGCCTTCACCGGCGAAGACCGCGCCCGCTTTAAGCGCAACCTCACCGAGCTGCTGCGCTAACCAAGGCAGATTTTTAGGCTATGCCCGGAAATTTGCCTTTTTGTTCTGACCGGTGTGAGCGCTCAGGATCCGTGGCTCAACAAAAAACGGGCTTCAAAATGCCATGCGTCGCCGCATTGTGTAGGCGCCGTGCATAGCTATTTTGAAGCCCGTTTTGTTAGGCCTACTTAGAGGCCGAAGGCAGATAGGGCGAGGCCCCAGCCCACGCCGATGACGTACATCATGACCAGGAACACGGCATTTTCGCGAGCGCTGCGGTTGGTGCGGAACAGGACCAGGTAGCCCACGCCGGCGGAAATGAGCGTGCCGGCGAGCATCGGTGCCAGTTGCAGTGCGCCTTCCAGATACAGCTGCGTAATGACCACGCTCGCCGAGCAGTTGGGGATCAGGCCGACAAGCGCCGAACCCAGGACGGCGAGCGTCTCGTTGCCACGCAGGAACTGCTCGATCGCAGATTCGCCAAAGGTCTCGAGCACGGCGACCAGAATCAGCGTCACTAGGAAAATGAATACCGATACCTGCACGGTATGCGAGATGGCGCTGCGGATAATCGACAGGACGGGCGCACCTTCGTGTGAGTGAGAGTGACCATGGCCATGATGGTGTTCATGCTCGCCCTCATGACCGTGATCGTGGACATGTCCATGTTCGTGCTCGTCCTCGTCTTCATCACAACCGCAATGGTCGCGCTCGCACAGCTCATGGATGTGATCGGCACTCACGCCAGCCTCGGCCACCTCGTCGATGATGTCACCGCCGCTGTGATCGTCATGCGCGCAGTTAACGTGCGCCGGATTGACAGCGGTTCCCAACACGGTACGGCGAATCGCCACATGCGCACGGGCGTTGCGACGCAGGCCGCGAATGGCAGCATCCACGATAAAGCCCGTGACCAGCGCGATCAGCGCCTTCGAAGCCAAAAGCATCGCCATAGTCTGCACGGGAACCTGCTCGGCAAGTAGCAGCGGCAGCATCTCGTCGGAGGTCGAGAGAAACACCGCCACCAGGGTGCCCAGCGTCACGACGCGACCGGCGTATAGCGTTGCCGCCATGGCCGAAAAGCCGCACTGCGGCACCATGCCCAGCAACGAGCCAACCACGGGGCCAGCGGCGCCGGCACGCTTAATGGCGCCGTTAACGCGGTCGCCCGCAACATGCTCAAGCGTCTCGAGGACCAGATATGTCACCAACAAGAACGGCACCAGCGAGAGCGTGTCCTTGCCGGCGTCGAGCAGAATATCAATCAGCAAATCCATGACGGATGGAACCTTTCGTGTCTTTCGGCAGCATTGTAAAAGTCCTAGCGGTCAACTAGGGTATTGTAATTGTCCTAGGCGTGATGCCAATAGTTGCCCATGGTAAACTATCATCTCGCCATAACTCGACAAACCCGAGCCGCGCGACGCGGCCCGTCCAAGGAGCAGCATATGAACGTTTCGCAAGCACTCGAATACGAGCGCCAGCCGTTTATCCCCATGTTTATCTACGGCGACCACGGCGCCATGGAATCCGAGCGTCAGAAAGGCGAAGAGGCCCTCAAGGTGCTCGAGACTGAGTACTTTACCGCCGAGGACGACCCCGGCTTCGACTTTGCCACCGTGCGCGACCTAGCCGACCGCAACCGCGACCTGTGCGACCAGATTGGCGAGGCGCGCCTGCGCAACGTGACGCCCGCGACGCTTTCGCGCGGCCTGTCCGACGCCGACACCTGCGCTGCCATCGGCAAGATGCAAAAGCGCACCGCCGCGTCCGTCATGCGCGAGATCCGCGGCGACCGCGACGCGCTCGGCGTCGCCTACGCCCGCAAGCCCATTCAGGGCACGGTGCTCGGCATCGACATCGAGACCACCGGCCGCGCACCCGAGCGCGGCTATATCATCAACGTGGGCTGGGAGATCATGGACCTCACCAGCGACGCCGTCCCGCACGACGCCGAAGCGCACTACTGCGGCCTGCCCGATATCTACCGCGGCGAGGATGTGCCGTTGTCGAATATCCACCACATCACCTGGGACGACATCGACGGCAAAACGCCCTTCCGCGAGAACAAAGAGCTGCAAAAGCAGCTGCTCAAGCTTATGAAGAAGTACCCGTACATGGCGCACAACGCCGCCTTTGAAGACAGCTGGTTCAAGATCCACTTGGACGGTTACGCCGAGGCACGCCGCGCGGGTAAGATCATCGTCATCGACTCGCGCCAGATCTGCCGCAGCCTGGACGCCGATGTGCGCTCGCTCCCCCGCGAGTCCGCGCCCGCCGCGCTCGAGAACTGGGCGCGCCGCCGTGGCACCCTCGCCGCCGACGCCAACGAGCAGCACCTGGGCCTCGACGACACCGACCTCATGCTCCGTACCGTCCAGGCCGAGTTCAACCTCAAGAACCTATTTGCCAAGTAGATTGCCAAGCAGAGGCGCCATTCGCGAGCGATACTCGTCGGGCCATAACGCCCCGCGCAAAAGCGACACGCCGAGGCGTCCCTCTCAAGCAACGCAATGCGGGCCGATAACCAAGTGGATATCGGCCCGTTTTTGCACGTCGCTAAGGTACCCACGTTGGCATCAGCGGCCTTATTCGCGCCCACCGATGCCCTTAGCCGCCTTTGGGAGCATTCGATAGCAAAATATTTCACGAATTATATTGACATATGAACATGCGCTCATATACTCGAAAGTAAGTTATATGAGCGCATGTTCATATGAAAGGATATTGCAATGATCGAACAAGCTGATGAAATGAAGTCCGGCATCGACACCAGCATCGTGCCCGACGTCCCCACCACTTGCTCGCCCGAGGACCTTCCCGACGAGGAGCTGCTGTACGACCTTGCCGACCTGTTCAAGGTCTTTAGCGACACCACGCGTATCAAGATCCTCTATGCCCTCATGGGTCGCGAGCTCTGCGTGGCCGACATCGCCGAAGCGACCGCGACCTCGCAGTCTGCGGTGTCGCACCAGCTGCGCACGCTCAAGCAGTCGCACCTGGTTAAATTCCGACGCGACGGGCGCAACATCCTCTACTCGCTTGCCGACGACCATGTCTACACCATGCTCAACCAAGGCATGAGCCACATCTGCGAATAGCGACCAACCACGGTACCAGCGCGGCCTGCACCCAAGCCGCAAAAACGGGGAAAGGAACCCACCATGAAAAAGCAGTTCAAGCTCGACGAGATCGACTGCGCCAACTGCGCGCGTAAGCTTCAGGACGAGCTGGCCAAGCTCGATGGCGTCAAGTCCGTTTCGGTCAACTTTATGACCCAGAAGTTAACGCTCGAGGCCGATGACGCCGAGTTCGACGAGGTCCTCGACCGCGTCGTGGAGTTTACCGCCGACGCCGAGCCGGACTGCGAGATCATTCTCTAGCCCAGATTACGCCAACCTGCAAGGTCGCGCTTGCCGCGGCCTTTGCTCGCGAAATTATATGAGCGAGTGTTCATACATTCAAATGAGAGGATTGAATCATGGCAACCGCCGATCCCAAGAAGAAAAAGAAGAAGCGTAAGAAGAAAGAGTCCCTTGAGCATAAGCGCAACCGTATCCTGGTAGCGCTAGGCATTTTTGCCGTTGTTTATGCCCTCGACGAGCTCGGAGCTCTCACTATCGCATTTGGGGAGCCCGGCAACGTCTACGCCAGTTTCGTGCTGTTCCTCGTGCCGTTTTTAATTGCCGGCTACGACGTGCTCCAAAAGGCATACAACAACATCCGCCGCGGCAAGGCCTTCGACGAAAGCTTCCTCATGGCCGTCGCGACCATCGGCGCGTTTGCCATGGTGCTCTTCCCCGATACCGATCCGCACATGGCCGAAGGCGCCGCTGTCATGCTGTTCTACCAGGTCGGCGAGCTGTTCCAGGCATACGCCGTGGGCAAGAGCCGCAAGTCGATCAGCGCCATGATGGACATCGCACCCGATTATGCCAACGTCGAGCAACTCGACGGCACACTCGAGCAGGTCTTTCCCGATGACATCGCCGTCGGCACCGTCATCGTCGTCAAGCCCGGCGAGCGCGTGCCCATCGACGGCGTCACCGTCGAAGGCGAGACGCAGCTCGATACCGCCGCCCTTACCGGCGAGTCGGTCCCCCGCCCGGCCAAAACCGGAGACGATATCATCAGCGGCTGCATCAACATGACGGGTCTCATCCACGTGCGCACCACCAAGCCATTTGGCGAGTCCACCGCCGCGCGCGTCCTGGAGCTCGTAGAAAACGCCAGCGAAAAGAAGGCGCGTACCGAGAACTTCATCACGCGCTTCGCCCGCGTCTACACGCCCGCCGTCACCGGCGCGGCCGCGGTACTCGCGCTCGGCGGCGGCTTGGTCACCGGCGCCTGGTCCGACTGGATCCTGCGCGGCCTGACCTTCCTGGTCGTCAGCTGCCCGTGCGCGCTCGTGATCAGCGTCCCGCTCAGCTTCTTTGGTGGCATCGGCGGCGCGTCCAAGCTGGGAGTTCTCATCAAGGGCTCCAACTACCTCGAGACGCTCGCCGATGTGGATACCGTCGTCTTTGACAAGACCGGCACGCTCACCAACGGCACGTTTTCGGTCGTGGCGGTACACCCCGAGACCGGCTATACCGAGCAGTCACTGCTTGAGGTCGCGGCCCTTGCCGAGTCGTTTTCCGATCACCCCATCGCGCAGTCGGTACGCACCGCCTTCCAGGGCGAGCTCGATCCCAAACGCGTAAGCGACTCCACCAATGACGCGGGCCATGGCGTGACGGCGAATATCGACGGCAAGCGCGTCATCGTCGGCAATGCCAAGATGCTTGCTGCGGCCGGTATCGACGCCCCCAATTGCGAGGTCGTCGGTACGATCCTCCATGTACTGGTCGATGACACGTACGCCGGCCATATCGTAATTGCCGACACCATAAAGGCCGATGCCAAGCAGGCGATTCGCGACTTGCACACTGCCGGCGTCAAACGCACCGTCATGCTCACGGGCGACCGTGAGGAGGTTGCAGCGTCTGTGGCCAAGCAGCTGGGGCTCGACGAGTTCCACGCGCAGCTCATGCCAGGCGATAAGGTCGAGCGCGTCGAGGCATTGCTGGCAGTCGAATCGAGCAAGGGCAAGCTCGCCTTTGTCGGTGACGGAATCAACGACGCACCCGTGCTCACGCGCGCCGACGTCGGAATCGCCATGGGCGCCATGGGCTCGGACGCCGCAATTGAAGCTGCCGACGTGGTGCTGTTGGACGACAAGCCGTCCAACATCTCCCGCGCGATCCGCGTGGCGCGCAAGACCATGACGATTGTTTGGCAGAACATCATCTTTGCGCTGGGCATTAAGCTGCTGATCCTGGTGCTCGCGGCGCTCGGCATCGCCAACATGTGGCTTGCCGTCTTTGGCGACGTGGGCGTGGCGATCATCGCCATCCTGAACGCCATGCGCGCGATGGGTGTCAAGAACCTGTAGCACTCGTGGTCCCTCCGGCCGGGGCCGGGTTTGGTTTTGAAAACGTCCTCGCGCATGAGGCCCGTCTTTCCTGCTCCTACGGAGCAACGGAAAGATGGGCATCGCTTGCTGGCGGGGTTCCTTGTCTGAGTTGGACTTAGTTGGTGGGGCTACTGGTCCCGGTCGCCGGTTCGCGCTTTGCGCGAACTCCGCGCTACTGGGGATCAATTAGGCTTCCGTTGCTGGGCCCGCCACATCTTCCCGCCCCAACATCGATCTTAGCTTCTCAAAGCTCTCCTCGCTCAGGCAATGCTCCATGTGGCAGCCCTCTTGCGAGGCAACCTCGGGCGCTACACCTGCGTCCTCTAGCAGCCCCACAAAAAAGCAATGGCGCTCCCACATTTGACGGGCAACCTCAATACCGCGTTCCGTCAGATGAACATCTCGTTTTCCCATTTCGACATAGCCGTTGCTTTCCAGCGTCGCCATGGCTTTAGAGACACTTGCCTTGGTTACGCCCAGGTATTCGGCGACGTCAATTGACCGAACGATGCCCTGGCGCTCCGAGAGCACATAAATAGATTCGAGATAGTCTTCTCCAGATTCACGCAGGGCCATGGGCCGCCTTTCGCGATGGCTTCTAGTTAGCCTTTGGATACTTTTGCTTGAATTACTTTACCGCAAAAGTTGCCCATGTCTTACTACATTGTCTAAAAAGTTAACCGTGTTTCACAAAATGCGCGGAGCAAGCAGGGCGACACGACACGCAACGCGCAGGGAGTGTCCCCAGCTGCCGGCAGAAAAGGAGCGTCCCCAAGTGCCGAGCCGCAGCTATAACAGGCCAAAGTGCTTCGCGGCGTTGTAGATGCCGTCATCGTCCACGGCGGTCGTTACGTAGGTCGCCGCGGCCTTCACGGTATCCTGCGCGTTGCCCATGGCCACACTTGTGCCCACGGCCGAGAACATCGACAGGTCGTTCTCGCCGTCGCCAAAGGCAATCGCTTCACTCGCGTCGATGCCCAGGCGCTCCAGCGTCGCCGCCACGCCCAGGTCCTTGCCGCCGTTGGCCGGAATAATGTCGCAGAACAGGTCGCACCAGCGCGTGGTTGTAGAATGCGACAGGACATCGGTAACTATGCCCTGGTCGACCGGGTCCACAAAGGCGCAGAACTGGTAAACCGGCGCGTCGAAAGCATGCTCAAAAGGCTCCTCGTGATACGAGATTCCGGCATTGTCGGCAGCCGCCACCACGCGCTTGGACAGACGGTTCACAAACGAATTCTCGCCCTGCATGCACAGTGAGTCGTAGCGTCCCTGCGCCACCTGGTCCACAATCACCGCAACGTCGTCCGGATCGATCGGGCAGCTGCGATAAACGCCCTTGGCATCAAAACAGTGCTGACCCGAAAGCGTAATGTACGCATCCCAACCCAAGTCGAACAGCCAATCCGGCATCTGGTAGGTCGGGCGACCCGTGGCGATTATGCACGCAATCCCCTGCTCGCGAAAGCTGTCGAGCGCCTGCTGCGCCGACGCCGGAATCCGATGGGTCTTAAAGCTCAGCAACGTGCCGTCGATATCGAAAAATGCGGCCTTGATCATCCTTGCCTACTCCTCGCCCTCGAGCTTCTCGCTCGCCTCGAGCCACGCCATCTCCAGCTCGTCCATGGCGGCGTGAGCCTCGTCAATCTTTGCCTGCTGCTCGCCCAGCGCCGTGTAGTTGGTGGGGTCGACCTGGGCCATCGCGGCCTCGGCCTCCTCCACGCGAGCGCGCTGCGTCTCCATTTTGCGCTCAAGCGAGCTCACCTCGCGGCGGAGCTTCTGGCGCTCGGCGTTGGAAAGACCATTGGGCTGGCCGCTCGACTTGGGCTTTTCGGCCGCAGTTGCCGCGGCACCGGTGTCAAACGTGCCGGTCTTGGCGCTCGGCGCACCCACGGGCTCGCCCTCGGCGGTGGCGTTGCACAGGCGCAGGTACTGGTCGACGCCGCCGGGCATATGCGTCAGATGGCCGTCAAGCAGCGCCCACTGCTGGTCGGTCACGCGCTCCATCAAGAAGCGGTCGTGCGTCACCAGGATCAGCGTGCCGGGCCAGCCGTCGAGCAGATCCTCGACAATCGCGAGCATGTCGGTATCCAGGTCGTTACCGGGCTCGTCCAGGATAAGCACGTTGGGCTCGTCCAGGATCGTCAGCAACAGCGACAGGCGACGGCGCTGGCCGCCCGAAAGATCGCCGATGCGGCTCCAGAGCTGCTGGGTCGTAAAGCCCAGGCGCTCGCAGAGCTTCTCGGGCGAAGTCTCCTTGCCGTCGATGACGTAGTACTTCTTATAGTTGCCGAGCACCTCGCGGATCGTATCGCCCATGTAGGGCTCGAGCTCCTCGAGCTGCTGCGACAGCACGCCAAAGCGCACCGTCTGGCCAATCTTCACGCGACCGCGCAGGGGCGCGATCTTGCCCTGGATCACGTCGAGCAAGGTCGACTTGCCGGCGCCGTTCTCGCCCAAAAGACCATAGCGGTCGCCCGCGCCGATAAGCCAAGTCACGTCCGAGAGCACCTGCTTGGGCGCGCCATCGGTATCCGCATAGCCGGCGTCCACGTCGACCACGTCGATAACCTGCTTGCCCAGGCGGCTCACCGCCAGGCGCTTGAGCTCCAGCTCGTCGCGCACGGGCGGCACGTCGGCGATGAGCTCGCGAGCGGCATCCACGCGAAATTTGGGCTTGGTGGAGCGCGCCTGGGCGCCGCGGCTCAGCCACGCGAGCTCCTTGCGCGCCATGTTGCGACGGCGTTCCTCGGTAACGGCGGCCATGCGGTCGCGCTCCACGCGCTGCAGGATGTAGGCCGAGTAGCCGCCCTCGAAGGGGTCGACCTGTCCGTCGTGGACCTCCCACATGCTGGTGCAGACCTCGTCCAAGAACCAGCGGTCGTGCGTGACCACGAGCATGGCGCCCTGACCGCGCTGCCAGCGGGCATTTAAGTGGCGCGCGAGCCAGTTGATGGTGCGCATGTCCAGGTGGTTGGTGGGCTCGTCGAGCATAAGCACGTCGTAGTCGCCAATCAGCAGGCGCGCGAGGTCCACGCGACGGCGCTGACCGCCCGAAAGCTCGCCCACCGTGCCCTCCCAGGGCACATCGCTAATAAGACCGGCCAGAATCTGGCGCGTACGCGGGCTCGAGGCCCACTCGTACTCGGGCGTGTCACCGACGACGGCATGATGCACGGTGTCGGTATCGACCAGGTTGTCCTTTTGGCCGAGCAATCCGATCGTCGTGTCGCGGCGATGCGTCACGCGGCCGTCGTCGGGCTCCAGCGTGCCGGCGAGTACGCTCAGCAGCGTCGACTTTCCATCGCCGTTTTTGCCGACGATACCAATGCGGTCGCCCTCGCCCACGCCGAGCGTCACGCTATCGAAAATATGCTTGGTGGGAAACTCTAGGCTGACGGAATCGCATCCCAAAAGAATCGCCATATGCCCTGCTCCTTCGTAGAAATTCAACGTTGTCCATGATAGCAGCGAAAAG
>DBFOPE010000021.1:0-5055 GCA_048429085.1 Collinsella sp.
TTCACAATCGATCGCACGAACGGAACCATGTCCACCGGTTCTAGATTGAGCGGAGCCGTGCTGTTTTCCATACGCGATAGGTCGAGCATCTGCTGCACCAGACGAGCCAGGCGACGCGTCTCGGAAGCAACGGTCTCCAAATGCTCATCGTCGGTGGGATACACGCCATCCTGCATGGCCTCGACCGTTGCGAGCATGGCCATAAGCGGCGTGCGAAGCTCGTGTGCAACGTCTGAGGTCAGGCGCTTCTCGTGTTTCATATCCTTCTCGAGCGAAGTGGCCATCTCATCGAAGGTCTCACCCAGCTGATCGATCTCGTCATCACCGCGCAGTCCCGTGCGAGCCGACAGGTCGCCGTCACGGATTTGCTTTGCGGTACTGGTGATGCGATGAATCGGCTTGGTGAGCATGCGCGACACGAGCGATCCGATAACGACCGAAATGCAGATTGCAACAACCGCGGCGAGGGCCATGGCGTTAAAGGTCTTCTCCCTAAACGCAGAGTCCGCCTTGGTGAGCAGAGCGTCGGAGCCGATGGCCCACAGCTTTACCTGTCCGACATGCTCGCCGGAAGACGTTACAATCTCGACGTTAGCAACGCTATCGGAGTCGGTTGGAGCAGACGAGACCGGGCTATGCGATGCCCTCTTGCCGCTCGTGTCGTCGGTCGTAGCCTGGTTTTCGCGTACATCGGCGGTGGCGCTTGCCGAGGGCCAGGAATCGTCATAAACGATCACGCCCTTTTTATTGACGACCTGCATGCCCAGATCGTCGGAAACCAAACTCGACGTTGCGACCGTGCGCAGTTCTCCCGCGGTCCAAGAGCCGTTTTCCTCATATGAGGTCGCCAACTTCTCGGCAGCGGAATTTGCGATTTCGACGATATTGGAGCGTGTGTAATCCGAAAAGACCGTGCCCCACACAACAGAGACAACGCCCACCAGCACCAATACTGTCATGAGCGATGTCAGAGCAAAAGCAAGTGCCATGCGCGAGGGATAGCTCATCGTTGGCCGTGAATCGGAACGAGGCGTGTTCCAACTAGCCTTGGAACCCGCCTCGCTCTCCTGCTTGTGCTTTTGTCCGATTTCAAAGCGCGCAGGTGTCATATGTGATTTCCCTATTTCTCGTCCGACTTATCGGTCTTGGCCGGAGCCTCGAAGCGATAGCCGACACCATGGACGGTGTAGAGCCACTTGGGCTTCTTGGGATCATCGCCCAGCTTGGCGCGAAGATTCTTCACGTGGCTATCGATGGTGCGCTCATAGCCCTCAAAGTCATACCCGAGCACTTTCTCGACCAGCTCCATGCGGTTATACACACGGCCGGGATGGCGGGCAAGCGTGGTGAGCAGCTTGAACTCGGAAGCCGTCAGATCGACTTCCTTGCCCTCGACCAAGATCTTGTGGCCCGAGATATCGATGACCAGATCGCCGAAGTCGAGTACCTCGACGGCGGGCTCGTCGGCCTGATGGGCACGGCGGAACAGAGCGCGAACGCGGGCGACGAGCTCGCGCGGCGAGAACGGCTTAATCAGATAGTCGTCGGCGCCGAGCTCAAGACCGATAATACGGTCCTCGATCTCGCCCTTAGCCGTCAGCATGATGATGGGGACATCCGAGGTATCGCGAATGGTGCGGCAAACGCGCTCGCCGGGAATCTTGGGGAGCATAAGGTCGAGCACGACCAGGTCGAACTGATGCTTCTCGAACTCCTCGATCGCGGACTGGCCGTCGCCGACGCCCACAACCCAGTAGCCTTCGCGCTCGAGATAGGCAGCGACGGCGTCACGGATTGCCTTCTCATCCTCGACCAGCAGAATCTTTTTTGCATCTGAAGCCATAACACGGCCCCCCTGTCTCAATTAGCTAAGAACAAGCCCATTTTAACGCACCTGAGCCCGCCGGATGCCGCTATGACGCGGCAGCTCGGCGGGCGGTACTCACAATTACAACGCGTTTATTCCCCTGTTGGCGCCTTTTTAACCCCTCTAAGCTTAAAGAGAGAATAGACGTGCAGTGACCGTCTCTGGTATACCCTGGCTGTTGCGCACCGTGGCGTACGTAAGGAATGAGTCCGATTTTCCCGCCGTAGCTGGATAATCGCCATACTCCAAAGCGCGGTCGGGCGACAGCAGCGAGCCATAGGTCTTGGCAGAGGTGTCGATCAGGAAATGCGACGCCTGTACCTTAACAAGGTATTTATTCTTCTTGCCAGCCGCACATGCGAGCGGCTCGCGTGACAGAAAGAGGTACGGCCCTCCCTCATTACCGATATACGTGCCCATATTGCCCAGGCTGCCCACGCCACTATAGGCCGCCTCGATAGAAAACACGAAGGTATCGCCCATATATACGGCCTCGAAAGGCGAGACTGACGAGGGAAGGACTAGCTGGGCACGTTTGGTGTTGTTGCCGTCGGTCAGATCGATTGCCGTTATGCCGTAGTAGACGCCCTCGTCGTTGCGGACACGCGGCGAGATGGTCAAAATGCCGTCGCTCGCGCGCGGGGCCGATGCAAAGCGGCCCGTCGATTTCCAAATTACCTCGGCCTTGGATTCATCAAGCGAGCGACGATAGCAAAACGAATCACTACTCGTTTTATTGCCGCCTGCCGAAGGCATTTTATACCAGATGACTGATGCCCCGAACGCCGTAAACAGCGGCGGATCGTAGTCCTTGCCACCTCGATCGAGCTCAACCACGTCGCCAGAGAGCGAAGCGCCCGACAGATTTTGAGCGTAGAGCTTCCACGATGAATTGGCAAAGTTCATCTCAACCCACGCGAATACGCCGTCGCCGGCACGGACATCGTAGAATGCATATCCCGTGCCCTCGATAGGATCCTCGATTAATGTGGTAAGCGAGCCATCGCCCAGGTTGAGCACACCGAGCGTGTTGGCGTGCAGTGCCGATGCGGGCGCCATCATTGCCGCGGCGTAATCGCCGTCGCAGTAGTACAGCAGCGTACCCAGAGGCAGCGTCCACGACGCCGCCGGCTCAAGATCGATGTCGACTGCCTCGTACTCATCCGTAATCGAGATGATTTTGGAATCATCCTTGATAACCTGCGGCTCGCCGGCGGCATCATCGCTGGTGCCCGTTTTTTTCGAGCATCCGGCAAGCACCGTGGCAGCGCCCGCGGCAGCCCCACCGAGTACAAAGCCGCGACGCGATATTCCGTTCTTGATGTGATCGGCGATACCCATTAGGCGATCTCGGTGCGAGCGGCCTCGATAGCGCGTGTAAGCTGGTCGGCGCAGGAGGTCTTTTTCATACCGCAGGTATTACCGGCGAGAACCTCGATTACGCGATCGGCAGGAGCGCCCTCGACCAGCTTGGAGATAGCCTTGAGATTGCCGTCGCAGCCGCCGGTAAACTCAACGCCCATCACCTTGTTGCCGTCATCGGAAAGATCAAGGTGAATATTGCGAGCACACACGCCCTGAGGCTTGTAATCAAACGAAATCATGCGATCCCCTCTCAGAATGTTATTCGAGACGACTATTATCCCCGTCTTTCCCTAAATGCAACGAGGCGCTTTGCCGGCAACACACATTACCAGCAAAGCGCCCTAAAAAGCTAACGTTATGCCCGAACCTACTCGAAGCTCAGCTGCTCCAGACGATCAAAGACCGTGTCGATACGGGTGAGGAAGTCCCACGGATCAAAGATCTCGTCGAGCTTCTCCTGACTGACGGTGCAGCGCGGGTCGGCCTCGAGACGCTCCTTAAAGGTGGGGCCGGAGACACAATCCTGTACCTCGTGCCAGGTTGCCATAGCGTTCTCCTGCACAATGGCGTACGCGTCCTCGCGGGTGATGCCCGTGTCGACGAGGGCGAGCAGTACCTTGGAAGAGAAGATGAGGCCGCGGGTCTTATTGAGGTTGGCCATCATGCGGGCGGGATACAGTTGCAGGCCGTCGATAACGCGAATGAGGCACTGGAACATGTGGTCGAGGGCGATGAAGCTGTCGGCCTGGGCGACGCGCTCGGCAGAGGAGTGCGAAATGTCACGCTCGTGCCACAGGGCGACGTTGTCGAAGGCAACCTGCGCGTTGGCCTTCACGACGCGCGACAGGCCGCAGACCTTCTCCATGGTGATGGGGTTGCGCTTGTGCGGCATGGCGGAGCTGCCCTTTTGACCCTTACGGAACGGTTCCTCGGCCTCGAGTGTATCGGTCTTCTGCAGATTGCGAACCTCGGTAGCGATGCGCTCACAGGTGGCCGCGGTGGTGGCGAGAACGCCGGCGAGGTAGGCGTGATGATCGCGGCTAATAACCTGCGTGGACAGCGGGTCGTGAACCAGGCCCAGGTGCTCGCAGACATATTCCTCGACAAACGGCTCGATGGAGCTGTACGTGCCGACAGCGCCCGAGATGGCACCAAAGGCAACGTTCTTGCGGGCATCCTCAAGACGGTCCAGATCGCGCTTGAGCTCCCAGGCCCAAGAGCCAAACTTCATGCCAAAGGTCATCGGCTCGGCATGGATGCCATGAGTGCGGCCGGCGCAGAGCGTGTTGCGCTCCTCGAAGGCGCGACGCTTGCAAATCTCGCCGAGCTTCTTGACGTCCTCGATGATCAGGTCGCAGGCCTGGGTGAGCTGGTAGCACAGGGCCGTGTCGCCCAGATCCGAGCTGGTCATGCCATAGTGAACCCAGCGGCTGGGCTTGGGGTCGTCCTCGGGAACATCGGCATCGATGTATTCCTTCATGTTGGTCAGGAAGGCAATGACGTCGTGGCGCGTGACTTCCTCGATCTCATCGACCTTCGCCTTCTCAAAGTTGGCATGGTCGCGGATCCACTGGGCCTCGTCTTTGGAAATACCGATCTTGCCGAGCTCCGCCTGGGCCTCGCAGGCCAAGACCTCGATCTCCTGCCAAATGGCGTACTTGTTCTCGAGGGAGAAGATGTGTCCCATCTCCGGGCGGGTATAGCGATCGATCATAGCGGCTCCTTTTTGGTTATTGGCACGTTGGTCGTAACCCAACCATTGTACCGTGCGCAGGTGCAAGTATGGGCAGCAGGCATTAACCTAACATTTTGGAATTGGAGCG
>DBFOPE010000022.1:0-3536 GCA_048429085.1 Collinsella sp.
CGCCGGGGCCTGTATACCTATATGAGAGGAGAGGGGTATATGGCGCGTAAGTTTAAGTCTATGGACGGCAACGAGGCGGCCGCATATGTTTCGTATGCGTACACCGAGGTAGCGGGAATCTATCCCATTACGCCGTCCAGCCCGATGGCCGACCATGTCGACCAGTGGGCGGCCCAGGGTCGCAAGAACATCTTCGGCACCCCGGTCAAGGTCGTCGAGATGGAGTCCGAGGCAGGTGCAGCCGGTACCGTTCACGGTTCGCTGGGCGCCGGTGCTCTGACCACCACCTACACGGCTTCTCAGGGTCTGCTCCTGATGATCCCGAACATGTACAAGATCGCGGGCGAGCAGCTCCCGGGCGTCTTCCACGTCTCCGCGCGTTGCGTCGCTTCCCACGCCCTGAACATTTTTGGCGATCACTCCGACGTCATGGCCTGTCGTCAGACCGGCTTCGCCATGCTCGCCGAGGGCAACGTCCAGGAGGTCATGGACCTCTCGCCGGTGGCTCACCTTGCTGCCATCGAGGGTAAGACCCCGTTCCTTAACTTCTTCGACGGCTTCCGCACCAGCCACGAGATCCAGAAGGTCGCCATGTGGGACTACAAGGATCTGGCCGAGATGTGCGACATGGACGCCGTCCAGGCTTTCCGCGACCACGCGCTCAACCCTGAGCACCCGCACACCCGCGGCAGCCACGAGAACGGCGATATCTTCTTCCAGAACCGTGAGGCCTGCAACAAGGTCTACGACGAGCTTCCCGCCGTCGTCGAGGGCTACATGAAGAAGATCAACGAGAAGCTCGGCACCGATTACGGCCTGTTCAACTACTACGGCGCTCCCGATGCCGACCGTGTCGTTGTGTGCATGGGCTCCTTCTGCGACGTGCTCGAGGAAGTCATCGACTACCTCAACGCTCACGGCGAGAAGGTCGGCCTGGTCAAGGTTCGTCTGTTCCGTCCGTTCTCCATCAAGCACTTCGTCGACGTTCTCCCCGAGACCGTCCAGAAGATCGCCGTCATGGACCGTACCAAGGAGCCGGGTTCCATCGGCGAGCCGCTCTACCAGGACGTCGTCTCCGCTCTCTACGAGGCCGGCAAGACGGGCATCAAGGTCGTCGGCGGCCGTTACGGCCTGGGCAGCAAGGACACGCCTCCCGCGTCCGCGTTCGCTGTCTTCGAGGAGCTCAAGAAGGACGAGCCCAAGCGCGAGTTCACCATCGGCATTGTCGATGACGTGACCAACCTGAGCTTGCCCGAGGCCGAGGATGCGCCCAACACCGCAGCCCCCGGCACCATCGAGTGCAAGTTCTGGGGTCTGGGTGGCGACGGTACCGTCGGCGCCAACAAGAACTCGATCAAGATCATCGGCGACCACACCGACAAGTACGTCCAGGCCTACTTCCAGTACGACTCCAAGAAGACCGGCGGCGTCACCGTCTCGCACCTGCGCTTTGGTGATTCCCCGATCCGTTCGCCGTACTACGTGACCAAGGCCGACTTTGTCGCCTGCCATAACCCCAGCTACATCGTTAAGGGCTTCAAGATGGTCCGCGACGTCAAGCCGGGCGGCACCTTCCTGGTCAACTGCCAGTGGAGCGACGAGGAGTTCGCCGAGCACATGCCCGCCGTGGCCAAGCGCTACATCGCGAACAACAACGTCAACGTCTACCTGATCGACGCTATCGACCTGGCCGCTAAGGTCGGCATGGGCAAGCGCACCAACACGGTGCTCCAGTCCGCCTTCTTCGCGCTGGCCAAGGTCCTGCCCGCCGAGGACGCCCTGCAGTACATGAAGGACGCGGCTACCAAGTCCTACATGAAGAAGGGCCAGGCTATCGTCGACGCCAACCACAAGGCCATCGATGCCGGCGCTACCGCCTTCCGTAAGTTCGAGGTTCCGGCCGACTGGGCTACCGCCGAGGATGCCGCTCCCGTCGAGCTCTCCGAGGAGACCAAGTCCGCTATCGCCCAGCAGGTCAAGAACCTGCTCGAGCCCATCGATCGCATGGACGGCGACAGCCTGCCTGTTTCCGCCTTCGTCGATTGCGCCGACGGCCAGTTTGAGCTGGGCGCCTCCGCATACGAGAAGCGCGGCGTCGCCGTGGTCGTTCCCCACTGGGACGAGACCAAGTGCATCCAGTGCAACCAGTGCGCCTACGTGTGCCCGCATGCCACCATCCGTCCGTTCGCGATGACCGAGGACGAGGCTGCCGCCGCGCCCGAGGCTACCCGCACGCTCGACGCCATGGGTCCCAAGGCCAAGGGCATGAAGTTCACCATGGCTGTGTCCCCGCTCGACTGCATGGGTTGCACCAACTGCGTCAAGGTTTGCCCCAAGGGCGCCCTCGAGATGGTTCCCACCGAGCAGGAGATGGACCAGCAGCCCGTTTGGGACTACATGGTCGAGAACGTCTCCGAGAAGAAGGAGCTCGTCGCGGCCAACGTCAAGGGCAGCCAGTTTAAGCAGCCCTACCTGGAGTTCTCCGGCTCCTGCGCCGGCTGCGCCGAGACCGCCTATGCACGTCTGGTGACCCAGGTCGCCGGCGACCGCATGTTCATTTCCAACGCCACCGGCTGCTCCTCCATTTGGGGCAACCCCGCTGCCACCGCTCCTTACTGCAAGGACAAGGACGGTCACGGCCCGGCGTGGAACAACTCCCTGTTCGAGGACAATGCCGAGCACGGTCTGGGCATGGCCGTTGGCTATGAGGCTGTTCAGCACAAGCTGATCGCCGCTACCCAGGACATCATCGCTGCCGATGGTCCGTCCGATGAGCTCAAGGCCGCCGGCCAGGCTTGGATCGACTCCGTCAACGACGCCGAGGCCTCCAAGACCGCTGCCGCTGCCTACGTTGCCGAGCTCGAGAAGTGCGGCTGCGACGCTTCCAAGGCGATCCTCGCCGACAAGGCTTACCTCACCAAGAAGTCCTTCTGGATCTTCGGCGGCGACGGCTGGGCCTACGACATCGGCTTCGGTGGCCTGGACCACGTCCTGGCTTCCGGCCACAACGTCAACGTCTTCGTCTTCGACACCGAGGTCTACTCCAACACCGGTGGTCAGGCCTCCAAGGCCTCGAACCTGGGCCAGGTCGCTCAGTTCGCCGCTGCCGGTAAGGTGACCAAGAAGAAGTCTCTGGCCGAGATTGCCATGAGCTACGGCTACGTCTACGTGGCGCAGGTCGCCATGGGCGCCAACCCGGCTCAGACCCTCAAGGCCATCCACGAGGCCGAGGCCTACGACGGCCCGTCCCTCATCATCGGCTACAGCCCCTGCGAGATGCACTCCATCAAGAAGGGCGGCATGCAGAACTGCCAGGCCGAGATGAAGAAGGCTGTCGAGTGCGGTTACTGGAACCTCTTCCGCTTCAACCCCGAGGCTGCTGCCGGCAAGAAGTTCTCGCTCGATTCCAAGGAGCCCGCGGGCGGTTATCAGGAGTTCCTGATGAACGAGGCCCGTTACGCTTCGCTGACGCGTTCCTTCCCCGAGCGCGCCGAGGAGCTCTTCAAGGAGAATGAGCAGGCCGCTATGGACCGCTA
>DBFOPE010000023.1:0-3362 GCA_048429085.1 Collinsella sp.
ATCAAAGCCGGGACAGCCGTAGACGCCCATAAAGATGGCCTGCCTCATGCGGCAGATGCCATCGATATCCTTGCCGTACCACTTGTTTTTGCCACCGTAGGTCATAAGGCCAAACACCTTGTCCTGCGGCTGCAGCACGTTCGTGAGCACGCGTGCCATGTCCTTGTCGATCTCGGAGTAATAGATGCCCGTGGCGACACCGATCAGATGGTATTCGTGCAGGTCGGGGTACTCGTTTTTACCGAGTGACTTCACGTCGAGGGTATCGATCTCGGGGTGCGCCTCGACGATGGCGTCCACGAGCTTTTTCGTATTGCCGTGGTGGTGTGAGGCATAAAGGATGATGGTTCGCATAAGAAGGCCTTTCAGCTGTAATTGCATCAATGTCTGTATGGTACCCCGTTACATGGCTGGGAAACCGGACGCATCGATGAACGTGCGGGTTTGTCCTTTGGTCAGGGCCGAGACGGGTTCTTGCGAGCAAAAAGCAGTTGTTCGAAAGGATGGACAATGGAATACGCTCTCTCCAACGATTCGATTTCTATCAAGGTCTCCACGGCCGGTGGTTCGTTTACCTCGATTGAGGCTGGAGGTCGCGAGTACTTGTGGCAGGGCGATCCCGCCGTGTGGTCCGGCCAGGCACCGATTTGCTTCCCGATTTGCGGAGGTTTGCGCGATAACAGCGCCATGACGTTTGCCGGACATCATGTGAAGCTCGCCCGCCATGGGTTTGCGCGCAAACAGGAGTGGAAGCTGCTGAGCCAGAGCGAGAACGAGCTGGCGATGTGCCTGGCTTCGGAGGATAACGCCGCGCTGCTGAGCGATTATCCGTATCCGTTTAAGCTTGTCGCCCGCTATACGCTCGAGGACGCCGCCGTGCGCGTCTCCTATGAGGTTACCAACGAGGGCACCGAGGACATGCCTTTCTTTATCGGTGGACACCCCGGCTTTAGGTGCCCGCTCGATGAGGGCGAGGCCTATACGGACTACGAGTTGCGTTTTGAGAAAGACGAGGCTGCTGAGCTTTGCACTGCCGTCCCCTCGACTGGCTTGATTGACGTGACCAACCGCTCCAAGAACCCCATGGTGGGAAAGACGCTGCCTCTGTCACATGAGCTCTTCGATTTTGCGGAGACCATCTTTGACGTGCTCGAGAGCCGTCAGGTCACGCTTTCCAAAAAGGGCGAGGACAAGGGTGTTCGCCTGAGCTTTGAGGGCTTCCCGTACCTCATTGTGTGGAGCAAGCCCGAGGGTGATTTTGTGGCAGTTGAGCCCTGGGGCGGTCTTTCGACCTGCTCCGATGAGGACGACGTGCTTGAGCACAAGCGCGGCTGCCTTATCGCCAAGCCCAAAGAAACCATCGTGCGCTCGTTCACAATCGAGATTCTGTAGTCGCATGTAGCCAATTCGTTTTGCAAGGCATAAGGAGCCTGCGAGATAAGGAGCTAGAAATGATCCTCACCGTTACGATGAACCCGTCCGTCGATACGCGCTATCAGCTCGATGAGCTCATTATCGACGACGTCAACCGCGTGACGCCCGAAAAGACCGCCGGCGGTAAGGGCCTCAACGTGGCCCGCGTCCTGGGCCAGCTGGGCGACGATGTCGTGGCAACCGGCTTGCTTGGTGGTCATATGGGCGCCTATATGGCCGAGCTCATGGATGCTAACGGCATTAAGAATGATTTTGTGCCCATCAAGGGCGAGACTCGCATTTGTCTCAACATCCTCCACGCCGGCAACCAGACCGAGCTGCTCGAGAGCGGCCCGACGATTGCCCCCGAGGAGCTCGATGCCTTTACCGCCAAGTTTACCGAGCTTGCGGGTAAGGCCGACGTCGTTACCATCTCGGGTTCGCTGCCCCGCGGCGTCGAGGCAGACTACTATGCCAAGATCACGGGCATTGCCGAGAACGCCGGCGCCAAGGTGCTGCTCGATACCTCGGGTGCTTCGCTCGAGGCTGCGCTCAAGTCCAAGGTCAAGCCTGAGCTGGTTAAGCCTAACCTGACCGAGATCAACGGTCTTCTGGGCACGAGCTTTACCACCGACGATGTGGACGAGCTCCGTTCCGCGCTCGCCTCTGACGCCCGCTTCTCCGATATCCCCTGGGTCGTCGTATCCATGGGCGCTGCCGGCTCCGTTGGTTTCCATAACGGACGTGCGTTCCGCGCCAAGACCCCCGATATCCCCGCCGTTAACGCTACGGGCTCTGGCGATTCGACCATTGCCGGCTTCGCACATGCGATTGCTGCCGGCGCCGACGACGAGACGGTGCTGCGTACCGCCAACACCTGCGGCAAGCTCAATGCCATGGATCCCATGACTGGCCACTTGGTTATGGATCGTTGGGACGAGGTTTACAACGGCGTTGTCGTGACCGAGCTGTAGGAGCTTGTGCTGCGGCCCCGGCATCGGTTGCCAGCTCATGTCGACGACAAGTGCAGTAGCATTATGCCGGGGCGCGACGCCGACGCTGTCGTGTTCAATCCCGACCTTACCCTGGTCGAGACGCATGTGGGTGGCAACAGCGTCGGTAATGCGTTTGCCGAGTAGCCGCCAAAGAAATGATCTGAGAGGGGATTTAGATGATTTACGGTGCATTGGGCGATATCGAGGAGTACCGCGGAATGCTCAAGGGCCTCGACGTGCTGATCGATTGGCTCGAGGAGAATGATCCGGCGCAGCTCGAGGTCGGCAGCCATCCGATTCTGGGCGACAAGGTCTTTGCGAACGTCATGGCTCCCACGACGCGTCCCGAAGCCGAGGCTCACTATGAGACGCATCAGCGCTATCACGACCTGCAGATCGACGTCGAGGGTCGCGAGGCCTTTAAGGTTGCCACGGGCAGCCTGACGCTGGTTCAGGAGTTTGACGAGAAGGACGACTACGATCTGGTCGATTCCGACGCCTCGATCGCCGGCGATCTTGCTGACGACAAGTTTGCGCTGTTTGTTGCCGGCGAGCCTCACATGCCCACGCTCGAGTTCCCGGGCGATGGCGCGCAGCCGGTCAAGAAGATTTGCTTTAAGCTGCTTGCAGATGCTTACTGGGAGGAGTAGCGCGCTGCTCGGCTGAGCTGTTCGTGTTGCGAGCGTTATCCCTTGGGGGAGCTCGCTTGGGCCCCGCTGAACGCGGTTCCTTTGGGGATTGCGGTTGGCGGGGCTTTTGTTGAGTAGGGGAGTTTCCGGCGGCGTTGTGCTTGGATTGGCGGATGCGCGCCCGAAATCGGCAACAAAAAAGCCGCCCGAAGGCGGCTATCTTGTGCAATGGAGCCAGCGACCGGGCTCGAACCGGTGACCCCCGCTTTACGAGAGCGGTGCTCTACCAACTGAGCTACGCTGGCGGCCATGTGATGACGCAACT
>DBFOPE010000024.1:0-4154 GCA_048429085.1 Collinsella sp.
TTACGCCTCCTCAACGGGATCGACGGACAGGACAATCTCGCTAACACCCAGGTCGAGTGCGCGCTGAATCGCCTTTGCCGGCAGCGGGAAGCTCTCCATTACGCTCGGTTTAAACGGGCGGACCTTGCCTGCAAACAGTTCTTCGTCGCCTGCCAGAATGTGCACGCGGGCGGCGTCGACCGGTCGGCGCACGCGGAAGTTGAATTTGGTGAGCGCCACAGCCGTAATGCGTTCCGGTAGCGCGTAGCCCGCAATGCCGGCGGGGGAGACCGTGAGCTGGCAGCTCGGGTCCGCAGTACCGTGCTCGACATTCGCGCCGCCACCCAGCGCGTATGCCGCCGCGGCTGTACCGGCACGCTCGGACTCGGTCGTCACGTTGTCGGCCAGGTCGTGCACGTGTAGCACGTTGCCACAGGCAAAGATGCCCGGCACGCCCGTTTGCAGGCTCTGGTCCACCACGGCGCCGCGCGTGCGCGGGTCAAGTTTAACGCCCGCGCCCACCGAAAGCTCGTTCTCGGGAATCAGACCCACCGAAAGCAGCAACGTGTCGCACGGAACAACGCGCTCGGTCCCCGGAATGGGTGCCAGGTGCTCGTCGACCTTACTCACCTCGACGGCCTCCACGCGGTCGTGTCCGATTACGCGTGTGACGGTAGTAGACAGGTGAAGCGGAATGCCAAAGTCGTCCAGGCAGTTCTTGACGTTGCGGCGCAGACCGTTGGCGTACGGCATGAGCTCGTACACGCCCTCGACCGAAATTCCCTCGAGCGTACAGCGGCGCGCCATGATAAGCCCGATGTCGCCCGAGCCCAAAATGACGGCGCGCGAGCCGGGCTTGAGGTTTTCGATATTGATGTATCGCTGCGCCAGGCCGGCCGTAAATACGCCGGCGGGGCGGCTGCCGGGGATCTTAATCTCGCTGCGCGTGCGCTCGCGGCATCCCATGGCAAGGACGACCGCGCGTCCGGTGAGCTGAAGCATGCCGGCGCGGCTCATGAGCGTGACGGTATGGACTGCGGTGGCTCCCGAGGCCTCGTCCACGCCCGACGCGCTCGCGCCAGCGCCCTCGCCCGAATCAATCCCAAGCACCATGCTGCCCAAGAACAGCGCAATGTCGGTTGCGCGCACCTGGTCGATAAAGCGTTGGGCGTACTCGGGGCCGGTGAGTTCCTGCTTAAAGTGCGAAAGGCCAAAACCCGGGTGGATGCACTGGCGCAGGATGCCGCCCAGATGCTGCTCGCGCTCCACGATGGCCACGTGGGCGCCGGCCTTATGAGCGGCAAGCGCGGCCGCCATGCCGGCAGGTCCGCCACCGATAACAACAACGTCGAAGGCCTGCGTCGACACCGATGCTACAGCTCCGGCCACCGCGCGTCCGTCGCGCGTATCAAATGTCGCCATGTTAGCGCACCCCCTTCAGCGGTCCCTCTACCAGCCAAGAACCGGCATTCTCCAACAGTACCTCGCTGGGGTCGCAGCCCAGCTCGCGCGCCAGGATCGCTACCACGCGGCTCTGGCAAAAGCCGCTCTGGCACCGACCCATGCCGGCACGACAGCGGCGCTTGACGCCTTCGACCGAAACCGCCCCCGGGCGGCGCCGGATCGCGGCCAAGATCTCGGCCTCGGGCACCGTCTCGCAGCGGCAGACGATCTGCCCCCACGCGGGATCGGACTCAATCAGCTTCTCCTTGCGCGCGAGCGGCGCGCGGTCAAAGTCGTCCGGCGCGCGGCGTATCGGGTCCCAGTCTCCGCGCTCGTGCAGGGCCACGCCGGCATTGCGCAGTACCTGCTCCATGCGCTCGGCAATTGCCGGTGCGCTCGCTACGCCTGGCGACTGAATGCCCGCCGCCTGGAACAGGCCTGGCACCACGGCGGACTGCCCAATAAAAAAGTCGTTCGTTCCCTTAATGACCGGTCGACCGCCGGCAAACGCGCGCACCACGCGACGCGTGTCCAGATCGGGCACCAGCTTGCGCGCGCCGGTCAGGAGCGCGTTGACATCGGTGGCGTAGGTCTGTGTATCGCCTGGCTCGCGCACGGCGGCGGTCGCGGTAATCACGGTGTTGCCATGTACGGTCCCCGTGACGATAACGCCTTTGGAAACCGGTGTGGGAACGGGGTAGAGCGGCATGAGCGCACGCGGTTCCTTGTCCAGCACCACAATGTTGCCCTGGCGCCAGACCATCTGGAAATCCTCGGCGCCGGCCATATGCGAGATGTCTGCGGCACCGTTGCCCGCGGCGTTAATCAGGTAACGGCAGCGCACATTGCCGGCGGGCGTCACCAGCGTAAAGCGCGCGGCTCCGTCATCCGAGCCGGCAACTTCAATGGCCTCCACCGGTGCGGAGCGCATTAATGTCACGCCGTTGGCGACCGCGTTCTCCAGCGCGGCGATGGCCACTTCAAACGGATCGACAAAGCCGGTCGAGGGGCACCACAGCGCGCAGGTGGCCTGGGCGCTTGCGCGCGGTTCCAGCTTGTGGATGCGCTTGGGGCCGATAATCGACAGCTCGGGCACGCCGTTGGCAAAGCCATTCTGGTGCAGCTTCTCCAGGTGCGCGCGGTCTTCATCGTTGAAACCCAGCACCATCGACCCGGTGCGGCGGAACAAAAATCCCAGCTCCTGGGCCCACGTGCTATATTGCTCGCAACCGCGGGCGTTGACCTGCGCCTTTACGGTGCCCGGCGCCGGATCGTAGCCTGCGTGCACCAGGCCGCCGTTGGCCTTCGAGGCGCCCAGCGCGATGTCGTTGGCCGCCTCGACCACACAAATGGACAGGTCAAACCGCGCAAGCTGCCGCGCGATGGCGCACCCGGTGATGCCCGCGCCCACAATTGCGATATCAAACGTTTCCGTCACAGTGCCTCCCAGACGAGTTGACAGGCTGTCAATAGGACTATCCTACGGTCTGCACACCCCCCAGCGTAGCTGCAATGCGGCGAACAGCCCCGCAACACCCGCCAACGGCAGGCGAGGGGAGATTCAGGACCATCGGTGACCTCGTCTGCCGCCCCTGGTATCAGAGATTTGTCTCGTTCTGTAACATCTGGGATTGTCTTTGCCGAGTAACTGTTACAGATTGAGACATTCGGCTTGGACGTTTTCTTTTGTCTCAATCTGTAACAGTTAGCTGATGATTTGCGTTGTAGATGTTACAGATCGAGACAAACCTTCCGAGGGATTTTGAATGTCTCGATCTGTAACAGTAAGAGGGGTTTTGGGTCCCAAGATGTTACAGATGGAGATTGAAGTCGGGGAGGGGCCCTGTGTCTCAATCTGTAACAGCAAGATAGGAAATTTGGTCCTAGTTGTTACAGATCGAGATGTTTGCTCGGCGGCCCTTCCGTTCGTCTCGATCTGTAACACCTAGACCCTTATTTGCCGAGTATCTGTTACAGATTGAGATGTTTGTGTCCGTGCCAGCCCCGTATCCAGCCGTAGTCCCATATAAACAAACCACGTGGTAAACTTGACCGAACTGTTAATATTCCGAAAGGTACCTGCAATGTCCAAGTACATCTCCGAGCTCATGTCGCCGCAGCTTATGGGCGTCGTCTATGCCTTCGTTGGCTTTATCATCGCCCTGTATGTGCTGTCGGTCGTCTATGTGTTCATCGACGCTCGCCGCCGCGGCGCCAGCGCCTACGTGGCATGGGGCATCATCGCCCTCATCCCGTTTGTAGGCCTCATCGCCTACCTGGTCCTGCGCCCGCACTCCTATGCGTCCGACCGCGAGGAGCAGGAACTGGACATGGCCCTGCGCGAGCGCCAGCTTGCCCAGTACGGCACCTGCCCGCAGTGCGGCGCACCCATCGAGAAGGACTTCGTCGTCTGCCCGGTGTGCGATACCCAGGTTCGCAACGTCTGCCCCAGCTGCCATCGCCCGCTCGATGCGCACTGGAAGGTCTGCCCCTACTGCCGAACTCGCATCCAGTAACGCATCCATCGCCGGGCTGGCCGCAAGCCACGGGCGCCGCGCGTCCCACGCAAGCCACGCGCGCCTCACACCCCGCCCACACGATGAAGCATGCGTAGAAAATCGCCCGCCGTGCCATTAAGGTGCGGCGGGCGCTTGTATACCAAGGCAACCTGCCTATAATGATGCAAGTCAAAAACGCCGAGCGCATCGCACGCACTTGCATCAGGCATCCGA
>DBFOPE010000025.1:0-8299 GCA_048429085.1 Collinsella sp.
AAGGCATTTGGCGGGCGAGGGCTGGGATTTCGATTTTCCCATCATCCGCGAAAACGACAAGTGCATTAAATGCATGCGCTGCATCAAGGTGTGCGAGAGCGTGCAGGGCCTAGGGATTTGGGACCTGACCAACCGCGCCACGCATACCGCCGTGGGTACCCGCGGGCGTGCGCCGATCGACAAGACCGATTGCGTCGCGTGCGGCCAGTGCATTACGCATTGTCCGACGGGCGCACTGCGCGAGCGCGACGATACCGAGACCGTGTTTGACGCGCTCGCTAATCCCGACAAGATCGTGCTGGTGCAGATCGCGCCTGCCGTGCGCAGCGCCTGGGGCGAGGAACTCGGCATTTCGCGCGAGGAGGCAACCGTTGAGCGTCTGGCTTGCGCGCTGCGCCGCGTGGGCTTTGAGTACGTGTTCGATACTGATTTCTCGGCCGACCTCACCATTATGGAGGAGGGCTCCGAGCTGCTCGAGCGTCTGGGCAAGGCCGCCAAGGGCGAGAGCGACAGCCGCGGCTGGCCCATGTTTACGAGCTGCTGCCCGGGTTGGGTGCGCTTTGTGAAGGCACGCTATCCGGAGTTTGTCGACAGCCTGTCCACGTCCAAGTCGCCGCAGCAGATGTTCGGCGCTATTGCCAAGACCTACTACGCCAAGGTGCTGGGCGTGGAGCCCGAGCGCCTGTTCGTGGTGTCCGTTATGCCGTGCACGGCCAAGAAGGCCGAGTGCGCGCTGCCGAGCATGGTGGGCGAGGGCGGCGCGCCCGATGTGGACGTTGCACTGACGGTGCGCGAGATGGTGCGCATGATCCGCGCGAGCCACGTGAGC
The DNA here is from genome assembly GCA_048429085.1 of Collinsella sp. Lineage (GTDB taxonomy): Bacteria > Actinomycetota > Coriobacteriia > Coriobacteriales > Coriobacteriaceae > Collinsella. The sequence goes on from DBFOPE010000025.1 coordinate 830, forward strand.
GTGGACACGCTGGTCGAGGAGCCGCTCGATACGCCGCTGGGTTTTGGCACGGGCGCGGGCGTGATCTTTGGCGCCACGGGCGGCGTGATGGAGGCTGCCGTGCGCTCGGCCTATTACCTGGTGACGGGCAAGAACCCGGATGCGGATTTCTTTACCGACGTGCGCGGACTCGACGGCTGGAAGGAAGCTGTGGCCGATATCGATGGCACCAAGGTGCGCGTCGCCGTGGCGCACGGGTTGGGCAACGCCGCCCGCCTGCTCGACGCGATTCGCGACGGCCGCGTGAGCTATGACTTCGTTGAGGTTATGGCATGCCCAGGCGGTTGCGTCGGTGGCGGCGGTCAGCCCATCCACGACGGTTGCGAGCTGGCAGCCGAGCGCGGCCAGGTGCTGTGGGGCCTGGATGCGAAGGCGGACATTCGCTTCTCGCACGAGAATCCCGATGTTCAGGCGTGCTACAGCGAGTTTTTGGGCGCGCCGCTCTCACCGCTGGCCGAGGAGCTGTTGCATACCGACCATCACGCCTGGTCGATGCCCAATGAGGGGGCGTGCTAGCGATGCGCGCGTTTGATGTTGAGCTGTCGCGCCGAGGATTTGCTTCGGCGCTTGCCGCGGGTGCGCTGTCGCTTGCGCTGGCTGGCTGCGGCGGCGGGTCTGCCGGGGCCGGGTCTGCTGCGGGCTCGGCTGCCGGGTCTGCCGCTGCCGAGCCGGTTGAGGTACACGTTGCCTCGCTCAAGGGTCCGACGTCGATCGGTCTGGTGCAGTTTATGGACCAGGCAGCCGACGGTGCCGCGGATAACGAGTTCGACTTTGCAATCAGCGCCGCGGCCGACGAGATCGTGCCCAAGGTGATTCAGGGCGATGTCGACATTGCCCTGGTGCCCGCCAACGTGGCGAGCGTGCTCTACAACAAGACCGAGGGTGCGGTCCAGGTCATCGATATCAACACGCTGGGCGTGCTGAACGTGGTGACGGGCGACGCGAGCGTGGCCTCTTTTGGCGATCTGTCGGGTCGTACCGTCTACATGACGGGCAAGGGCACTACGCCGGAGTACGTCATGAACTACCTGCTGGAGCGCGCGGGCCTGACCGGCCAGGTGGCGCTTGAGTTTAAGAGCGAGCCCACCGAGGTGCTGTCGGCGCTGCTTGCCGACCCGTCCGCCGTGGGCGTGCTGCCGGAGCCGTTCAAGACCGCTGCCATCGCAAAGAGCGAAGGCAAGCTGTCGGCGCCAGTAAGTCTGACCGATGTGTGGGACGAGCTGGCAAGAGACACGGGCTCGCGCTTGCTGACGGGTGTGACCGTGGTGCGCCGCGCGTTTGCCGAGGAACATCCCGAGGCCGTGGCGGAATTCCTGAGCTGCCATGCGGCGAGCGTTAAGGCTGTCAATGCGGCGCCGGCAGACTGGGCTCAGGCCGTGGTCGATGCCGGCATCGTGGACAACGCCAAGATCGCCGAGAAGGCGATTCCCGGGTGCATGCTTGTATGCCAGACGGGGAAAGATATGAAGGCGGCGCTCGGTGGGTACCTGCGGGTGCTGGCCGATGCGGATGCAAGCGCCGTGGGCGGCAAGCTCCCGGCTGACGATTTCTACTACATGGAGTAGCCCGTGCGTGCGTTTGCTCGGCAAATGACAGAGCGTGTGAAGGCGGCGGTGGCAGCAGGTGCCGTCGCCGCCTTTTGGCTTGCCGCGTGGGCGCTCGCGGCGGCGCTGGTGGCGCAGCCGTTGATCTTGCCGGGACCGGGCGCTGTTGTGGTGACGTTGCTGCGACTGGTGTGCGATGCCGGCACGTGGGCGATTTTGGCAGGCTCGGGCTTGCGAATTTTGGGCGGGCTGGCGCTCGCTACGGCATGCGGTGGCGTGCTGGCGGGAGTCTCGGTGCGATCGCGGACGTTTGCCCGCCTGGTGGCGCCGGCGCTTTCGTTTGTTAAGGCGACGCCGGTTGCTTGCGTGGTGGTCCTGCTGCTCATTTGGTTGGGGTCGGCGCGCGTGAGCATTGCAGCGGTCTTTTTGATGGCGCTGCCGGGCGTGTATTTCTCACTGGTTGAGGGCTTGACGCAAGCGGATAAGCCGCTGGAGCGGATGTTTCGTCTGCATGGCGTGCGGGGTTGGCGTCTGTTTTGCGCCCATACCTGGCGCGAGGTCCTGCCGTTTGTGCTTTCGTGCGCCCGGGCCGTGATTGGCATGAGCTGGAAGGCCGGCGTGGCGGCGGAGCTGATCGGCATGGCGACGGGCACCGTGGGCGAGCGTATCTATCAGGCAAAGCTGCTTATCGAGACAGCGGATCTGCTGGCGTGGACCGTGTTGGTCGTGGCGGCATCGTGGGCATGCGAGCGTGTGCTGGTGTGGTTGCTGCGGGCTTCGGGGCCCGCGGCATGGCGTGTGGCCGTGCGGGCGCATGGGCGCGGTGCTCGCGGGCGTGCGGCCTCTGCTGGTGCCGGCGCTGCGGCGGTGCTTGCGCTTGCCGTGGGCGATCGTGCGCCCTGGGCGCCGGCGCTCGACGGTCTGGTGCTCAACGTACCCGCGGGCGGGCGTGTTTGCGTGATGGGCGCTTCGGGCGTGGGTAAGTCGACGCTGCTCGCCCTGGCGGCGGGGGAGTGCGTGCCGTGCTCCATGGTGTTTCAGGACGCGCACCTAGTAGAGGGCGCTTCTGCCCTGGATAACGTGCTGGTGTGTGCCGACGCGCGCGTGGATGCCTCGAGCGCCGCAGCCCTGTTGCGCTTGCTGGTACCGGGGATCGATGCGCATGCCCGCGTGGCCGAGCTCTCGGGCGGGCAGCGCCGTCGCGTCGAGATTGCCCGAGCCCTGCTGTGCCCGGGCGACGCGGTAATTCTGGATGAGCCTTTTACCGGCTTAGATACCGCTGCGCGCGACGCATGCGCCGAGGTCGTGCTTGACTTGCTCGACGCCCGCATGTTGTTGCTCGCCACACATGACCCCATCGACGCTCAGGCGCTCGATATCTCGGACGTCATCACGCTCTAAATACTGACTCAACAACAAAATGAGTCGTTTTCCGTCCCTATGGGGTCGTGTGTGGTATTCTATCTGCGGGGTAATACTTAAGAATACCAAGTAATACCAACGCCGCAGAAACATACTCTGGATGCGGGCCAATCGGGTTGCCTTCACAGCCTGTCGCCCAGCCGCGTGGTCCGCATCTATCCGCACTACCGTCGTTTCAAAAAGGAAGCGCCATGGCAGAACACATGACCCCGGTTGTCGCGAAGGTCTTGCCCGAGGAAAAGGCAGCCTTCGCGGCGGCAACTCAGCTCGTGGGCACCACGCCGTCCAACGCCATTCGCATGTTTATCGCCGCGTTCAATCGCTGTGGCACCTTCCCGTTCGACATCTCGCCCAACGGGGCCTTTGGCGCTGCGCCCGATTCTCATCAACAGTGACTGTCCCAAACTGCCGGCACTTAGGGACGTTCCTTTTCTGCCGGCAGTTAAGGAACGTCCCTAAGTGCCGGGTTTTGAGGAGGTTGGCATGCTCAATGCGATAGTGTGGGCACTCGCCTGTTTTGGCGTTGTCGCTGTCGATATGGCCCTGAGCGTGGTTCTGCTTTCTGCTCTCTATGCCGTATCGGTGCTGACGGGCTATCCGATTGACAATCTCGATATCCAATGGTTCCAGGTAGCCGCTCAGATGGCGTCGTTTTTGATGGCGCTGCTGTGGTGGCGCTATCTGTGGCCGCGCTCCTTCCTGGCGCGCCGGCAAGGTGAGCGTCCACTCGGCGGGGGATTGCGTAGCGCGTGGAAGCGCATCGCCTGCGTTATCGTGATCGGCTTTGCCCTGCAGGTGGTCGTTGGCTACGTGACCGACGCCGTACTGTCATTGTTGCCCGAGGTCGCGGCCGATTACAGTGAACTTGTCGAGGAAACGGGCATGGGCGACACGAGCTACCTGGCCGTCCTGACCACGGTGCTCGGCGCTCCGTTTTGCGAGGAGTTGCTGGTGCGCGGCATCATTTTTGAGTTTTCGCTCCGAGCGTTTAACCCGCGGTGCCGCCCACTTTGGAAGCTCCGACGTCACGTGCGACCGCAAGGCGGCGCCATGGTGCCCTGGGTGGCTCCGAGTACCTGGGGCGTCGCCGCGGCAATCGTGCTGCAGGCGGCGGTCTTCGGCTTTATGCATATGAACTGGGTGCAGGGCTGCTATGCGGGCGCTGCCGGTCTTATTTTTGGCTGGGTGCTCGTGACGACCGGAAAGCTCCGCTACACGATCCTGTTGCACTTTGCCTTTAACGCCGGGTCATACCTCATGGGCCTGCTGTGGTTTGTGAACACGCCGCTCGACGTGGTGGTCACGGTTGCCATCGCCGGCTTTGTGCTGGTAGAGGCGATGCGGTCGCTCAGGCAGGCCTGCCAGACGGATCGTCCCTACCAGCAAGCGTGATTCCCTTAAGGGCCAACGTGGATAAAAACAAATCTGCTGTGATTCCCTTAAGGAAAACACGGCTAGGCGTGTCTGAGCGTGTTCCCCCTAGGGAAATCACGACTGGAGACAGCCCAAGCGTGTTTCCCCTAGGGAAAACACGCTTGGGCGATGAGGGGACGCCGGCCGGCCCTCGCCATGCTAGTTGCGCCTGCCGCCGCCGTTGGCGCCCTGCCGTCCCTGGGCGGCGCGATTGCGGCCTGCGGTGTTCTGCGCGCGCGACATGCCGCCGTGCCCCTTGTTGCCCTTGGGCCCCTTGGCTCCAGCGGCGCCAGCGCCACCGTGCAGCTTGCCGCCCTTCTTGCCGGTCCCATGTCCGCCGCCAGCAGACGTCTCGCCCGGGCGCGGCGGTACGGGACGGATCAGGCAATGCTTGGTGTAGCCGATCAGGTCACGACGCCCGGCCTTTTCCAATGCCTCGCGCACAAGCTTGTAGTTCTCGGGCTTGCGATACTGGATGAGCGCGCGCTGCATGGCCTTCTCGTGCGGGTCGCGCGCCACATAGATCGGCTCCATGGTGCGCGGGTCCACGCCGGTGTAGTACATGCAGGTCGACATGGTGGACGGGGTGGGGTAGAAGTCCTGCACCTGCTCGGGCATGTAGCCCATGTCGCGTACGGCCTCGGCAAGGTCCACGGCTTCCTTCATGGTCGAGCCGGGGTGGCTCGAGATCAGGTACGGCACCACGTACTGCTTAAGACCGTATTCGCGGTTCAAGCGTTCAAATTTACGGCAGAACGCATCGTAGACGGCGCGGCTCGGCTTGCCCATTACACTCAGCACCGCATCGCTCACGTGCTCGGGCGCTACGCGCAGCTGGCCAGAGACATGGTGCTCCAGCAGCTCGCGCAAAAACTCGTCCGAGGCATCGGCCATGGTGTAGTCAAAGCGGATGCCGCTGCGCACGAAGACCTTCTTGACGCCCGGCAGCTGGCGCAGGTCGCGCAACAGCTGCGTGTAGCCGCTCTCGTCGACCACCATGTTCTTGCACACGCTCGGCCACAGGCAGCGCTTGTTCTTGCACACGCCGTGTTTGAGCTGCTTGTCGCAGGCCGGGCGGCTAAAGTTTGCCGTCGGTCCGCCCACGTCGTTGATGTAGCCCTTAAACTCGGGATCGTGCGTGAGCAGCTCGGCCTCGCGCATGATTGAATCGTGGCTGCGCATCTGCAGCACGCGACCCTGGTGGAAGGTCAGCGCGCAAAACGAGCACTCGCCAAAGCACCCGCGGTTGGAGCTGATCGAAAACTTGATCTCGGCAAAGGCCGGCACGCCGCCCGCCGCGTCGTAGTCGGGATGCCAATCGCGTGCGTAGGGGAGTTCGGCCACCTCGTCCATCTCGTCGGTGGTGAGCGTCGCCGACGGCGGGTTCTGCACCACATAGACGCTATTGGGGTAGGGTTCTACCAGGCGGTGTCCGGTGATGGGGTCCATATTCTGCTGCTGCACGTTAAAGCTGCGCGCGTAGTTGAGCTTGTCGGCGGCAAGGTCGTTCCAGCTGGGCAGCAGGTCGTAGTCGTAGACCTCGTCGAGCGAGCTGGTGCGGTAGACGGTGCCGTTGATATAGGTGATTTGATCGACGGGCAGTCCCGCGTCGAGCGCGTCGGCGATCTCGACAATCGCGTGCTCGCCCATGCCGTAGATGAGGATGTCGGCGCCCGAGTCGAGCAGTACCGAGCGCTTGAGCTTGTCCTGCCAGTAGTCATAATGGGCCAGACGGCGCAGGCTTGCCTCGATGCCGCCGATGATGATGGGGGCATCCTTAAACGTCTGACGGATAAGGTTGCCGTAGACCGTGACGGCACGGTTGGGGCGGTGACCCTCCTCGCCGCCGGGGGTATAGGCGTCGGTGTGGCGGCGGTGCTTGGTCACCGAATAGTGGTTGACCATGGAGTCCATGTTGCCGGCGCTGACCAAAAAGCCCAGGCGCGGCTCGCCGAGCACCGTGATGCTGGCGGGGTCGGTCCAGTCGGGCTGGCAGATGATGCCCACCTTGTAGCCGTGCGCGTCGAGTACGCGGCTGACGATGGCCATGCCAAAGCTGGGGTGGTCCACGTAGGCGTCGCCGCAGATGTAGACGAAGTCGCACTGGTCCCAGCCGCGCGCGTCCATATCGGCGCGGCTGACGGGGAGGAACTTGTCGCGGCCCGGGCGCCAGGGACGGGCAGGCGCTGCCGGGGTATGAGTGGCGTGGCCGCCCTGGGCCTTGCCGCCGCGCTTTTGCTGCTGGCCCTGTTTGCCCTGCTGACTGCGCTGGTTGTTCTGAGCGTACTGAGGCTTTTTTGCCACGATCCCTCCCGGTGTTTGTATGCTGCACGTAATTGTAACCAGTCTTTTTGGGACGGGGCTAAAAAGACTGGTGGAGTACATGAGGCGTCGGGTGTCGGCGCCGCGCCCGCTGTTTGTTTCCAGACTGTGTATCTGCGCGCTGGAGAACCCGTCTCGCGCGCACGCCATGTTGTCAATGGGTTACAGTATGAACGGCGGCTATATGTCCGCCAACGCACGAGAGAGTCGTCAACAAGGAGGATGCACGACGATGCAGCGTGCCAAACAGATATCGGAGTCCATTGAACTGGGCATCATCTTGGCGCTTGCCGGTGGCTTTATGGATGTGTATTCGTACATTGGGCGCGACCATGTTTTCGCCAACGCGCAGACGGGCAACATCCTGCTGGTGGGCGTGAGCATCTCGGAGGGCAACTGGGCGCTTGCGGGGCGCTACTTCTTCCCTGTGGTGTCGTTTGCCGTGGGCATTATGCTTGCCGATCTAGTGCACGAGCGGTTTGGCAGCGTCATCCATTGGCGCCAGGTGACGGTGTTTTTTGAAGCCGTCATCTTGCTGGGCGTGAGCTTTATTCCCGGCGGCGATTTCAACCTGCTCGCCAACTGCCTCACCTCGTTTGCCTGCGGCATGCAGGTCGAGAGCTTCCGCAAGATCCACGGTCACGGCATCGCTACGACCATGTGCATCGGCAACTTGCGCAACGCGCTGCAAAACGTGGACGATTACATCATCACCCACAGGCGCGGCTTT
>DBFOPE010000026.1:0-18533 GCA_048429085.1 Collinsella sp.
CTTGGTGCGCGCGGGGGAGAGCGCGGCGGCGGTTGGCTTACTTTTAGGCGTGGTTGCGGCGGTCAAGGTTGTCACTCCAATGTCGCATGAATAAGCGGGATTCAATCCCTGCAACTCTAACAGAATGTGACAAAGGGGCAGCTCCTTTGTCACATTGCGCTGCCAGCCAGTCGCCCAAGCCGTCACAACATTCGGCGAAAATCTCGAAAACGAGGAAAAGCGCCGAATGTTGTGACGGTTTTCCTGTCTGTGTCGGCGAGCTCCAGCGCTGTCTGGGGGTATAAGGCTAGCAAGTGTTTATTTGCGAGGCCTAAGGGGCGCCCCGTATGGATATCGATAACTTTGAATGGTGGTATAGCGAGGGCGAGGCTCCGGACGAGGAGTGGGACGAGCCCGCGCCGCGTGACGTGTCGAGCGACGAAGACGAGACCGGTAACGATGCCGTCGAGATGGACGCCGCCTCCGACCCCGTCGAGCCCCTGACCTTTGAACAGGCCTGGGCCCAGGCCGAGGCCGACGAGGCAAAGGCCGATGCCACGGCCACGCTGGGTGAGCCAGCCGACATGTCCATTTCGCCGGCAAAGACCCCGCAACCGCGCCACACCATCGACCCCGGCAGTACGGCATCTTTCAGCATTCTCGACGTGCCCGCGCAAGGCGCCCAGGCGCCAGCGCCCACGCATCGCCCCGACCTGGCTCGTGAGGAAGACGCGGGCCGCCGTTCTCCGCTCGGCCCCATCCTCATCGCCTTCATGGCCGGCGTAATCGCCTGCTCGGCAATCGGCAGCATCTGGGGTCATGTCGAGCAGCAGCGCCAAGACGCCGCCAAGGTCGAGATGTCCGTCGAGCAATCGCTCAGCCGCACGCGCTCGGTGCATGTGTCGGTCGAGGTTAAGGACGGCGCGACGTGGGATACCGCGCGCGGCGACAGCCAAATGCTCGTCCATATCGTGGGCCGCACGCTCAGGGGACAAGCAATCGACGAGTACCAATACGTCAATTCCGAAGGTGACGGTATCGAGCTCAAGCCCGGCGACTACGAGCTCACGGTCGATGAGCCACCCGTCGCCACCGACGGCACGCGTTACCGCGCCTCAAAGCGCATGGTCCCGGTGAGTTTTAATTCACAGGCGCCCGACACGGTCGATAGCACGCCGCAGGGCGGGTTTGACCTTTACGCTATTGCTCAATAACTGCGCCTGCCGCTCAGCCCTGCTGCCAAGAGTGGGACAATAACCCTCGACACTGTTGTTTACTTTTGGAGGAAGTAGCATGTCCACCGTCACTACCATCAAGCGCGGCGGCCTCACCGCGGCCATCGATTCCATGGGCGCCCAGCTCACGAGCCTTGCCCTCAACGGCAATGAGTATCTGTGGCAGGGCGACCCGGCCTTTTGGGGCAAGCACGCGCCCATCCTGTTCCCCATCGTGGGATCGCTGCGCAACAACACGGCGACGTCTGCCGCCGGCACCTGCGAGATGGCGCGCCACGGCATCGCGCGTATCGTGGAGCACAAGATCGTCGAGGTGTCGGAGGACAGTTCGTCCGTTACCTACGAGCTCACCGACACGCCCGAGTCGCTCAAGGCGTTCCCATTCCACTTTAAGCTCAACATGACCTATGCCCTGACCGGCGACGCCACCCTTACGCAGACCTTTGCCGTCACCAACACCGGCGACGTGGACCTGCCGTTCTCGGTGGGCGGCCACCCCGCATTTAACGTGCCCGCCCCCGGCGCCGAGGACGAGGCGTTCGAGGATTACGAGCTGGCGTTTACCGAGGCTTGGACTAACGAGGCCCCCGTCATCACGCCCGATGGCCTTATGACGTTCGAGGGTAGCTACAAGGCCCCCGATAACTCGGACGTGCTGCCCATCACGCACAGCAGCTTCGATAACGACGCCATCATGTTCACCGATACCCCGGGCTCCACGCTCACGCTGCGCGGCCGCAAGTCGGGCCACGGCGTCAAGATCGACTTTGAAGGCTTTAAGTACATCGGCGTGTGGTCCGCCGCCAACGACGCTCCGTTTGTGGCGCTCGAGCCTTGGACCGGTCACACCACCATGTCCACCGAGGACGACGTCTTTGAGCACAAGGTCAACACCATCACCTTGGCCCCCGGCGCTACCGATAAACGCAGCTTTAGCGTCACCTTGCTCTAGAGGTTCCGCCGCTCGGTCGATGCTGCGTGCCGTCCAGAGCGATAATTTGTCATTCAAAAGGCAAGGCATAGACCTTCTGGTCATGCCTTGTCTTTTTCATGCCACTTGTTCGCTCTGGACGTCGCTCGCCGGCATTGCCAAAACATCGACGTCCCCAATGACTACCATGTGTCTATTAATTTTTCGAGCTTGTGCTGCACTGCTGGTCGCTGGCGTATATCCTGTTAAGTCGTCAGCATACGATTCAACAGGGAAGGCAGATTATGCATTCTCCCCAACAGCGCGGCATGCAGGCCCAGCCGGTGTGCAGTCGTCGCATCTTTTTGGGTAGCGCTCTCGCTGCGAGCGCTTCCGTCGTCGCCGGCGCGCTCGCCGGCTGTCAGCGCCCGTCCACGCTCAAGGTGGTTCAGCCCACGACGGGCGGCGGTCGCGACGACCTGTCCGATTCCGTGATTGGCAAGGACAAGATCCGCATTGGTATGGAGGCGGCCTACGCCCCGTACAACTGGCAGGTTTCCGAGGCCAGCGAGTTCACCATCCCCATCGATAACGTGCAGGGCGCCTACGCCGATGGCTACGACGTGCAGATCGCCAAGATCGTCTGCAAGGCCCTCGGCGGCGAGCCCGTTGCCGTCAAACAGAGCTTCTCGGGTCTCATCGATTCGCTCAACAACGGCCAGATCGACCTCATCATCGCCGGTATGAGCGCCACGCCCGAGCGTGAGGAGTCGGTCGGCTTCTCCGATCCGTACTTTATCGGCTACTTTGGCCTGTTCGTAAAAGAGGGCTCGCCCTACCAAAACGCCACCAAGCTCAGCGACTTTAGCGGCGCCACGGTGCTCGGCCAAAAGGACACCATGCTCGATACCGTCATCGACGAGATCCCGGGCGTTGTGCACAAAAACCCGGTCGATTCGGTCCCCACGGTGTTCTCGAATCTGCTGCAGGGCACGTGCGACGCCGTGACCTACAACACCGAGAACGAGAAGGGCTATATGGCTCAAAACCCGGGCATCGTTCCCATTCATTTTGCCGAAGGCGAGGGCTTTAAGCAGGAAGTCGCGGCAAACGTCGGCTGCCGCAAGGGCTCGGACAAGCTCCTTAAGCTCATCGACAAGACACTCAAGGGCGTCAGCCAGGAGGAGCGCGACCAAATGTGGGACGCGTGCCTCGACCGTCAGCCGGCATAGGGAGGCAGCATGAAAACCATCAATCGTCTGGCCTCCTTTATCAAGGCCGACCACCGTTATGTATATCTGGGCACGAGCGTCATTGCGGCGCTCGGCCTGGCGTTTAGCCAGCGCAATCCCACACCGCTGAGCTTCTTAGCCCCCACCGGTATCTTCCAGGATTGCCTATGGGCGATTCTTTGGGCCTGGATTGTCGTGTCGGCGGCGGCGCTCGTCACCAAGCTTATGCACTGGAGCGACTATCGCGAAAAGTCGCCGTTCGCATCCGAGCGTTTCCGCCACGGCGCGCGCCTGGGCAGCTATGTCGTGGTCGCCATCGCGGCGATCTTTTTCGTGGACCGTTGCGTCATGTCGTTTATCGACCTGGTGCAGGTGAGCATTGTCTCGGATTCCAACCCTAGCGACTTTTTGTCGAGCCTGGTCTACATGACCTACAAGAGTGGCGACTTCTTCATCCGCGGTATCGAGATCACCATTGCGCTCGCGACCTTCGGCACCGTCATTGCATTCTTCCTGGCGCTGCTCTTTGTGTTCCTGCGTATTCAGACCTTCGATCGCGTGGACAACGACCTGGTGCGCTTCTTTAAGAGTATCGGCCGCGGCTTTGCGACCATCTACTCCACCATCGTGCGCGGCACGCCCATGATGGTCCAGGGCCTGCTCATCTATTACGCGGGCTTCACCGTTTTGCGTGGCATGGGCTTTGAGACCGCCCAGGCCAACCAGATTTGGAGCACCTTCACCGCCGGCCTCGTCACCATCTCGCTCAACTCCACCGCCTACATGATGGAGGTCCTGCGCGGCGGCATCGAGTCCATCGATACCGGCCAGGCCGAGGCAGCGCGCTCGCTGGGTCTTTCGCAGTGGCAGGCCATGCGCAAAGTCGTGTTCCCCCAGGGCATTAAAAATGCGATTCCGGCGCTCACCAACGAGCTCATCATCAACATCAAGGATTCGTCGGTGCTTTCGGTCATCGGCGTGTTCGACCTTATGTACGCTACTACCACGGTCGCCGGCGTGTACTACCGCCAGATGGAGGTCTACTGCGTGGCGCTCGTGGTCTACCTGATCCTGACGCTCGTGGCGAGCCGCCTGCTCGAAGCCTTTGGCAAAAAGCTCGGCGCCGAGGCCCCTGCCACGCTGCCCAGCTCTAACTAGGCTTAAGACGAGGAGAATCATCATGGCAGATACCGCCACTACCGGCACCGCGGCCGCCGCACAGACCAATGAGCCGCTCATCCGCGTCGAGGGCCTGCGCAAGAGCTTTGGGTCGCTCGAGGTGCTCAAGGGCATCGACCTGTCCGTTAACCCCGGCGAGGTCGTTACCATTATCGGTGCCTCGGGCTCGGGCAAGTCGACCTTCCTGCGCTGCCTCAACCTGCTCGAGACCCCGGACGCGGGCCACATCTGGTTCCACGGCCAGGACCTTACGGCCGAGCGCTGCAATATCAATAAACTCCGCGAGGACATCGGCATGGTGTTCCAGGGCTTTAACCTGTTCAACAACATGGATGTGCTCGACAACTGCACGCTTGCGCCCGTCACGCTCAAAAAGATGAGCAAGGCCGAGGCCGAGAAGGTCGCGATGGAGCATCTGACGAGCGTGGGGCTCGAAAAGTTCGCGCACGCCACCGTGGGTCGCCTGTCCGGTGGTCAAAAGCAGCGCGTGGCCATCGCGCGCGCCCTGTGCATGAATCCGCAGATCATGCTGTTCGACGAGCCGACCTCCGCGCTCGACCCCGAGATTGTGGGAGAAGTGCTCGAGGTCATGCGCAAGCTCGCTGCCGACGGCATGACCATGGTCGTCGCCACGCACGAGATGGCCTTTGCCCGAACCGTGTCCGACCGCGTGGTCTTTATGGACAAGGGCGTGGTGCTCGAGGACGCCGCGCCGGCCGAGCTCTTCGGCAACCCCAAGTACCAGCGCACCCGCGAGTTCCTCTCGCGTTATCTCGAGGACAAATAACCGACCGCAAACTCTTGCGTTGCAGGGCCGCTCCCGTGGGGCGGCCTTTGTCGTCACAATCGAAAGGATGCCATGGCCGAGGTTTGGCGCTTCTTTGCGCATGAGGATGATTTTGCCGATTTGGACGAAGCTGGCGCGTGCGAGCGCTTGGGCCGCGTGCTGTCGTTTCCGACTGTCTCGAGCATGGATGCCGAGGCGGTGGACTGGCAGCCCTTCGACGACCTGCGCGTCTATATGCAGCAGGCCTGGCCGCGCGTGTTTGCGGCGGGCGAGGTCGAGCTTATCGACCATTCGCTGTTGGTGACGCTTAGCGGTTCCGACCCCGCCCTCAAACCCGTCATGCTCATGGGCCACATGGACGTGGTCCCCGTGGTGCCCGGCACCGAGGCTGACTGGACGCATGCCCCCTTTAGTGGCCACGTGGACGACACCTACATTTGGGGTCGCGGCGCTATCGACATGAAAGACCAGGTCGCAGGCATTCTCGAGGCGGTTGAGTATGCGCTGGCGCACGGCTGGGAGCACGAGCGCACCCTGCTGCTCGCCTTTGGCCAGGACGAGGAGACTACGCAGTACGGCGCAGGCGCCATCGGCTGCGTGCTCGAGGAGCGCGGCATTGAGCTTGAGTACCTGATCGACGAGGGCGACTACCGTATTGTTTCGGCTGCCGAGTACGGCGCGGGCGAGGGCTGGCTTATGCATGCCGACCTTGCCGAGAAGGGCTATGCCGATATCGTGCTCAAGACGAAGAGTGAAGGCGGGCATTCGTCTAACCCCTACGGCGGCACTTCGCTCGAGGTGCTGAGCCGTGCCATCGCCGCAATCTGCGATATCGAGTGGCCGACGCGTGTGACCGATCTGCTTGCCGTACAGCTCGTCGAGCTGGGGCTCTACACGGCCGATGAAATTGCCGCCAACGGGGATGCCATTGTCCGCGATTGCCTCGTCAGCAAAAAGCTCTATCCGCTGGTGACGACCACCTGCGCGCCCACGCAGATCGAGGGCGGCAGCACTGGCGCTAACGTGATGCCACAGGATATGTGGGCCAATATCAACTTCCGCATGCTCGAGGGTGCGGGCGTGGCCGATGTCGTTACCTGCTGCTGCGAGGCCGTTGCCGCGGCGGGCCTTGCCGGACGTGTGGAGGTCGAACTCGGCCCCGGCAGCTCCGAGCCCTCGCCGTCCCCGCGTGTCGGCGGACCGGGACTTGAGGCCGTTCGCGCCATTGCCGCCCGCTATTTCCGTGATCCAAAGGGGACGGAGGAAAACGGATCATCTACGACGGGCGGGGCTCCTGTCAGCATCGTCCCCTCAACTGTCATCGGCGCGACCGACGCTGCCAACTATCAGCGCATTTGCTCCGAGTGCATTCGTTTTTCGGCGTTTGTGGTCGACGATGACGAGTGCGAGCGCGGTGTCCACGGCACTAACGAGCGCATTACCCGCCGTGCCTACCTCCAGGGTGTCCGCTTCCTCATCGCCCTGCTCCACACGCTCTAGAATGTGACAAAGCGACAGTCCCTTTGTTGGCCGTTGGGAACGTTCTTAAACGACTAGTCGTTAAGGAACATACCCAACGGCTACGTCCACTCATTCCGTGCGGGTTATATGCAGGTTTGTCTGCGCACGCTATCATGTATGGGTTAGACCGCAACTATGTACCCCACACGCGAAGGGATGCGCATGTATCTGAAGATCGACATGTTCTAGCTGGGCTTACCCCCGCAGTGGCGCCATGCGCCCCATCAACTCTGCCGATTTTCACCTTCACGCATATAAAGGAGTCCCGCCATGCGCGACAAGCTCGAAAAGATCATCAAGGCCTACGAGGAGCTCGAGAAGAAGCTGTCCGACCCGGCCGTCGCCTCCGACATCAAGGAGTTCACGCGTCTCAACAAGGAGTACGCGCACCAGTCCGACCTCATTGCCGCTTCGCGCGAGTACATCGGCGCGCTCGACGACATCGAGGCTGCCAAGGAAATGCTCCACGATACCACCGACGCCGATGAGAAGGAGATGCTCCAGATGGACATCTCCGAAAACGAGGCCAAGCTTCCCCAGCTCGAGGAAGATATCAAGTACATGCTCATCCCGAGCGACCCCAACGACGACAAGAACACCATCGTCGAGATCCGCTCCGCCGCCGGTGGCGACGAGGCGGCCATCTTCGCCGGCGACCTGTACAAGATGTATCAGCGCTTTTGCGAGTCGCGTGGCTGGAAGACCACTGTGCTCGATTCCAGCCCCAGCGAGGCCGGCGGCTTTAAGTCCATCGAGTTCAAGGTCGAGGGCGACCGCGTCTACTCCGTCATGAAGTTCGAGTCCGGCGTGCACCGTGTCCAGCGCGTTCCCAAGACCGAGTCCCAGGGCCGCATCCAGACCTCAACGGCAACCGTCGCCGTGCTTCCCGAGGCCGAGGAGATCGACGTCCAGATCAACCAGTCCGACCTGCGCATCGACACCTACTGCGCCTCGGGCCCTGGTGGTCAGTGCGTTAACACCACCTACTCCGCCGTGCGCATCACCCACCTGCCCACCAACACCGTGGTGCAGTCGCAGGAGCAGCGCTCCCAGATTCAGAACCGCGAGGTCTGCATGCAGATGCTGCGCGCCCGTCTGTACGAGATGGAGCTTGAGAAGCAGCAGGCAGAGCTTGGTGCCGAGCGCCAGAGCCAGATCGGCCACGGCAACCGTTCCGAGAAGATCCGCACCTACAACCAGCCCCAGGACCGCGTGACCGACCACCGCATCGGTTTCAACTCCACCTACAACGGTGTCCTTCTGGGCGACCAGCTCGGCACCGTGATCGAGGCGCTCGCCGCCGCCGAGCGTGCCGAGAAGCTGGCACAGGCTGTGTAGTGGGTTACGCGGTTTTATCAAACCGCGTAACGGCTCGACGCTGCGCGGGCCGCATTTGGACAATCTGACGTTCAGCTTCAAGGGCGCGACCAGAAGGTCAGCGCCCTTTCGTTTCACGTCACCTTGTCTCAAATGCGACCCGCTCGCTGTCCGTCCTCTGCCTGCGGCGTCGTCTTGCTCCGGATGCGGTATGCTCAACCTGCGGCGCCTTAGAGGTAGTCATTGGGGACGTTCTTAAATGACTAGGTTGGGCTTATTGCTTTGAGATGTTATTCAATCGTCTTTGATAGACTTTAAGCTGTCTACCTGCTGAAAGCAATTAACGGTATGCATCTGCAATTGAAAATATTGCTCGAGAAATTGTCCAAGAAGTCGCGGGGTGATTTTTGACGCGTCGCGCGTCAAGCGATGTGGCAAGCGTTTGGTTAGATATTGGTCAGGTTAGGGGCAACCTTGCCAAAAGCTTGACGGATGCAGATATGAACGTCGACGAATGAACACTTTGGACGGGGCCAAACCAAAAATCTGGGCTGATTCTCGATAATCGCCTTCAATCGTCTCTTGCCAAGCGCTGGCCTCGCGTACAATCTGCTCCGACATTCGCGCGCCGCCTGGCGCTTAAGAGGGGAGGACCCCATGGCAAACGAGATCTGGACCATCAAGCGTTGTCTCGAGTGGACCAAGGAGTACCTGGCCGAGCGCGGCGAGGAACACCCCCGTCTTTCTGCCGAATGGCTGCTGTGCGCAGCCACGGGTCTGGCGCGCATCGACTTATATATGCGTATGGACGAGACACTCGATGCAGCGCAGCTCGAGACCATGCACGCGGCGGTCGTCCGCCGCGCCAAGGGCGAGCCGCTGCAGTACATCACCGGCAGCACGCAGTTCCGCATGATCGACGTCGCGTGCGCCCCCGGCGTACTCATTCCGCGTCCCGAGACCGAGATGCTCGTCGAGGAAGTCCTCAATTATCTGGATGCCGAGGTGCTGAGCCCCGAGGCTGCCACCCGTCATCGCGCTGAGCTGCCCTGGAACGACGAGGTCGAGCAAGCGCGCAAAGTCGAAGCCGCATTGGCCGACGAGCGAGCGACGGCCGAGCGCCGTGCCGCTAACCTCACAGCTGCCGATGAGGCTGCGCTAGGCAGCGACGTACTGGGCAGCCGTGCCTATGCCGAGGAACTGGCCGACCGCGAGGCCGAGGAAGCCGCCGCGCAGGCAGCAGATGCCGAGGCCGAGGAGGCCGCCGAGCCCGAGCTCGACGAATACGGCATCGCCATCGAGGGCGCCGACCAGGAGACGGCTTCAGCTCAGGATGCCGCTGCGCCTGCCCCAGCCGAGCCCCGCACTGCCCGCGTTCTCGAGGTCGGCTGCGGCACGGGCTGCATCTCGCTTTCCCTTGCCTGGGAGCGCCGCGGCCATGTCACCTGCACCGCTACCGATATCGAACCGCGTGCCATTGACCTGGCCACCAAAAACCGCGACGCGCTCGGGCTTACGTCCGATGAGGTCGCCTTCAGCCTCACAAACCTGGTGAGCTCTATCCCCCGCGAGGAATGGGGCACCTTCGACGTGCTCGTCTCCAACCCGCCTTACATTCCGACTGACGTCATGCGCTCGCTGCCGCACGAGGTCAAGGACTTCGAGCCCGATTTAGCGCTCGAGGGCGGCGCCGACGGCCTCGATATCTTCCGCCGCCTGCTCAATGCGGCGCCCTATATGCTGCGCGCCGGCGGCCTGTTTGCCTGCGAGCTCTACGAGGGCGCCCTCGATGCCGCGGCCGAGCTCTGTCGCCAGGCGGGTCTCTCGGACGTGCGCATCGTCCGCGACCTCACCGATCGTCCCCGCATCGTCCGAGCCATCGTCACCGAGCCCAAACAGCGCCAGTAATATTTATTAACTGGTTAGCAAAAATTATAAATTAGTTTATAATTAGGACGGCTGAAAGAGGTCGGCCCATGCAACCTCCTACCTTTCGGGAAATCATTGCCCTACTCAAGCACGATGGATTCGTGGAGGTCGCGCAAGTCGGTAGTCATGCTAAGCATGTTTCTGGTGACCGTGTTGTCACCGCGAACGGCTCTGGTGGTGATCGACCAAAGAAGGGCGCGTGGGCAAGTATTCGTCGCCAAGCTGGATGGTAGCTGGAGGCAAAATGAGGCAGCGATTTACCTATGACTGCGTTCTCATAAAAGAAGACGACGGTTACTGCGCTAGCTTCCCGCAGATTCCTGGCCCCTTTGCCGATGGCGACACGCGCGAAGAAGCGATTGCCCATGCCACCGAGGCACTGATGGCGTTTTTGGCCGACGACCTCAACAACGGTTTGACTCCGGCAGGGTACGAACGCTCGGCCGAGGTCGTGGCCCTTTCAGTCGAAATCGACCACGATGACGCTCGGGAAGCGGCGTGCCGAACATTTAAAGACGCAGCGCTGGACCTCAAAGTCTCCGCTTCGCGGATTACCGCGCTGGTCAAAGCAGGAAAGCTCGATGTTGAACTCGTCGACGGCCGTCGGATGATAACGATAGACAGCATCGAGCGCTACGCCGCCCAAGAACGCCACGCCGGCAGGCCAAAGAAGTTCGTCGCAGTCCAATAACCCCCTCACTTTCACCGACTACTAGAGCCGTTCACCAAACCAACATGCGCTCTGGGCAAATAGGTTGAACGTTTCGTGCGAGAATGCCCCACAGTAAATAAACTTGCACCAGAGCGTAAGGGGCTGGCATACACATGCAGACGGTCTATCGGGTATTCGAGGGAACGCGTGAGCCGCATCGGCTCGCCGTCGAGCGTACGGCCGAGCTACTCGGTCGCGGTGGCCTGGCGCTTATTCCAACCGAGACGGTCTACGGTGTCGCCGTGGCAGTCAACGCCTTCTCGGATGCCGTTCCACAAGATACAAGTGAACCTCTGCCGTGGCCGCGCGATCCGCAGGCCACCGTCAACGGCGCCGCGGTCCCCGCACTCGGTACCGGCTATCGTCGTATCTTTACCCTCAAGCAGCGCGAGCTCACGCAAACGGTTGCCTGGCTGGTTGATGATGCCGGGGCCCTCGATCGCTATGGCGTGGATATCCCTCATGAGGCCCGCGCGCTTGCCCAACGATGCTGGCCGGGCGCCCTGACTATCGTGGTCAAGGCAGCCCCCTGCGTGCCGACCTTTATGCGCGCTGCCGACGACACCGTGGCCCTGCGCGCTTCGGCCTCTCCTGTGGTGCAGGCGCTCATCCGCGCCTGCGGCAGTCCGCTTGCCTGCACCAGCGCCAATACGCACGGCGCGCCCGCGCCGGCAAGCTTTGCCGACGTTGAGGACCGCATTCTGGAGGGGGTCGATGTGGCCGTCGACGCGGGCGAGACCCCGTGCCGCGACGCTTCGACCATCGTGACGTTTAAGCATGGCGAGCTTCAGATCCTGCGCCAAGGCGCGCTTCCCGCATCAGAGATCGAGCGGGTTCTGTCCGACCCGATGCAATAGAAAGGTGTAAGCGATGTCGTTGAATCTGGGCAGCCTGGGCATGGAAGATGCCTCGTTTAACTTTGGCGGTTCCTACATCATGGCGCTCGACTGCGGCACCACCTCGGTGCTCGCGACCATCGTCGACGAGTACGGCTGCATCGTCGCCCAGGCGCGTCGTAGCGTCAAAACCAGCTTCCCGCGCCCCGGCTGGGTGGAGCAGGATCCCACGGAGGTGCTTGCCAGCCAGATCGGCGTGATGATGGAGGTCCAGTTTAAGAGCGGCATCCATTCCGATCGCATCGCCGCCATCGGTATCTCCAACCAGCGCGAGACCACGGTGGTATGGGACCGCGTGAGTGGCCAGCCTATCTACAACGCCATCGTGTGGCAGTGTCGCCGCACCGCCTCGACAATCGATAAACTGGCCGAGCAGGGCTGCGAGGAGCTGGTGCGTTCCCGCACCGGCCTTACGCTCGACCCGTATTTCTCGGCCTCCAAGGTGCAATGGATTCTCGACAACGTCGACGGCGCGCGCGAGAGCGCGGCGGCGGGCGACCTTATGTTTGGCACCATCGACACCTGGCTCATCTACAACCTCACCGGCGGTCAAACCTTTGCCACCGACTACACCAATGCCAGCCGCACAGCGCTCTTCAATATTCATACGCTGGACTGGGACGATGACCTGCTGGCTCTCTTCGACATCCCGCGTGCCATGATGCCCGAGGTCCGTTGGAGCTCCGGTGACTACGGTCACGTCGCGAGCGACATCATGACCAACATGCCGCCCATCATGGGTGTGGCGGGCGACCAGCAGGCGTCGCTGTTCGGTCACTGCTGCTTCCATCCCGGCCAGACCAAAAACACCTATGGCACGGGCTGCTTTATGCTCATGAATACCGGCGACGAGATCGTCGAATCCAAGAATGGCCTGGTCTCCACCATCGGTATCGCTGCGGACGGCAAGGTCAGCTATGCGCTCGAGGGTTCTATTTTTGCCGCCGGCTCAACGATGAACTGGCTGCGCGACAACATGGGCGTTATCTCCAACGTATCCGAATCGGCACGGCTCGCCTCCTCGATCAGCGACAACGAGGGATGCTACTTTGTCCCCGCTTTTGCGGGCTTGGGTGCACCTTGGTGGGACGCGCACGCCCGCGGCATCGTATGCGGTCTGACCGGCGCCTCGAGTCGCGCGACCATCGTGCGTGCCGCTTGCGAGTCCATGGCCTATCAGAGCTATGACGTGCTGCGTGCCATGGAGCAGGACGTGGGTCTTTCGATCGAGCGCCTGTCCGTCGATGGCGGCGCCTCGCGCAACGAGTTCATCATGCAGTTCCAGGCAGACTTGCTGGATATCCCCGTACTGCAATGTGAGTCGGTGGAGACAACGGCGATCGGTGCCGCGTATCTGGCGGGCCTCGCGGTTGGGTATTGGGAGGATCTGGAGGAGCTGGAGCAAAACACCCAGATCGTCAAGACATTCCATCCCCATATGTCCGTTGAGCGTCGCGAGCACAACCTGGACGGTTGGCACGATGCGGTCAGGCGTTCGCTCAGCGCCGCTCAATAGGGCTGCGACGGGGCACTCGATACAACAAACCGCTAAACTTATGCATGGCGGGCGGCGGCAACATCGCTGTGCGTCATGTCAGCAAGGTCGTTTTGCGGCCGCAACGAAAGGGGCAATCAACCCATGACCGTTACCTACGATGCGTCCCGCGTGACGCTTGTCGACCATCCGCTCGTCCAGCACAAGTTGTCGATCCTGCGCGATAAGTCGACCGGCACCAACCAGTTCCGCCAACTCGTACGCGAGCTCGCGCTTTTTGACGGCTACGAGGCCATGCGCGACCTGCCTATGGAAGACGTCGAGGTCGAGACTCCCATCACCACCGCCACGTTCAAACAGCTTGCCGGCAAGAAGCTCGCCATCGTCCCCATCCTGCGTGCGGGCCTTGGCATGGTCGACGGCATCCTCGACCTGGTGCCCTCTGCCCGCGTGGGCCACATCGGCATGGAGCGCGACGAGGTCACCCACGAGCCGCACGAGTATTACTGCAAGATGCCCAAGGATATCGACCAGCGCATCTGCCTGGTCGTCGATCCCATGCTCGCCACGGGCGGTTCTGCCGAGATGGCTATCAGCTATCTGCGCGAGCGCGGTGTCAAGGACATCCGCATGCTGTGCATCGTCGCGGCCCCCGAGGGCCTCAAGTCGCTGACCGAGAAAGATCCCGATGTGCATATCTATACCTGCGCCATCGACGACCACCTCAACGAGGCCGCCTACATCGTTCCCGGCCTGGGCGATGCCGGTGACCGTATCTACGGCACGCTGTAGTCGTCGGGCCTTGTCGGCTACGGTCACAAATACGAAGAAATGGTGCGCGCGGGCGAGTAAAAGACGTTCACGCGCACTCCTGTTAACGGACGTTTAGCCCAGAGGGGTTCGCGAAAAAACGTATTACCGTACCTGCGGCATAAAGAAGGTCTTAAGAAAACGAACAGGTGCGTATTAACCGATGCTTTTTCGGTTGTACTTTAGCGATTGGCTCGTACAATAGTCACCAATGTTTGGCGGGAACTGTTCTGTGAGGCGTTAAAAAGGAAAGTGAGGACGCCAGTGTTTCAGGTAGCCGATCTGCTCGCTATCGTTGCAGGCGCCATCGCGGGCGCAATTGCCTTCCTTCCCTTTGTCTTTACGCTCAAGCCGGTTCTTGACGATAAGCAGAATGCGGACATGCTCAAGGGTATGGTGAGTCTGGCGGTCTCGGCAATCGCCCTGCTCGTCTTTACCTTGGTTGTGTTTGTGTTGTTCGGAGAGGCATTTCGCATGTTCCTCCTGGGCGAGGCGATCGGCTTCGTGGCCTTTATGGCCGCCTGCACGGTTCGCGTCGCCAAGGCGCTGCGAGATCCTCATGAGGTCGAAAGGTAAGTCGTGGAAATTTTTGAAAAGCTGCCTGATGAGATTAATCATCTGGTCAGCGAGTTCAGCTCCACCCCTGTCGTGGGCGATCTGAGCTGCGGCATCACGCAGTACTCGTTTTGGCTGATCGTCTCCACGATCGTGCTCCTGATCGTCCTGGCCGTGTTCAAGAAGAAGCAGACCCTGGTTCCCAAGGGCTTCTTCGTCAACGGTTTCGAGTACATCATCGAGTACGTCGAGAACGATATCGGCAAGGGCGTCGTGGGTGAGAACTGGAAGAAGCACTTCCCGTTCCTGTGCTCGCTTTTCCTGTTCATCCTGATCAATAACATGATCGGCTTGATCCCGGGAATGAAGCCCGGCACCGGCGCAATCGGCTCCACCGCCGCGCTCGCCATCTTCGCCTTCGTGTACTTCATCTACTACGGATGCAAGGCTCACGGCGTGATCGGCTACATTAAGAGCCTCGCCCCGGAGGGCGTGAGCTTCCCGATGAACGTGCTCGTGTGGGTCGTCGAGCTCTTTTCGACCTTCCTGCGCCTCATCACGCTCGCCGTCCGTCTGTTCTGCAATATGTTCGCAGGACATGTGGTCATGGGTTCGTTCGCCATCATGGCGAGCATGTTCATGCAGCCGCTGCTTCAGCAGGCTTCCGCGGCTCACGCCGTCGGCGCCCTGCCTTCGCTTGCCTGGCTTGCCATCCTCATCCTGATCTACGCGATCGAGCTTGTGGTCGGCGCCATCCAGGCTTACGTCTTCACGGTCCTTACCGCCGTGTATGTCTCCGAGGCAGAGGAGGTCGCGGAGGAGGAGTAGTCTCCCGTTCGCGTCTTAAAGGTAAGGCAATTCGTTAAACCGCCGGTGCCCGTACCCATGGAGCCCGGCAGTTATAAAAAAGGTTATCCTGCGTGAAATAAGACACGCACGACAAAGGAGGAATCGTGGGAGTTATCGGTTACGGTCTCGGTGTTATCGGCGCTGGTCTTGCTATCGGCCTGTCTGCTCTGGGTGCTACGGGTGCTATGGCCCGTCAGCCTGAGGTCCAGGGCCGCGTGTTCACCGTCTTCATCATGGGCTCCGCCTTCGGCGAGGCTCTGGCTCTGATCGGCTTCGTTGTCGCGCTGATCGTTAAATAGCACGGAGCGTCAAGTATGAATCTTTCATCCCAGAAGAGCGCGATCGCACTCTCCGCGTCCGCGGCCGCGCTGCTTATGCCGGTTTCCGCGTTCGCCGAGGACGGCGCTGCCGGTGCGGACATCCTAATCCCTAAGATGGCGGAGTTCATCCCGGCGCTTATCGCCTTCCTGATCATCTGGATCGTGCTGGCCAAGGTCGCCCTGCCGGGCATCATGAAAACCATGGAGGAGCGCGGCAAGAAGATCGAGGAGAGCCTCGACGAGGCCGAGAAGACCAAGCAGGAGGCTATCGCCAAGCGCGCTGAGTCCGACTCGATCGTCACCGACGCCCGTCGTCAGGCTGCCGACATCGTTCTCGAGGCCCGTAAGGACGCCGAGTCCGAGCGCGCCCGTATCATCGAGGCTGCTCACAAGGAGGCCGAGGAGATTATCGCCAAGGCCCACACGACCGTCGAGGACGAGCGCAAGTCCATCTACGCCGGTGCCGCGAGCTCCATCGCCGACCTGTCCGTCGCCGTCGCCACCAAGATCGTGGGCGAGGCACTCGAGGACGAGACCGAGCAGAAGAAGCTCATCGAGCGCTACATCCAGGAAGCAGGTAGCCTGAATGCCGACTAGCCGCTATCAGGACAAGGTGCTCGAGACCTACGCGCGCTCCCTCATGGAAGCCGCCAAGGCCGAGAACCATGTGTTCGAGGACCTCGAGATGATCGAGCGCCTGGCTTCCGCCAGTCCCGAGATCATCGCCGTGCTCGACACCATGTCCAAGCGCGACCAGCTCGACCTTCTTCCCGAGGTGGCAGCTGCCTTTAAGTATGTTGCCGAGGAAGACGAGGATGTAGTGGGCGTGACCGTCACCACGGCGATCCCGCTCGACGACGAGCTGCGTCAAACCATCACTAAGAAATGCGAGCAGGACTTCGGCCGCAAGGTGTTCCTTATCGAGCAGGTCGATCCGTCTATCGTGGGCGGCCTGGTGCTCGAGGCCCGCGGCGAGCGTCGTGACATCTCCGTCAAGACGCAGCTGCGCGTCGCGCAGGAGACCCTCGCAAACTCTGCTAATACGTACGGAGGTGAAGCCTAATGTCCGAAACCCTCAATGCCCAGGATATCGCCAAGAAACTGCAGGAGCAGCTCACGAGCCTCTCCGCGACGGTCGATACGCATGAGGTTTCAACGGTCGACGAGGTAGGCGACGGCATCGCGCGCGTCTCCGGCCTCAAGAGCGCCATGGCAGGCGAGCTTCTGGAGTTCAAGAGCTCCGATACCGGTGAGACCGTCTTCGGCCTCGCCCAGAACCTTGACCGTGACGAGGTCGGCGCCGTTCTGTTTGGTGCCGTCGACGCCATCAAGGAAGGCGACGAGTGCCGCACCACTGGCCGCATTATGGATATCCCCGTGAGCCGTGCCATGCTCGGCCGCGTCGTCAATCCGCTCGGCCAGCCTATCGACGGCCTGGGTGACATCGTCGCCACGCATCGTCGCCCCATCGAGTTCAAGGCCCCCGGTGTCATCGACCGTACCCCGGTGTGCGAGCCGGTTCAGACCGGCCTGTTGGCTATCGACTCCATGGTGCCTATCGGCCGCGGCCAGCGTGAGCTTATCATCGGCGACCGTAAGACCGGTAAGACCGCCATCGCCATCGACGCTATCCTCAACCAGCGTGGCAAGGGCATGGTCTGCATCTATGTCGCCATCGGCCAGAAGGCCTCCACGGTTGCCAACATCCGCGAGACCCTCGCTCAGCACGGTGCGCTCGACTACACCATCATCGTTTCGGCAACCGCTGCTGATTCTGCCCCTATGCAGTACATCGCGCCTATGGCCGGTGCCGCTATCGGCGAGTTCTTCATGTACAACGGCGAGGACGGTAAGCCCGCCAGCGAGACCAACCCCGGCGGTCACGTGCTTGTCATCTACGATGACCTGTCCAAGCAGGCCGTGGCTTACCGTCAGATGTCGCTGACGCTGCATCGTCCGCCCGGACGCGAGGCCTATCCTGGCGACATCTTCTACCTGCACTCTCGTCTGCTCGAGCGTGCCGTCAAGATGTCCAAGAAGAACGGTTACGGCTCCATGACGGCCCTGCCGATCATCGAGACCCAGGACGGCGACGTTTCGGCCTACATTCCGACAAACGTCATTTCCATTACCGATGGTCAGATTTACCTGCAGTCCGAGCTCTTCTTCCAGGGCCAGCGCCCGGCAGTCGACGTGGGCATCTCCGTGTCCCGCGTCGGTGGTGACGCTCAGACCAAGGCCATGAAGCAGGTTGCCGGCAACCTTCGCCTGGACCTCGCTTCGTATCAGGAGCTCGCCGGCTTTACGCAGTTCGGTTCCGACCTTGACGAGGCTACGCAGAAGCAGCTTACCCACGGCGCTCGCATGACCGAGCTCCTTAAGCAGCCGCGCTACAAGCCGTTTGAGGTTTCCGAGCAGATCGTTACGCTGTTTGCCGGCAACGAGGGCTTCCTCGACGATCTCGAGATCGCCGACGTGCTTCCCTTCCGTGCCGAGCTCATCGAGTACATGGACAACGGTTTTGGCTCGTTGCTCGACAAGGTTCGCGCCAAGAAGATCGACGATGACACCAAGGCTGAGCTCCTGCGCGTCATCGGCGACTTTAAGCAGCAGTTCATGGCAAAGCACCATGCCGATACGACTGGATCAGAGGAGAACTAAGCCCTATGGCCAACCTTCGCGACATTAAGAAGCGAATCTCCTCGGTTACCACGACCAAGCAGATCACGCGCACGATGGAGATGGTCTCTACGGCCAAGATTCGTCGTGCCCTCGATCGCTCCAAGCAGGCCGAGCCCTATAAGGAG
>DBFOPE010000027.1:0-17895 GCA_048429085.1 Collinsella sp.
CACCAAGGGCCTGCAGCTCGTCTTTGCCGTCCTGCTGATGGTCCTGGGCCTCATCGTTGCCGTCAACTGCCTCAAGGAGTTCTTCGGCAAGGAGGCCGGTTCCATGCCCGACGAGGAGCCCGAGTGGTCCGAGATGGGCAAGGCCGAGTATGGTCGCGCTGCTGCTGCCGAGGCTCCCGCAGGCGCCGAGGCCGCCAAGGCCTAATCGATCTAAGGGATTGAACGTCACATCTATATGACTCGGAAAGGCCGGGTCCGCAACTGCGCGGGCTCGGCCTTTTTCCATGCAAAAGCTAGTGTGCCCGGGTGTTCTCGCAGATGTTTTGCGTGGATAGGGGCGTGCGTTGTACCATATAGACGTATATGTGTACATATGAAAGGGGCCCCGTGGCCAAGACGGTATATTCCGATAACCAAAACAACGTCGATGCCCTGGCTGAGCGTCTGAGCAGCCAGACGTCGCTTTCTGCCGAGCGTGCCAAGCTGGTTGCCTACGACCTGCTCTGCCGCAAGGCGCTCAAGATCAAGTCGAGCGCGCTGGCACAGATTTTCCGTTCCGTCGATAAGGAATGTGACACCAAGGCGATGCGCGATGAACTTATCGCGGCAAAGATCGTTACCAAGATCGAGGGCAGCGGCGTTAACGGGCGCCCAGCGTTCTATACCATTAATGCCGAGATTCGCGATGTCCAGGAGCAGCCTGCCGAGGCTGCCGAAGAGGCCGTCGAGGACGTTGTCGAGGCGCCTGTTGCGGTGGAAACGGCTCCGCGCGAGAACGTCGACACCGATGAGCTGCTTGACGAGAGCGTCGTTCGCGCCTTTACGGCCAAGGCGGGCCGCGGCGGTTTTGGCGGGGGCGGCAAGCGCGATGCGCAGCGCCGTGCCCAGCAGGAGCGCTTCCGTCGCGCCGTGGCTCAAAAGGACGAGCTCGATACCGAGACTGTTGAGACCGAGGTTGCTGCCGAGTCGCAGAAGCCTGCGAAGGAGCAAAAGCCCGTGGAGGCCCAAGAGCCCAAGCGTCGTCGTGGTGCTCACTTTAAGGCTGCGCAGCAGGATGTCGCGCATGAGGTTGAAGAGCCTTCCGAGGTTACAGACGATGCTGAGGAGTCTGCCAAGAGGGCTCCGAGTTCGTGTCGTCCCGGTCGCGGCTTTGCAGGTCGCGCGTACCCCGTAAAGCGTCAGGAGAAGGGCAATCCGGCTTCGACCGCTCAGGCCGAGAAGGTCGAACAAACCGAGAAAACCGTTGAGCCGGCGGCTCGCGAGCAGCAACCTTCCGAGTCGCAGCCTGCGACTGACACCGAGGCCAAAGCTCAACAGTCCGCTGATAAGCAGGCGGGGGAGAGCGCCTCAAGCAAGCCCCGTCGTCGTCACCGCGGCGGTCGTGGCTCAAATGCCGAGGCCGCGGCCGAGAAGGCAACGACACAAATCAGAGATGAGAAGGTCGAGACTCCGGAGGATCAGGTCAAGCGCCAGCCGGCGAAGGAGACTAAGTCTGATCGTCCGCAAAAGCACTCGTCCGCGCCCAAGCAGGAACGCAACACCCGGGCAGATTCCAAGCGTAAGCCCCGTGCACAGGCTGAGCCTGCCGCGGCCGATAATGCTGCCCAGCGGTCTGAGCCGACTGTCCACGGCGAGGTTTCGGCATTTGCCTTGGCCCACGTGCTGGGCAGGCAGCTGCTCAAGGTTGTCCCCACGCCTACGGCGCTCTCCAAGATTAAGGAGCAGCAGACCCAGATTGTAAGGGTTGAAGGCAAGGACGGTAAAAAGACGCCGCAGCGCGCTCAGCACAACGAAATGTCCAATCGCAAAATCGCGGAGGAGATTGCGATTATCCAGGCATGGATTGAGCAGAACCGCGGTGCCGATACGCCGGTTGCCTCGCGTCGCCAGCGCGCCTACCAGATTTTTAACGATGAGAAGGCCTTTGACGGCAAGCACGGCGAGCGCTTGATTCGGCGTATGACCGAAAAGGGCATCAGCATGCAGGCGATTAAGGTCGCCCCCAACCGCCCCGTGCACTTTACGGGTTTCTTTACGCTGGGCGCCGACAAGCCGTTCATTATGGTCGAGAACCTAGACACCTATGACGAGATCGTCAAGCTCCTACGCGGCCGCAAGCACGCTAAGCTTTTTGGCACCAAGGTGGGTGGCGGGATCTTTGGCGGTGGCTGCAAGGCGAGCGTCTCGCACGCACTGGATGATTATCTGGCCGAGATCGGCTATCGCTTTAACTATGTCTACTACGTGGGCGATATCGACCGAGAGGGTGCGCGCATCGTCGAGCAGGCCCGCAATGCCAATGTGGTTGAGATTCGCTTGCATGCCGGCATGTATCGTGCCATGCTCGCCGAGCACAAGCGCCGCGTGAAAGCTGGCGGCGAGTGCGAGCCTGCGGCTGCTAATCAGGGTGTGCCGCAGAATTTGGCGGCGACAATCAAGGATCTGCCTATGGTCACGCGCGTACAGTTCCGCAATGTGCTGCGCGAGGGCGGTCGCATTCCGCAGGAGATTCTGATGACCGCCGACTATCGGGATGGCGACTCGGGAAGCTTCGACCGCATGCTGAACAATTAGTTCCGTCGGCCCCGGGAGAGCGGGGACACCGGCTTAGGTTTCCTGCTCTACAGTCCTGCGCAAGACGAAGGCCACATTAAGTGGCCTTCTTTGCGTGCGGAACTCGCGATAAACCTAAGCCGGTGTCCCCGCTCTCCCGGGGCCTGTGGCTACTTGGTTGTTATATGCGGCTCGCTTTTCGGAACTGGGCTGATATTTCTTGATGTAAGGCGCTCATGGCTGATATGGGACGGAGGGATTCCGCGTCCGCCTGCCGGCGGCCGCGCCCCGCTGCGTCGCTCCGCTCCTTGCGTGCTGCGCTGGAAAACGCTTCGCGTTTCCTCAGCTCCGCACCCTTGCGGGTTCGAATCCCTCCGCATGCCCACAAGAAAGCGCCCCGGGCTGATGAAATGAACTGCCTCCCATT
The DNA here is from genome assembly GCA_048429085.1 of Collinsella sp. Taxonomy (GTDB): domain Bacteria; phylum Actinomycetota; class Coriobacteriia; order Coriobacteriales; family Coriobacteriaceae; genus Collinsella. The sequence goes on from DBFOPE010000027.1 coordinate 2,981, forward strand.
TCTTGGACACGAGAAATGGGAGGCTTTTTATGCGTGTCGACTTGAGAGTGAAACACGACATCGAGGCCAGGAAGGCGGCGATCGGGCTCTTCGAGCGAGGGCACGGCTTCAAGTCGGCGGCGAAGGCGCTGTCGGTCCCGCGCAACACCGTGAGACAATGGCTCTACGTATACCGGTCGTTCGGAAGCGAGGTGCTGCTATCCATGGACGGCAAGCAGACCGGGTACACATACGAGCAGAAGGTCGCCGCCGCCTCGGCCGTGGTCGACGGCGGCATGGGCAAGCAGGACGCCATGAAGGCGTTCGGGGTCATGTCCCTGGCGCCGCTCAAGAGATGGTGCGCGCTCTACCGCGAGGGCGGCGCCGAGGCGCTCAGGCCCAAGCCCAGGGGCAGGCCGAAGGGGTCCGGCCCCAAGTCGCGCGGGCGCACCCGCGAGCAGGAGCTCGAGGAGCGCTGCCGAAGGCTCGAGACCGAGGTGGCCTACCTAAAAAAATTGCGTGCCCTGGTCGAGAGGGACGGGCTCTGACCAGGGCGAAGGTCGAGGCCGTGAGCGCCCTGCGCGCGGAGGGGTGCAAGCTGGGGAGCCTGCTGGAATGCGCCGGCCTGGCCCGGTCCAGCTACTATTACGCGCTGTCGCACCCGGCCAGGCCGACGCGCCCGGAGCTGCGGGACGCGGTGGCGGAGATCTTCTCGCGCACGGCCAACGGGTGCGGCCACCGCCAGGTCGCCATGTGCCTGCGCGCCGAGCTGGGCGCGCGCATAGCCAACAAGACCGTGCTCAAGATGATGCGGGAGATGGGGGTCCGCTGCGGCATCCGCCGCGAGACCGACTACCATAGGTACAACTCGTACAGGGGGGTCGTGGGCGAGACGTTCGAGAACGTCATCGGGCGCGACTTCGCCGCCGACGGGCCGTGGCAGAAGATGGGCACCGACGTCACCGAGTTCAAGCAGCCCTGGGGCAAGGCCTACTTCGCGCCGGTGTACGACTTCGGCAGCAAGGAGATAGTCGCGTGGTCGACGTCGACCAGCCCGGACATGGCGCAGCAGGCCGAGCTGCTCGACCAGCTGCTGGCGAAGATGCCCGAGGGCGCGACGCCGGTGCTCCACAGCGACATGGGCTGGCAGTACCAGCACGCCGCATGGTGCGGGAGGCTGAAGGACGCCGGGATCGTCCAGAGCATGTCCAGAAAGGGCAACTGCATCGACAACGGCGCCACCGAGCAGGTCTTCGGCCACATGAAGGACGAGTTCTTCCGTGGAAGGACGTGGCCGGACTTCGAGTCCTTCAAGGCGGACCTGGACGCGTACGTCGCCCATTGGAACACGAGGCGAAGGCAGGTTAAACTGAAGGGGCTGACCCCGGAGGAGTTCCGGAACCAGCCCCTTGCGGCGTAGTTCTTATTTAAGCCGTCCAAGTTTTGGGGTGCAGTTCAAAAGCCCGGGGCGCTCAGTTACCTTGGCTGGGACGGAGGGATTCGAACCCCCAACAGCCGGCACCAAAAACCGGAGTTCTACCGTTGAACTACGTCCCAATGTGTGGTGCTGCCCAAAAGCAGCTCGTCTAGTTTACCTAATCTGCGAGGGCATCGCAAACGCCATCGAGCAGGCGTACAGCGAGTGTCTGTGCATCGCTTGCGGTGAAGGTTCCGTTGTAGCGCGTCATGCCCGTGAGCTCAATGCGGATGCGCGCGGGCTTTTGCTGCGCGGCGACATTAGCGGTGCGGATGCGCTGCGCCAGGTTGTGACATTCGGCAAGGGCGATCGTGGCGCGCGGCGCTGCATCTGCGGGCAGCTCATCGCTTGCGATCTCGAGTACCAGGTCCACGTCGGTCGGAACCTCGGAATCGCAAAGCATCATGCCGCTGTTGTCGGTCGTCGCCGTGGCGATGTTCCACATGCGCGATGCAACGCTGCGTGCGATGGGGTCCTCACCGATGACGGCAATCTGGAAGCGCTCGAGCACGTTGGCGGCGCGGGCAAAGCCGATGCGCGACTCGGCCTCGGTAACCGAGGGTTTGCCCTCCCACACGTGATGCAGACGGTTGATATAGGCGTAGGTATCCTGGAATGCCATGCCGTCGGCAAACAGGCCGACATTTTCTTGGAATTGCTGCAAGGCCGCCTCGGTGTGCGGGCCAAAGTAGCCGTCGTCCTCACCGCAGGCAAAACCCAAAACGTTGAGTGCCCTCTGCAGGGCACGAACGTCGGCACCATGGAAATTGGGCATGCGCAGATAAAGCGTGCGGTCGCCCAGCTTATACGAGGCGTCTACCAGGGCGCTCCAACAGGGGATATCGACGGCGTAGCCAGCGGCAAGGCCGCTGTCGAGCCTAAAGGTGCCAACAGCCTGCTCGGTGGTGGTGCCAAAGCGCTTGTCGGCGACCTCGGCGTCATCGATTGTATAGCCGAGCTGCAGAAGGCGGGACTGGACGTCCTCGACGGCTGCTCCCTGCATGCCCGTTGTGATAGGTTCCATGAACGAACCCCTTTCGGCGTACCATTCGTACTATTTGAGCGTGTGTCGGATAGACAACGCAAAGGGTTGCATAAACATGCACTCAACAGTGTAGCAAGTTGTACCCAAATGCGCTGCTGACAGGTTTTATAACCCCCGCTAGTTAAGGCGCTCCACAAAGAAATCTGCCATGGAGTCGAACAGCTCGCGTGCATGCGGGTCGAGCTCGACACCTTCGATAGCGGCCTTGGCCTTGGCAGTCAGGTTGAGTGCGTAAGTGTGGGCGAAATCGACAGAGCCGGTCTGCTGGAAGATCTCCACGGCGCGTGCGAGTTGCGCGGGGTCCTCGGTGCCCGAGGAAAGGATTGCCTCGACTTCGTCGTGATAACGCTCGTCTGACAGGGCATGCACGGCGACGAGCGTGCGCTTGCCCTCTGTGATATCGGTGCGGAAGTCCTTGTTGGCGGCCTCCTTGGTGCCAATAAGGTTGAGCAGATCATCTTGGATCTGAAAGGCAAGGCCCGTGTGCAGGCCAAAGGTACGCAGCGCCTCAATCTGGTCTTCGCTGCCGCCACCGATAATGGCTCCGGCGGCAAGTGGCGTGGCTCCGCTGTAGTACGCGGTCTTGTGCGTCGCCATGTCCAGATAATCGTCGACCGAGATGTCAAAGCGCCCATCGCGGACCCAGCCCAGGTCGAGCGCCTGACCCTCGATGGTGCGAACGATCATCTCGGTGAGCTCGTGGAGCACGCGGAGCTTCACGTCTGCCTCGAGCGTGGGGTCGTCGAGAACCGTCTTGGTAACCATGGTGAGCGCTAGGTCGCCGCAGTTGATGGCAAGTCCCGTACCCTCGGTAAGGTGCATACAGGGCTTGCCGCGGCGCAGCTGGCCGTTGTCGGCGATGTCGTCATGGATAAGCGCTCCCGACTGAAAGTGCTCGATGGCCGCCGCCGCGCTTCGGGCGCTCTCAAAGCTGCCGCCTACCGCGGTGGCGGCGAGCATGCAGATGAGCGGGCGGTGGCGCTTGCCGGCATTGGCCGTAAATGCCGAGAGCGGGCCATACAGGTAGCGCTCGATATCGGCAGAGGTCGCCTGTCCGTCAAAGAACGTGGCCAGATAGTCGTTAATCTGGTCAAAATGCTGGGCTAAAAAGCTGGTAAACGGACTGGACACGGGTTCTCGCATTCTTTCTTAGGTTGCATCGTTGCGTTATGCAGACAACATATTGCCACATTAGGGCATCGAGCGCGGCGGTTGAAGACGATTGAGCCATGTTGTCGCAAATGCGGCAAGAGGCGCGGCTAGATAAGTCCAAAGTGCTCGAGCGCGGTGACGACGCCGTCGTGGTCGAAGCTGTCGGTGACGTAGTCGGCCTTTTCCTTGAGGAAGTCCGGCGCGTTGCCCATGGCGACGCCAACATCGACCGCCTCCATGAGGGCGATGTCGTTGCTTGCGTCGCCGATGCCGTACACAGTGCCGTGATCTGGCCCCAGGGCGTCAAGCACGGCCTTGATTCCGGCCCGTTTGGTGCACTCGCAAGGCGAGATTTCCGTGACCTCGAGTTCGAGCTCGTTGAGGCAGAGCAGAGGCCCAAGCTTTTCATCTTGGGCGATGCGGTTGGCGAGCGGTGTGGACATAAGAATTTTATAAGCGTTGTAGTGCTTGAGTTGCGTGACGGCGTCGCCCACGGTGCGCGCGTATCCGTACGTCTCGGGGGCATCTGCGCTCATGCGTACGACGCGGTCGATACCCTCAAAGCGAATGACCTCACCCGATTGTTCGAGATAGGGGGCAAGGCGCTGTAGCAGACCGGGGTTTATGGCCGCATTTCGTACGATGCGTCCCTCGAGTTCGGCGTAGCCGCCCGCGAGACATACGATGCCCGCCCACGGCAGCTCGAGCAGCTTGGGATGGATGCAGCTGAGGGTGCGCCCCGTGCAGATAAAGGCTCTGTTGCCGTTGGCGACAAACGTGCGAATTGCCTGTGCAACCGTTTCGTTGGGATAGGGGGAAAGGTCTCGCTCGCCCTCGGGGAGCTCTTGGGCAAGTTTGGGATCTTGCCAGGCAAGCGTACCGTCGATGTCGAAGAAGCAGATATTGCCATGCTTTTTGGCGTCATCGGCGGCATGAGAAAGCGGGGTGGCAAATGCAAAATCCGGTTCGAGTCCCATAATCTGATCAAAGTGCTCTTTGACGCGGGGGACCGAGACGCCGATGATTACCTGGGCGGTCTTGCCGGTGACGATGAGGCCTTTGGCGCCCGCTGCGACAAAGGTTGCGTTGTCCGCGACGATAGAAGGGTCCGCGACTTCGACGCGCAGCCGCGTGGCGCAGTTGGTTGCGCCCACAATGTTGGAGACGCCGCCCAGAAGCGCCACAACCTGCTCGGCGAGCAGACGATCTTGTGATGCCTGGCAGTCGGAAGCGCCGGCTTCGGATAAGCGCTTTTCGTCAACGTCGTTTCCCGTCAAGCGCGAGAGCGCCGTGTTGCCGGCAATGTAGTCCTCGCGTCCCGGGGTTTTAAGGTCAAAGGTCAGGATAAGACCTCGAAAGCTCAGAAAGAAGATGACGCTAAAGACGAGTCCGATTCCGAGTGCCAAAAGGTAGGAGCCGGCATGCGTCCGCATGAGCGGGATAAAGTTGAAGGCAGCCATCTCCATAAGGCCACCCGAGAAGATGCCGACGACGCCAAAGAAGTTCATGGCCATGGCAAGGCAGGAGGATAGGACGGCGTAGAGCAAAAAGAGTCCGGGATAGGTGAACATAAAGAGAAACTCGAGCGGCTCGGTGACGCCGCAGACCATCGAGGCGACGATGGCGGGCAGAAGGATGGTCTTGAGGCTGGCACGGCGTTCGGGCTTGGCCGTGGTGTAGAACGCTCCGGCGATGGCGGGAAGACCAAAGAGCTTGACCCAACCGGTGGCGGTGAAACCAGCCCAGGGCGCTAGCTCGTTGAGGGGGCGCGTGCTGTGCGAGAGGATGGGAAGCAAGTTGGTCCACGTGGCGTAGATGCCATCGGTAATAACCAAATTGTCGTAGTAGATTGGCATGTAGAGCAGGTGATGCAGCCCCACGGGCTCGAGTGCTCGCTCTAAAAACACAAAGGCGCCCACGCCGAAGGGACCGACGCCCGTAAGTGCATGGCGCAGTGTTTCGGTCATTGCGTATACGATGGGCACGATGGCGGCCGAGATAGCGGCAAGGGCGAATACGGCAAAAAAGCTAATGAGGTAGACCAGCGAGGAGCCCGAGAAAGTACCGAGCCAATCGGGAACCTTGGCATCGTAGAAGCGGTCATGGATGGCGACGACGGTGGCCGATACCGCCAGCGGGCCGATAATGCCGGTGTCGAGCGTCTTGATGCCGTCGATGACGGTGATGCCGCTGGCGGAGGTCAAAGACGACGGGTACTTAAGTCCAAGGTTGTCGCCGCTCAGCTTAATGATCTCGCTCAAAAAGAAGCAATAGGCAAAATAGGCCACGAGTGCCTCGAAGCAGCAGCGCGCCGGTTGCTTTTGGGCAAGGCCGATGGGCAGAGCTACGGCAAAAAGCAGTGGGAGGCGTTTAAAGACCGTCCACGAGCCGCGCTGGATGATAGCCCAAAAAACATACCAAGGGGTTCCGTATACGGCGAGGTCGCCGACGATGTCCGCAGACGTTGCGAGGGCGGAGACGCCGACCATAAGGCCCGATATGGAAAACAGCATGGCGGGCGCGAACATTGCCCCGCCAAAGCGTTGGATTTTCTGCAGCATAATATGCCTTCCGGATGCAGCATGCTGTGCGAGCAAGAACGTTTAAACAATGAACTCATTGTAGAGGACTGGCTGCTTGCCGCATTGACGGTTTTGATTCGGTCCGATTTGGGTGCCGGGGGAACCGTCGACGGTAAATAATCCGTGCTTTGCCGATAGACGGTTTAAACAACCCCAAGAAATGCTATCGTGCCTAGCCATACATATTCATTGGAGGTGAAGCCATGCCAAAAGCGATTTACGAAGGAATCTACCGCGAGATCCGTTCGCGCATCATTAACGGGACCTATGCGTTTCAGGAGATGCTGCCAACCGAAGCCGAGCTGACTGCGGAATTTGGCTGCACGCGCAATACCGTCCGCCGCGCCTTGAGCATGCTGGCCGACGAGATGTTTGTGCAGCCCATACACGGCAAGGGCGTGCGCGTTATTTGGCTCAAGGGCGAAACCGACATGTTGGGCGCACTCGAGGAAGTCGAGTCGTTTGGCGAATTTGCAAAGCGCAACAATGCCGTTGCATCGACGGACGTTAAGTCCTTTGAACATCTGGTCTGCACCGAGCAGCTCTCTCGTCGCCTGGGCTTTAAGGTGGGCGAGGAGCTGATTCGCGTAGTGCGTGTCCGAAGCCTCAACGGCAGCGCGCGCCAAGTGGACCATGGCTACTTTTTGGAGTCGATTGCCAAGGGTCTGACCCCCGAGATCGCGGCAGAATCTATCTACGACTATCTGGAGCACAAGCGCGGCATCAAAGTGATGGCGAGTCGCCGTACGGTGAGTGTCGAGCTCGCCAACGATGAAGACTGCAGCTATCTTGACCTCGGCAAATACAACTGCGTTGCCGTCATGGAGAGTCAGTCGTACACCTCGGACGGCATCTTGTTTGAGGTGACGCATGCTCGCACACACCCCGAGATCTTCCATTACCGCATCAATTCCAAGCGATAGGTAACAGACGCATAAGCTTGCGTTTCGATATGAAGCGCCCCGTGCAGTCGATGGGATATCGGCCGCACGGGGCGCTTTAATTGTTTAGACAATATTTGTCAAGTACGAATGTATCAGGAACCGTTCACCGAAGTTTTTCTACCGCTCTAACAATACTTGTTCAAACAACTAGCCAAATAGCGTATTGTACAAATCAGAAAAAGGGGCAAAGTCCCCGAACCAATCTCCGAAGGCGGCGGCAAAGGGTGCCGCCACGGTGTGAAAGGGTGGATTGTAATGAAGAACGAAATGAGCAGAAGGCAGTTCCTGGGCTTCGCTGGCTCCGCGGCCACAGTCTTTGGCCTGGGTCTCGTGGGCTGCGGTGGCTCCGCCGGCTCCGGCTCCTCTGCTTCTGGTGACGCTGCCGAGGTCTACTTCCTTCAATTCAAGCCCGAGGTCGACAAGGAGTGGAAGGAGATCGCTAAGGCGTACAAGGAGGAGAAGGGCGTCGAGGTCAAGATCGTGACCGCCGCCTCCAACACCTACGAAGAGAAGCTCAAGTCCGAGATGTCCAAGAGCTCCGCTCCGACCCTGTTCCAGGTCAACGGCCCCACCGGTCTTAAGAACTGGAAGGATTACTGCGCCGACCTGTCCGATACCAAGCTCCGCGGTGAGCTCATTGACGACTCCCTGGCTCTGCAGTCCGATGGCAAGGATCTGGGTATCGACTGGGTCCAGGAGAGCTACGGCATCATCTACAACAAGCAGCTGCTCGAGAAGGCTGGCTACAAGGCCGAGGACATCAACTCCTTCGACAAGCTGAAGGCTTGTGCTGACGACATTCAGGCCCGCAAGGACGAGCTCGGCGTTGAGGGCGCCTTCACTTCTGCCGGCATGGACGATTCCTCCAGCTGGCGTTACACCACCCACCTCGCCAACCTCCCGCTCTACTACGAGTTCGAGAAGGAGCACAACCAGGAGGACGACGAGATCAAGGGCGAGTATCTCGACAACTTTAAGCAGATCTTCGACCTGTACATCACCGACTCCACCTGCGATCCTTCGCAGCTTGCCTCCAAGACCGGCGACGACGCCACCAACGAGTTCGCAACCGGTAAGGCCGTCTTCTATCAGAACGGCTCTTGGGCATACGCTGACCTCACCAAGGCCGGTATGACCGACGACCAGCTCGGCATGCTGCCGATCTACATCGGCGTCGACGGCGAAGAGAACCAGGGCCTGTGCTCCGGCGGCGAGAACTACTGGTGCGTCAGCTCCCAGGCTTCCGAGGATGCTCAGAAGGCTACCGAGGACTTCATGTATTGGTGCGTCACTTCTGACACCGCCACCAGCATCATCGCCGACAAGATGGGTCTGACCGCTCCGTTCAAGAGCGCCAAGGAGACCACCAACGTCTTCTCACAGCAGGCCGTTGCCATGGCCAAGGACGGCAAGAAGACCGTCGCTTGGGACTTCGTCTACATCCCCTCTGAGGAGTGGAAGAAGAACCTCAAGCAGGCTCTCATTGCTTATGCTGCCGACAACACCAAGTGGGACGGCGTCAAGAACGCCTTCGTCGATGGCTGGAAGACCGAGAAGGCTGCTTCCGAGTAAGCAGTTGCTGCCCAAGCTATCTGATTAGCGACAGGGGGCGGGCAGACGTCGGTTTGCCCGCCCCCTGCATATTGAAAGGACCCTTTTATGGGCAAAGCACTCAAGCGCTGGTGGCCGCTCTTTATGCTGCCCACGTGCCTGGCGTTTATGATCGGGTTCGTGATCCCTTTTATCCAGGGCTTCTATCTCTCGTTCTGCCAGTTTATTACCATTAACAACGCGCACTTTGTCGGTATCGCGAACTACGTGCGCGCGCTGTCCGATCCGCAGTTTGCCACGTCGTTCTTCTTTACCGTGGCGTTTGCCTTCCTGTCGACGGTGCTCATCAACGTGATCGCCCTGGCAATTGCGCAGGCGCTCACCCGCAAGGCGCTCAAAGGCACCAACATCTTCCGTACGATCTTCTTTATGCCTAACCTGATCGGCGGCATCGTGTTGGGCTACATCTGGCAGATCCTGATCAACTGCCTGCTCTCCAACGTGGGCGCCCAGCTCATTGCCCTTAACTCCGCTGCCGGCTTCTGGGGCCTTATCATCCTGACCCTGTGGCAGCAGGTCGGCTACATGATGATCATCTACATCGCTGGTCTGCAGTCCATTCCGTCCGACTACATCGAGGCCGCCAAGGTCGACGGTGCCACGGCATGGCAGACGTTTTGGAAGGTTAAGATCCCTAACCTGATGCCGACCATCACCATCTGCCTGTTCCTGTCCATCACCAACGGCTTTAAGCTGTTCGACCAGAACCTCGCCCTTACCGGCGGCGCCCCCGCGCACTCCACCGAGATGCTCGCCCTGAACATCTACAACACGTTCTATTCGCGTGCCGGTATCGCATGGCAGGGCATCGGTCAGGCCAAGGCGGTTATCTTCTGCATCCTGGTCGTAGCCATCTCCATGATTCAGCTTAAGGCCACGAGGTCCAAGGAGGTGCAGCAGTAATGAAACGCGATAAGGTTATCAACCGCGCGCTCTCGATTTTCTTTACGATCCTGTCGCTCGCGTGGATCTACCCCGTGTTTATGATTGCGCTCAATTCCTTTAAGAAAGCGACCGCAATCAGCACCACCACGGCGTTCGATCTGCTCACGCCCGAGACGTTCAACGGCCTTGCAAACTACGTGCACGCCCTTAACGAGCAGGGCTTTGCCTCGGCATTTATGTACTCGCTCATCATCACGGTCACGTCGGTCGTGCTGATCTTGGTGTGCTGCTCCATGTGCGCTTGGTACGTGGTTCGCGTCAACAGCAAGATCTCGAACTTCTTCTATTACCTGTTCGTGTTCTCGATGGTCGTACCGTTCCAGATGCTCATGTTCACGCTGTCCAATTTGGCGGACCGCATTGGCTTTAACACGCCGTTCAACATCTGCTTTATCTATCTGGGCTTTGGCGCGGGCCTGGCGGTCTTTATGTTCGCCGGCTTTGTAAAGAACATCCCGCTCGAGATCGAAGAGGCGGCCATGATTGATGGCTGCAACCCGGTCCAGGTGTTCTTTAAAATCGTCCTTCCCATCATGAAGCCCACCTATCTTTCGGTCGGCATTCTCGAGACCATGTGGGTCTGGAACGACTACCTGCTGCCCTACCTTACGCTCGACTCCACCAAGTACAAGACCATTCCTATCTTGATCCAGTACTTCCGCGGTGGCTACGGCCACGTCGAGCTCGGACCCATGATGGCCTGCATCATGATGGTTGTTATCCCCATCGTCGTCATGTACATCCTCTGCCAGAAGTACATCATCGACGGCGTGGTGGCAGGTGCCGTCAAGGGCTGATGCCGTAACTGTTTTGCAAGTTTCTGCGGCGCCCCTCAGCGCGGCGCCGCACATCGAAAGGTAAAGACATGGCCGAGATCGTTCTCAAGCATGTTCAGAAGGTGTATCCCAACACCGAGTCCAAAAAGAAGGGCTTCTTTGGCAAAAAGAAGAAGACCGAGGAGAAGAAGCATAACCTTAAGGTTACCGAGGATGGCGTGCTCGCTGTAGAGGACTTCAACCTCACCGTTCACGACCAGGAGTTCGTCGTTCTCGTTGGTCCCTCTGGCTGCGGTAAGTCCACGACGATGCGCATGGTCGCCGGCCTGGAGGACATTACCTCGGGCGACGTGCTCATCGACGGCAAGCGCGTCAACGACGTGGCGCCCAAGGACCGCGACATCGCCATGGTGTTCCAGAGCTACGCTCTGTACCCCAACATGACGGTGTACGAGAACATGGCGTTTACGCTTGAGCTCAAGAAGGTCCCCAAAGACGAGATCGACCGCAAGGTTCGCTCCGCTGCCGAGATCTTGGGTATCACCGAGTACCTCGACCGCAAGCCTAAGGCGCTCTCGGGCGGCCAGCGCCAGCGCGTCGCCATCGGCCGCGCCATCGTGCGTGACCCCAAGGTCTTCCTGATGGACGAGCCGCTGTCCAACCTGGATGCCAAGCTTCGTAACCAGATGCGTGCCGAGCTCATCAAGCTGCGCCACGAGATCAAGGGTACGTTCATCTATGTTACTCACGACCAGACCGAGGCCATGACTCTCGGCGACCGTATCGTGGTCATGAAGGACGGCGTTGTCCAGCAGATCGCCACGCCGCAGGAGGTCTTCAACCATCCCGCGAACATCTTCGTCGCCGGCTTCATCGGCGTGCCGCAGATGAACTTCTTCGATGCCCAGCTGGTGCGCTCGGGCGACGGCTTTACCGTCAAGACCGACGACATGAATGTCGCGCTGGCCCCCGAGACCTGCGCTCAGCTCGCCCTTAATTGGGACGGCGGCGACGTGAAGGAGATCACGGCCGGCGTACGTCCCGAGCAGATTCTGCTTGCCGAAAAGGGCGAGGAGGGTGCGCTTCAGGGCACCATCGAGGTCACCGAGCTCATGGGTTCGACCGAGCACGTTCATGTGATGTCTCCCGACGGCCAGTTTGTCCTGATCATCCCCGTCGTCGATCTCGAGGCCAAGGGTGCGCTCAAGGCGGGCGACCCCATTTGGTTCAAGTTCGAGAAGAACGCGACCCATCTCTTCGATAAGGTGTCTGGCAAGAACCTTATCTAGGCCCGATCCAATCAGGCCCTCCTTTTGGGCGACTGCGGCTTTGCCATCCTTTTGCCGTGGTCACATATAAGGCTCCCCTCCCGTCCGCTGGGCGAGAGGGGAGCCTTTCTTTGTGTTGGGACCGTTCGTCTGTCAGTTTGTCTCAATCTGTAACAGGAGGAGGGCCAAATTGGGTCTAGATGTTACAGATTGAGACAGCATCGAGCTGCCTATCCTTTCATCTCGATCTGTAACACGGGAGGCTGATTTCGGCAGCTACCTGTTACAGAACGAGATTGTTTGGTCGAGACAAATCACGGGCCGGCGTATCGGCACAAAAAGCGGAGCCGCGTTGCCGCGACTCCGCTTTCAAGAGGATGGGTAAAGGAAACGAAATTAGCTCAGGTGCCAAATCTCGTCGTTGTACTGGGAGATCGTGCGGTCAGACGAGAAGGCGCCGGCGTTGGCGATGTTGATCAGCGCCTTGCGCATCCAGGCGTCCTGGTCCTCGTAGTCGGCTAGCACGCGCTCCTTGGTCTGGATGTACTCCTCAATGTCGAGCAGGGCCATAAACCAGTCCTTGCCCTTGATGTCGTCGTGCAGGCGCTGCAGACGCTCGGCGTTGCCGGTCGCCATAAAGGCAGGATTGGTGATAAAGTCCACCAGCAGCTTGATACCGGGCTTGCGGTAGAGTGCGCCGGCGTTATAGCTGCCGTCGGCGTAGAGCTGCTCGACCTGCTTGGATGAGGCACCAAAGGTATAGATGTTCTCGTCGCCCACGAGCTCGGCAATCTCCACGTTGGCACCGTCAAGCGTGCACAGGGTTAAAGCACCGTTGAGCATGAACTTCATGTTGGAGGTGCCGCTCGCCTCCTTGGAGGCCAAGCTGATCTGCTCGGAGATATCGGCGGCGGGGATCACACGCTCAGCAGCGGTGACGTTGTAGTTCTCGATCATGACAACCTGCAGGTAGGGGGCCACGTCGGGGTCGTTGGCGATCCACTGCGACAGCGTCAGAATCAGATGGATGATGTCCTGGGCGATGGTGTAGGCAGGTGCCGCCTTGCCGCCGAAGATGATGGTGATGGGGTGCTCGGGTTTATTGCCGTTCTTGATGTCGAGATACTTCCAGATGATGTAGAGCGCGAGCATCTGCTGGCGCTTGTACTCGTGGATACGCTTGACCTGAACATCGATGATGGCGTTGGAGGGAATGGTCACACCCTGCTCGAGCGCCATGAACTGGCGCATGATGGCCTTGGCCTCGGTCTTGGTGGCAGCCAGGCGCTCAAGAACATCTTTGTCGTCGGCGAACTTGGCGAGTTTGCTCAGATCGCCGGTGCTGCGCCAGTCGGTGCCGATCACATCGTCGAGCAGGTTGGCGAGCGCGGGGTTGGCTCCCTGGATCCAGCGGCGGAAGGTGATGCCGTTGGTCTTGTTGGAGAACTTCTCGGGGTAGATCTCGTAGAACGGATGAAGCTCGGTGTCCTCCAGGATCTTGGTGTGGAGTGCGGCGACGCCGTTGATGGAGAAGCCAAAGTGGATGTCCATGTGGGCCATGTGGACGGTGTCGTACTCGTCGATGATGGCGACACGCGGGTCGTCGTGCTCGGCCTTGGCAACCTCGTCGAGCTTGACGATGATGTCGGCGATGGCGGGCGAGACCTTCTGCAGGCTGGCGAGCGGCCACTTCTCGAGCGCCTCGGCAAGGATCGTGTGGTTGGTGTAGGCGACCATGGAGCGCACGATGGTAACGGCCTCGTCAAACTCGATGTCGTGCTCGGTGGTGAGCAGGCGGATGAGCTCGGGAATGACCATGGTGGGGTGCGTGTCGTTGATCTGGACCACGGCGTAGTCGGCCAGATCGTGCAGGTTGCTGCCGCGCTCGACGGCCTCGTCGATCAGGAGCTGGGCGGCGTTGCTCACCATGAAGTACTCCTGGTAGATGCGAAGCAGGCGGCCCTGCTCATCGGAATCATCCGGATAGAGGAACAAGGTGAGGTTCTTGGCGATCTTCGTCTTGTCGAAGTCGATGGAGCTGCCGGGGACCAGGCCGTCGTCGACACTCGCCAGGTCGAACAGACGCAGGCGGTTCTTGGTGGGCTGACCGTAACCGGGCACATCGATGTTGACGAGCTTGGAGGTGACGGCAAAATCGCCAAACTCGACGGTGTAGGAGCGGTCGTCATCGATCAGGATGTCCTGCTCGCTAAGCCACTCGTCGGGGACGGCCTTTTGCTGGTTGTCGGCAAAGCGCTGACGGAACAGGCCGTAATGGTAATTGAGGCCCACACCGTCACCGGTAAGGCCCAGCGTGGCAATGGAATCCAGGAAGCACGCGGCCAGACGGCCCAGGCCGCCGTTGCCCAGCGACGGTTCGACCTCAAACTCCTCAATCTTGTTGAGGTCGTGGCCGGCAGCGGTGAGCTGGTCTTTAACCTCGGCATAGATGCCAAGGTCGATCATGTTGTTGATCAGCAGTTTGCCAATCAAAAACTCAGCAGAGATGTAATAGAGCTTTTTCTTGCCATTGTTGAGCGGGCAGGCGGCAGAGCGCTCCTGCACGAGTTTGACCAGCAGTTTGTAAATGCGGCGGTCATCGAGTTGCTCGAGCGAAGTTCCAAAGGACTGCTCGGCAAGATCCGCAAGATCGATACGGGGCATGTTTCCTCCTGTGGTGAGTTGTCTACATGTCAATAATTCAAAAGAAGCCCGCGCGAGGGGATTGGGGTGGCCTCGCGCGGGAAAAACGGTCGCGTCCACACGGTGGGGTGGGATCGGGCGCGGTAGCTCCTATTGGGGAAGCTCGATTTCGGCTTCTGACGGGATGCGGAAGTAGGTCTCGGTCCAGTCGGTGAGTTTGTGCTCGAGCTCGCGGGTGATGGCGCCATCGAGCATACGCCAGGTCCAGTTTCCGCCCAGGGTGGCGGGAGTGTTGATGCGCGCCTCGTTGCCCAGATTGAGCAGGTCCTGCATGGTGTAGATGCAGGTATCGCTCACGCTGGCGGCGATGGTGCGGTTGAGCGCGTCGGCCATGGACTCGCCTGCCTGCTGGTGGGTATACAGGGCCGCCTGCTCGCGCTGACGCGGGGTGGCCGTTCCCTCATACCAGCCGCGTGCCGTTTCGTTGTCATGC
>DBFOPE010000028.1:0-10096 GCA_048429085.1 Collinsella sp.
GGCGGCGGCGCCGCCGTCGGCCGGGTCGAAGTAGGACTTCGAGCCGTCCGAGTACCAGGTGAGCCAGCCGGTCACCTGGGAGCAGTCGGAGCCGAGGAAGTAGTAGAGCTTGCCGTCGATCTTCGTCTCGTAGCGGGCGGCATATCCATCATTTTTGAAATAGTATCTCTTTCCAGAAATCTCTTTCCATCCACCGTTAAAGACAGAGCCATCCTCATTGATATAGCGAAGACCCTTGGAATCCCATACAAGTCCGGTTTTCTTTAGACCGAGCTGGTTGGCAATCGCCTCCGCATCCGCTTCCCCCATCCTCTTCAAATACCAGTCACTCGATAGATAGCCAGCGTCAGAAGCTTTGTCG
The DNA here is from genome assembly GCA_048429085.1 of Collinsella sp. Lineage (GTDB taxonomy): Bacteria > Actinomycetota > Coriobacteriia > Coriobacteriales > Coriobacteriaceae > Collinsella. The sequence goes on from DBFOPE010000028.1 coordinate 362, forward strand.
ATAAACCCGTGCTCAATCAATACGGCAGGAATGCCGTACTCTCTACAATGGCGTATGACGGCCAAGCTGTCGGCTCGGCTTCCATCTGGATAGTAAAGCTGCTTGCCGTTGTAATCGTAATAATCGTTTTTTGTCCCTCGATTCACAAGGCCAATCGCGGAGAGTCGATTCAAAACGTCCTTGCCAAGCGAATCGCCCATTTCATAAAAGGACGAATACCAGGAGCTATTTCTTGGGATCCATACCTCAGCCCCAGTGCCACCGCCAGCATTAATGTGAAAACTGACGAGCAAGTTTGCCTTATTATCCCGTGCAATATCTGCACGTTTTTGGAGATCAACACTCGTGTTCTTCGTACCAGATGGAGAGACGTCAGAGTAACGGGTCATAACTATTTTCACATCAGGATACTGCTGAAGCGCCGACCTGCAGTATTGTGCAATTTTTAAAGTGAGGTTTTTTTCAATCAGACCATTAGCAGACGCACCAGAGTCCCAGCCACCGTGTCCGGGGTCTAAAACAATAACCTTAGAACTGTTGCCACCAGAACTAAGGGAATACGAATCCAGCGCCGTTCCAAATGTAGAAAATGAATTTCCTTCATCATCTGAATATTCGGTCTTAGGTTCGGAATCGCCTTCCAGCAAAGAAGTCCCAGACATATCTACAACAAATGAACCTTGTTCTGATTGGTTAGAAGCGATTTGAACAGAACCAGTTTTGAAATAAACAGAGCCCAGCCTATAAGTGCCGTCGGGAAGCTCAGTACTCGAAAACAAGCAAACGTTATCTTTGGTTTTTACGAGCGGGATATCAAATTCCGAACCATCCGAAACCCTAATAACACCAATTTTTTCCGGTTCACCACTGTCGAGAGAGTTAAAACCGATTGCAATATTTTGACCTCGAGAAGAAGAGACAACGGCGCTTTCAATATAGGCAAAATCAATGGACGGGGTTCCAGCAAATGCACTACCGGGATTCACTGTTGAAAAAATGCAGACTGCCAGACAAATAGAAATGAACATCAAAAACTGTCGTAAACGAGCCATCATGCTCCCCCATCCATTTTCCAAAACTTATAGTATTTTAACTGATTGAAGCATACTTGCTTTATACAAGCGAAACGATTGAGGCAGAACGCAATGGCCCAACCAGTAAGACCTTTATAGAAGTGGGTATTTAAAATCTTCTTAGGAACCTACAGCCTTCTGCACTCATCCAACTCTTCAATGCGATCGCCATATAAGCGAGTGGGGCTTCGCCTCAGCCCTCGAGGAGATGACGCGCGTCGAGGTCGCCGCCCGGGAGGCCAGGATCACCAACCAGCGCATTCGGTCGTCGGGGTTCTCCTACGTCAAGGGGCTGGCGGACTTCGACTGGGACTTCCAGCCGTCGGTCCCTCGCGCCGAGATCGAGGAGCTCGCGACCCTCAGGTTCGTGGAGCGGGCCAAGAACGTCCTGTTCATGGGAAGCCCCGGCGTGGGCAAGACGCATCTCGCCGTCGCGCTGGGCATCGAGGCGGTCAGGGCGGGGCACGAGGTCAGGTTCGTGGACCGCGCCCGGCTCGTCGAGGACCTGGAGGACGCCTCGTCGCGCGGCGTCCTCAAGAAAAAGCTCAAGTACTACGCCCACTCGAGGCCGCTGATCATCGACGAGCTCGGCCACCTCGACGTCGGCGACGAGGGCGCTGACCTGCTGTTCCAGCTGATATCGACGCGCTACGAGCAGCGCTCGACGATCATCACCACCAACGTGGGGATCAGCGGCTGGGGCAGGGTGTTCGGGGACGACGTGGCGGCGAACGCGGTCGCGGACAGGGTGCGCCACTACCGCCACCTGGTCAAGATAACCGGCAGCAATCCTGTTTGAAACTATTCGTATTCAATTCTAAGTGCAACAAGATATTAATTTCATCACAAGCTATAAATACCTAGCATCAGCTACAGACAGGGCTACCTTATCAAGCTTTCAATCAGTTTTACAGTCTTCATATACGAATGCGGGCGATCAAACTGCTCCTCTGCGATTTTACGAGCGGCCTCCCCCATCTGCTTGCGGTGCCATTCATCTTCGACAAGGGCGGTAACCGCAGCGGCAAGCTTGTCGGGGCTTCCGGGTCGCACGTTAACGCCAAACCCGTCTGACTCGACCTTTGCGCGGAACTCAGCACTCATGCTGGTGTTGACCATGGGTTTGCCCGCCGCCAGATAGTCGCCGATCTTGGTGACGATACTCTGGGCGGCTTTTTCGACCAGCGAGTTTACCGTGATATCAGACCTGCTGAGCCATGCAGCCATCTTGTCATAGGGCAGGTACCCATGAAAGGTCACACCAGCGCCCGTCGATTGAACGACGGCCTTAAGGTTGTCACGTTCGGCTCCATCACCCAGAATCTGAAGCTTGACCTCGGGATGGGTCTTCTGAACCATCCCGATTGCTTTAACAAGAGTCTCCAGGTCGTAGCAAGCGCTCAAGGTGCCGGCATAAGAGACCCAGATCTCTCCCGCCGGTTTATCAATCAAAACGGCGTTCTTGGCCACACCGGCATCAAACTCGGCAAGCTGATTGCCGACGTACACGACTTCATTGGGAATACCCGAACGTGCATCGCGCACACCACGGTCGCGGTACTCCTGCGACGTACCCACAATGGCATCGGCCAGCTGATACGTCGCCTTAGCCTGCTTGTAAAACGGGGCAAAGAAGATGTCCGAAAGGACCGGAACATCCAGAGCAACGCGGAAAGCCTCGGGCCACAGGTCATTAACATCGACAACAAATGGAATGCCGTACTTATGGGCACATTTGCCGATCTCACGCGCAACATCGTTAGGCGGAATCTGGCAGTAGACCAAATCGTACGCATGGTGTTCATCAAAAAACTTAACAACACGTTTTGAAACCACATGGTGGGCCCAAATACGCTGGGGACACATGTTCTTAGGGTAGACAGGCTCTTCAATAAAATGCACAGTAAAGGGATGCATGCTCAGATCGAGGTGCATAATATCTCGCTGCTGCTTATCCCAATGCTGAAAGCCACTGGTAATAAAATCAACGTCGTAGCCCTGCTCACACAGCAGCGTGGCAAGATAGACGTAACGCGTTGCGCCTTTGACCTCGCGTCCCAGCTTAGCATCTTGCGTATAGATAGCAATGTGTCCCTTAGAAGGCATGCAGCTCCTTTGCATGTAAAATCTACGAACGCTCAGCAGAGCGACGTTTTAAGGATAGCCCAACGCGAGAAAGCGCAAAACCCAAGCCGGCGGTCTTTAGGGTATATCCAAATTCCCTGATTTGCGATATACGGTAAGCTAAAACGCCAGACCCGCCTACGGATTCACCAGTCAGCTGCGAAAACGCCTGCTTTAGATGCGGGCTCACAGTATCCATAGCACGCACTATTGCCGGATCCATACGGCGGAATGTCTTCTTAAGAAGCACGCAGACATCTCGCTGCTCGAGGCCACCGTTCGCAAGGGCAAGACCAGCATGACGGAATCCCACCGTGTAAAGGGCGCGCCATATTCCCCCATCCGTAACGCCAAGTCGTTCGAGCACGTCGGCCATGTCATTCCAACGCGTTAAGGCAAGGGCGCTGTTAACGCTGGCAGACGATGCCGTGGGCAAATCCTCACGATAACAATACCAAGCCTCATCGGTGTAAGCGATGGTCTTTGCCTGGGCAAGCGTCTCGATAAGAAAGGGATTGTCAACCCAGCCAGCACCGGGAACCTCTTTAAAGCAGATGCCATACCCAACAAGGAAGCTCTTCTTATAGAGTGCGCTCCAAATAGAAGGATGCTTTTGAATCAAGATGGGGGCATCGGCAAGAACAAAAGGCTGGCGCCCCGGCTTAACCCGATGGTAGTAATGGCAGTGGTAAAGATGTTCCCTTGGAGTGTCCGCCATATAGACACGCCAGTATGAGGATTTAACCACGTCGGGATAATCCTGCTTGCAAGCCAGCTGATACAAAGCGGAAAACATGCCGGGTTTAAGGTAATCATCGGGCTCGACAACGGCAACGTATTCGCCCCGCGCCTCGTCAAAACCCCTGTTAACGGTTGCGCCATAGCCTTGGTTTGCTTTATCAATCACCCGAACGCGAGCGTCCCCTGCCGCATGGGCCTCCATAATGGCAAGCGAGCCATCCGTCGAGCCATCGTTGAGCACGATGATCTCGAGCTCCTCCATCGGATCGGCTTCAATAGAGCTGAGACACTGATCGAGAAACTTCTCGGCGTTGTAGCATGGAACCACAACGCTAACGCTCATATCGCTCGTAGACAATCGACACCCCCATAGAACGTTGGATATACCAGTATTTATCCCAGTCGCCAGCACGACCAGACCGTTAGCGATCCGTTCTATAGTAGCGAGAAGCACACAGAATGGGAAACAGATGCAGCCCGGTTATCGCCTGCCCCTACAGCCGCTGGCACACCGCTGCCACACGACACCCGTCAAACCCGAATCCCCAGCGCATGCGGCCCACACCGGGTCGCGGTACGCGAATCTTGTCGATACCGTCGCGCTCTATGTCGAGCAGCGCCTGAACGGCCAGCAGCTCTAGGCCCAGCGCGTCCACACCGGGGTCAAACATCATGTTGACCGTTATCAGCGGACGCTCGTCGAGCATGCCGATCGTGTCTGCCACGTCAAACACAGCGCCCGTAGGAAATACCTGGATGTCCCAGCGATCCGCGCCACGCTTTCGCCTCGAGGCAGGATTGGCATAGCCCGGCAATCCAAAGCAGAGTCCCTGCAAGAGCAGGTGATATGGCAGCTGCGCATCTGGGTTGTTCGCACCGATTCCTGCATCTCCCAGGATGCGTTCTAACGCCCGCTTCACCGCATCCTCATCCCCACGGCACAACCCGTCGCGAAACGCATCAACGTCTCGAGTGTCTTCGGCAGCACACTCAAACCACTCAATAATTACCAGACGCAAGGCTTGGCGAAGCTCATTATTGGGCAACCGCAGAGCACGGAGGCGATTGCCATGTTCCGGCTCCTCAGTCATATCCGTCGTCAGGAAACCGGACAGATACAGCGCCGTCCACAGGCCATCATCATACGAGGCCTCTGACCCCGCAGCGCCCAAACAAACCGGGACCTCAACGCATGCATGGGGCTCGAGTAAATCGAACAAGACCGAAAGGCGGTCGAGATTCCACCCGGCAACTACCCTACTCAGGCAATCGGCATACCCATACAGATCGGCTCGCACGGGCGCCGTGCAGCCTCGGTCCAGAAAACCGATCACACGCGCCGGACTCGAGCAATAGGCCCTGCCAAACCGATATCCCTCGAGCCATTCACGCGCATCATCCAGGTATTCCTCGCGTCCAGCATGACTCAACAGAGCCTCGACCTCGGCATCCGAAAAGCCGAACCAACGGTCGCACCACGTCGAAAGGGGCATCGAAAGACGATACGAGCAGCTGCGCGAAGAAAGCGCCATCTCGGCAGGGTTAGGACGCTCCCCCATCAGACAAGCCAAGCGTAGCGAATTACCCGCGGTGGCAATGGCGTCGAACAGCACGCGATCGAGCAGCTCCGCCGGACCGGCGCCGGAAGCGTCCCTCGCGCTCGCACTGGGCGACCACGCCGCGTCATACCCATCAACGAGCAATACAACCTGCTCATCGCAGGCCATCTCCAGCAGCTCAATGAGCACACCGAGCACCGAGTCAACCTCGTCCGCGCTCGCCACGCCACGCGCAACGCGTTCGATGTGACGCACCTTATCTCGTGTTAAATCCGGAGCCTCCAAGAGTGGCATCAAGCGAGCGCATTCGCCCGAAAGAGCATCACGCACGACGCCGACAACAGAGGCACCACGCCTCGCAGCGCCAGAAAAGTCCAGCGATATCACTGGATAACAAGCATACTCGTCCCGATAGCGCCCGCCGTCCGCATCCCAAATCTGAGCATCGGCAAACGAGATCAGACCGGCGCGACCGACCACAGGACGCTCCAGAAAAGCCTTGAGCATCGACAAGTTCATGCTCTTGCCAAAACCCTCGGGTCGGCAGCACACCATAACGGACGCATCGCAATCCAGCACATCGGCAATAAACATGGTCTTGTCGACCAGCGTGCAGCAACCAAGAGCCTCCGCATAGTCGTGCATGCCAATGGGCAAAGCCGCATCGTCGGCACAGCCGATCATACGCACGCCAAAGCCGGCAGTACAACCATTATTTGCCTGTTCAGACACCAAAACGTTCCCCTTAAATCGCAGCATGATGCCAATTGTAATGACCGCCTCGCACGTACTGATGTCGGTACACAAACAGATCGGGCAACGGTAGCAACATGGGATGTGAGGGGGCATAACTAATCGTTGCACAACAAAACAGGGTCCGATGCAGTTGCACCGGACCCCGTCCTAGTTCTTAGATTATCAGGCGACCAGGAACTTACTCCTCGGAACCGTCCTCACCAGCAGCCTTATTCTGCTGATCGAGTTTATGCTTACCGCTCACAATAGACGTGGCACCCAGCGTGGCCAAGCTTGCACTGGCAAGGCTCGCCATAACGATGAGGTCGCCCGTCTTGGGCATGTTACCGCCCGAAGACTTGGTCGTGGTCGTGGTGGTCACCGTTTTAGAGCCATTTTGCTCCTGGTTCTGGTTGTCGGTCTTGCCCTTTTCTCGTCCTTCTTCTGAGCGGACTTCTCGCCCTTTTCCTCAGAGCTAGTACTCTTATCGGACTCGGTCTTCTCGGAATCATCGTCCTTGGAGTCGCCCTTTGCGGCCTCGGCCTTTTCCGTGGAAGTCTGATCAGAATTGTTCTTGTCAGAAGACAAGCTGCTTGCGCCAGCCATCAGCGAGGAACCAAACGTGTAGCCAAGCTGCACAACGAAAGAGGGCTTCTTGTCCGTCGAAATAACCGGCGCGTCCGGCGCCTTATTCGAGTCGTCCTTGGAAGCACCGGAATCAGAAGCGGCGTCAGAGTTAGAGTCATTGCTAGAACCAGTATCGGCGGAAGAATCGCTCGAGCCAGTGGAAGAGTCAGAGGAACCAGCGTCGGTCGAACCAGAGGCGGCACTGCCCGTATTGCCGGCAGAACTTGAAGACGAATCGCCCGCAGCAGAGCCGTTCGAATCGGAGCCGCTCGAGGAAGAGCCGTCGTTGGTAGTGCCACCAGCAGAGCCATCGCCGTCAGTATCGGTCGAGGGCGCATCCGTATCATTATCGTCGCCCGCACCGTCATCGGTACCAGGCGTCGGTGCGGCGGGAGCAGCAGGCGCCATGCTCGGACCAGGCGCCGGCGTGGGCTCGGGCTGCACGGGCTCCACAGGCGTTGCCGCGGAAGCCTCGTCCTCGGCGATATAGACGAGGCAATCCTTGAGCTCATTGCGGTAGCGGTTCTTCCAGCCCTCGTGGTACTGGGGCTGGCTTGCATACTTGGTCGCCACATTATTGACCACGCTGTTGGAAAGCGCCGTCACAAACTCGCGGTCCGTCATGTTGTTAGAAAGGTTTGCCCAGCGGAAAAAGTCCTGGCAGCCACCGGTGCCGCACATATTGGTGATACTCCACACCATACCCTTGACGCAGTCGGCACGGCCGGAAATGTCAATACCAAGGGCGCTCTTGAGCCACGCCTCGGTCACCGCATAGTACGAGTTATACGCATACGCATCCTGTAGAGCCGAAAACTCAGCAGGGTCGGCGTTATAAGCACCCTGGAAGGCCTCCTGCGCAATACGGCCCAGCTCGGTGAGCTGGCCGTTCGCATACATGGGGTTGTTCACGTTGGAAATCTCGCTGCCGCGATCGATCGCAGCCTTAAGCATGCCGTACTTAACAGAATCGTAGTTGTAGACCTGCTTCATAAACGGAACGAGCGACCAACGACGGTCGAACTGGTAATAACCAAGCGCGTTGTAGCCGTCGCCATACGAAAAGCCCTGGTTATAGTTGCCGTGGCTCTCATATTTGGTGAAGTACTTCATCTCGGCGGTCACGTTGACAAACGAAACACCCTGAACCGACCTCAGCACGCCCGAGAAGGACTGCTGGGTGTAAAGGCCCTTATCGATATCGGTGGCATCCGAGGCAACACCCGGCGTGGGCTCCTCGGCGGCGGCGGGCGCGGGTGCGGTAACGGCGCCAAACGAAAGCGCCAGCGTCAGGCCCGCGACAATCGCGGAATGCTTGGGCTGCATAAAATCCTCCCTGCATTGGTGTAGTTAAAGTTCAGTTTGCAAAGATAAAAATAAGTATTGCAGCTCGCCCGTTGTTACACAACAACCCCTCGGTAAACGGCAACAACCCTCCGCGAAATCTTAAGGAATTACGAAATCTTAAGGAATTAAACAAACTGGTCGTCGGGCGCCAACAGAAGCTCGCCGTAACGCTCCATCAACCCGTCCCTCAACTGGCAGAAAGCAGGGATATAGACGTTCAAGATGCGCCGAATCAAATCTTGAGCGAGCTTGTTGTCATAGATATGGACGTTCGTATTGCGATCTCTGAGCATATCTAGCCAGGCCGCCTCATCAATAAAGACGTAGAATCGGTAGGACTCCTTCAAGATGGCACGAGGAGACCCCGACGCGGCAAGCGTGGCGCCCTCATACTCGAGCAGACGCTTAAGGAGCTTCCAGCTCAGTTCAAATTGAAGATTGAACTTATTAATCAATCCACTCTGAACAAAATCATTGTTGAGATCCTGATTGGGCGCATCCTCAAGATTCGCCAAGGCACTGGCAAAGTTCTCATATTTTTTCATACAGAATCACACCATCCCTGGCAATTTCATCGAGCAATTGCTGCGACAAGGACTCGTCGAGATTGACGACATCTACATCTAAAAGAGTATCAAGACGCTCCTCGATCAAATATGAGAAACGGCCGAAATCCCGACAACCTGCTACGGCGATGTCAATATCGCTCTTGGGTAAGTTGTCGCCTCGAGCACGAGAACCAAACAGCACAACCTTCTCGGCGTCACATTCCCGAGCAAAAACTTCGATTTGCTTATACACCTTGTCGAGAGATGCCATTTGCAGCCCTACAGCTTAATGTCAAAGTTGATCTCGGGGACGGCGGCCAGGTCGGCCAACGTCACGCCGTCGACATAGTTCTCGATGACCTCGTCAAGGCCACGCCAGAACTTGACGGTGGAACACAGGTCACTGCGGGTGCAGCTGTTGTCGATGCCGTCGCACGCCACCGGAGCCGTGCTGCCCTCGACGGCGCGCAGGATGTCGCCGGCACGCACCTCGGCGGGGTCCTTGGCCATCATGTAGCCGCCGCCCTTGCCGCGCACGCTCTTAAGCAGGCCCGACTTCATAAGCGGACGAACCAGCTGCTCCAAGTACTTTTGCGAGATATGCTCGCGGTCGGCGACCTCGCGCAGGGCAATCTTGCCTTCGGCGTCGCCCAACGCCGCGATATAGATCATCAGCCGGAGGGCATAGCGGCCCTTAGAAGAAATGAGCATACCTACCCTCTCATCGTTGCCGGGACAAAATACCAGGCTTGTTTATCCCAAATCTTATGCACGCGGGGCAAACAAGCCTGATTATTATGTCCCACATCTAAAAAGTCGAGTGGATTAGTCGGGTTTTCACTTGACTAACGCCGAACCCATAGTAACTTTATTCCGAGAAGATTCCTAGGGTTTAGTACACCTATGAGTACACCATATACAGAGAGGGACAGCATGAGCGCAAATCCGCTGCTTTCCATCGAAGGTCTGACCGCCTCCGTG
>DBFOPE010000029.1:0-14186 GCA_048429085.1 Collinsella sp.
CCTTGATTCTCATTTTCATTGCAACAGCCTCAGGACTCAGCGCAACGCGTTGCGCTGAGTCCTGAGGCGCGAATCCGGGTAGGCAACCCCAGAGGGGCCGGAATCCCCCGGCCCGCGATGGAGGGAGGCCGGCATGTCCAGACCCAAGCCGTCCGGAAGGTCGTACGGGAGGCTCACGAGGCACGAGAGGAACACGGTCGAGAGGATGCTCGACCGCAACCGCAGCGCCCGCGAGATCGCCGCGGAGCTCGGCAGGTCGCCCTCGACCGTGACCAGGGAGGTGGCGGCGCACCGCTACGTCACCGCGCCGCGCTCGCGCTACGGCGAGCCCGCGCCCGCGGACCTGTCGGGGGCCTGCCCCAGGCTCTCCGCGTGGCCGAGGTGCTGCAACGGCTGCTCGCACAGGAGGGGCTACGGCTGCTCGAGGAGGCCCAGGGTGTTCTACAGCGCCAGGAGGGCGCAGGAGGCGGCCGACGCCGAGCTCTCGGCGAGCAGGTCCGGGATCGACGAGACCGAGGAGGGCGCCGCCGCCAAGCTCGCGGCCATCAGGGACGGGCTCGCGCGCGGGCTCTCCCCGCAGCAGATAGCGGCGACGACCCCCGGGCTCAGCGCCTCCACCGTCTACAGGTGGGTGGACGCCGGCTACGACGGCATGACGAACATGGAGCTCAGGCGCAAGGTCGGCTACAGGCCGAGGTCGCGCCGGGCCCCGAAGAGGGCGACGTCCCACTCGGCGCGCAGGTCGCACGCGTCGTTCCTCGCGCTCGGCGAGGACGCCTGCGCCGCGGCCTGGGAGATGGACACCGTCGAGGGCTCCAGGGGCGACTCCGCCAGGCTCCTCACGCTCCTGCACCGCCCGAGCCGCTTCCAGCTGGCCCTGCCGCTGCCGGACGGCACGTGCGCCTCGGTCCTGGCGGCGCTCTCCTCCCTGCGCGGGGTCCTCGGCGAGGACGGCGCGAGGCGCGCCTTCGGCGCCGTGCTCACCGACAACGGGAGCGAGTTCGCCGACGAGGGCGCCATCGCGGCGCTGCTCGGCGAGCGGGACGGCGAGACCAGGCTCTTCTACTGCGACCCCCGGCAGAGCCAGCAGAAGGGCGCGTGCGAGAAGAACCACGTGGAGATCAGGAAGCTGCTGCCCAAGGGCGCCGGGGCCAGGTTCGACCGGCTGACGGCGGCGGACTGCGCGCTGCTCATGTCGCAGGTGAACTCCGAACCGAGGGGGGCGCTCGGGTTCCTGACGCCGGCGCGCGTGCTGCGGATGGCCCTCGGGGAGGACGCCTCCGCCCTCATGGACGCGTTCGGGATAGAGGAGCTGGCGCCCGGCGAGCTCGACCTCACGCCCGGCTGCATCGAAAGGGCCAGGGCCGCGAGGGGCGAGGGGCCGCTGGCGGGATAGGCGGCGGGCCGGGACATGGGCCGGAGGGCCCGTTGCGCTGAGTCCGGAACGGCTGCGCGGCGGGCTGGCGGAGCATGCGGCGGCGGCATGGGGGCACCGGACTCCACGGCCCCTCCACCTGCGGAAACGAAGTGATGGCCAGGTGCCGGGAGCTATTTCCGCGTTGCGCTAGCTGCGGAAACGCGGGGTCCGTTCAGGCTGTTGCGTTGAGATTGAAAATCAACCGTTTATTGAGCATTGGGCTCCGTTTACGGATTGCCCTGTATTTATGCTCGCAATTAAGCTCGAGGTTGGCTACACTATCCCTTGACCATTAAAGGGGTACGAGATACCCACATGGAATTACATAGCTGCCAAAGAGCAGCCCTTCCTGTGGGTGTCTGGTCCGCTTTGAGCGGTCGGGCATCTATTTTTTTGACTGTGTCAGCAGTCAAGACATGTGAGGAAGGAGATCGATGGGCACGACTTCCCCCAAGGCGGTCATCATGGACGAGACCGCCGTCAATCGAGCGATGACCCGCATCGCGCACGAGATTCTCGAGCGCAACGAGGGCTGTGAAGACCTCGCTCTGGTCGGCATCGTCACGCGCGGCGACCTTCTGGCAAAGAAGCTCGCCGAGGAGATCAAGGAGATCGAGGGCGTCGACGTTCCGCTCGGCAGCCTCGACATCAGCTTCTACCGCGATGACTACGCTACCAATTTCGCTCCCGCGATCCACGCCACCAACATTCCCTTTAGCGTCGACGGCAAGCGCGTCGTGCTGGTGGACGACATCCTGTATACGGGCCGTACCATTCGCGCCGCTCTCGACGCCGTCATGGACCTGGGCCGTCCGAGCCGCATCGAGCTGGCAGTCCTCGTTGACCGCGGCCACCGCGAGCTCCCCATCTCGCCGGACTTTGTCGGCAAGAACGTTCCCTCGTCGCATGAGGAGAACGTGCACCTATATATGAAGGAAGTCGACGGCCACACCGCTGTCGAGATTAACGACGTCGCGCCGGGTTCCCACGTGGGCTCCGCGCCGCTGGGAGGTGAGTAGTACCGTGGCGTTCAACCATAAGCACCTGATCGACATTACCGAGTACTCCGAAGAGGACATCAAGCTCATCCTCGAGACCGCCAAGGCGTTCTCCGAGGTCAACGGGCGTGCGATCAAGAAGGTCCCCACGCTCAAGGGCAAGACCATCGTCAACATGTTCAACGAGCCCTCGACGCGCACCCGCAGCTCCTTCGAGCTCGCCGAGAAGCGTCTTTCGGCCGACAGCCTCAACTTTGGCGGCTCCTCGACCTCCACGGTCAAGGGCGAGAGCCTCGTCGACACCGTCGAGACCCTTAACGCCTATAAGATCGACTGCATCGTCGTGCGAGATAAGCACGCCGGCGCGCCCTACATCGTCACGCAGAACTCGCCCGCGAGCGTCATCTGCGCTGGCGACGGCAAGCACAACCACCCCACGCAGGCCCTGCTCGACCTGTATACCATCTGGGAGCACAAGGGTGACTTCCACGGTTTGAAGGTCGCCGTCGTCGGCGATATCGCGCACTCCCGCGTCTGCGGCTCGCTGATCCCCGCCCTTAAGATCATGGGCTGCGAGACCTACGCCGTCGCCCCCGGCACGCTGCTGCCGCCGGCGCCCGAGGTCCTGGGCTGCGACCACGTGACGAGCGACCTCGATTCCGTCCTGCCCGAGCTGGACGTCGTCTACATGCTGCGCGTGCAGCAGGAGCGCCTCGAAGGTGCCCCGTTCCCGACCATTCGCGAGTACCACAAGCTCTTCGGCTTGACCAAGGACCGCGAGAAGCTCATGAAGCCCGATGCGATCATCTGCCACCCGGGCCCCATCAACCGCGGCGTCGAGTTCGACTCCTATATGGCCGACCACCCGCAACGCTCCGTCATCCTGGAGCAGGTCTACGCCGGTATCTGCGTGCGTATGGCTATCCTGTATCTGCTGCTTGGAGGTGCCGATAATGGCCTTGCTTCTTAAGAATGCCCACGTCGTCGACCCGTCCGTCGAGCTTGACGGTGTCGTTGACGTCCTGATTGACGGCGACAAGATCGCCGAGGTCGGCGAGAATCTCGCCGTCGAGGGAGCCGAGGTCCGCGACCTTTCCGGCAAGTACCTCGTCCCTGGCCTGGTGGATATGCACGTTCACCTTCGCGAGCCCGGCTATGAGGTCAAAGAGGACATCGAGAGCGGTACCCGCGCAGCTGCCAAGGGCGGCTTCACCGGCGTGTGCGCCATGCCCAACACCGATCCCGTTACCGATAACGGCACCGTCGTGGAGTTCGTCAAGTCCCGCGCTGCCGAGGTCGGTCACTGCCGCGTCTATCCGTCGGGCGCCATGACCCGCGGTCTTAAGGGCGAGGCCATGTCCGAGATGGGCGATATGGTCGCCCACGGCGCCGTCGCCTTCACCGACGACGGTCGCGGCGTGCAGGGTGCGGGCATGCTCCGTCGCTGCATGGACTACGGCAAGATGTTCGGCAAGGTCTTTATGAGCCACTGCCAGGACGAGGACCTGGTCGGCCACGGCCAGATCAACGAGGGCAAGGTCTCGACCCGTCTGGCTCTCGAGGGCTGGCCGGCTGCCGGCGAGGAGCTCCAGATCGCCCGCGACATCGAGATCGCCAAGCTGACCGGTGCCAAGCTGCACATCCAGCACATCTCCACCGCCCATGGCCTGGAGATCGTGCGTGCCGGTAAGGCCGCTGGCGTTCAGGTTACCTGCGAGGCCACCCCGCACCACATGTTCCTGACCGAGAACGACCTGGACGAGACCTACAACACCTCGCTCAAGGTCAATCCGCCGCTTCGCACCGACGAGGATGCCGAGGCCATCCGTCAGGGTGTCATCGACGGCACCGTCGACGTTATCGTCACTGATCACGCTCCCCACACCCCGTGGGAGAAGGCCCGAGAGTTCGAGCTTGCGCCCTTTGGCATGATCGGCCTCGAGACCTCGCTGTCGCTCGTGCTCACCGAGCTGGTCAACACGGGCAAGATGAGCATGGCCCGCATGGTCGAGCTCATGGCCATCAAGCCGCGTGAGATCCTGGGCCTTGATCAGGTTCAGGTCAAGACGGGCTCCGTTGCCGACCTGACCGTGTTCGACCCCGCCGCAACCTGGACGGTCGGCGAGGACGGCTACGAGTCGCGTGCTGAGAACTCCGGTTTCGCCGGCCGCACGCTCACCGGTCGTGCCACCGATGTGTTTGTCGGCGGTAAGCAGACGCTCGCCGACGGCTGCATCTGCTAGCATAGCCTTATCGCTTTTGTGCGCGGTGCCCTTGCGGTGCCGCGCTTTCTGTTCGTTTGGACCATGCAACCGCATGGGGGATTGGAGCGTCTATGCCCACACCTTCCACTGCACGCATGCACGACTTCGAGGTCGTCTCGAACCGGGAGATTGCCGACGGCATCTTCTCGCTCGTCATCTCGGCCCCCAAGCTTGCAAGTGCGCTCAAGCCCGGTCAGTTTGTGAACATCGCCGTACCCGGCGATGCGTCCTCGCTGCTTCGCGTGCCCCTGAGCTACTACCGCGCCGACGCCGAGGCCGGCACCGTCGAGCTGTGGTACGCCGTCGTGGGCGACGATACCCGTCGTTTGTCCCAGATGGGCCCTGGCTCCACCTCTAACCTGCTGGGCCCCGGTGGCCGTGGCTGGATGGTACCCGAGGGCACCAGGAAGGCCCTGCTCGTCGCCGGTGGCATCGGCGTTCCTCCTGTGCTGTGCCTGGCCGGTATGCTTGCCGAGCAGGGTGTTGACGTGGATGTGTGCCTGGGCTTTGGCACCGCTTCCAAGGCCGTGGGTGTCGATGAGTTCCGCGCGCTGGGCGCCACGGTTAACGTGTGCACCGATGATGGCACGCTGGGCACGCACGTTTTTTGCACCGACCCGGCAGCCGAGCTGCTCGGCGAGGGCGGCTACGACTATGTGGCCAGCTGCGGCCCCGCTGTCATGATGAAGAAAGTCGCCGCCGCTGCCGCCGAGGCCGGTGCGTACTGCGAGGTGTCGCTTGAGCGCATGATGAGCTGTGGCTTTGGCGCCTGCAACACCTGCAATGTCGAGACGGTCGATGGTATGAAGGGCGCCTGCATGTGCGGCCCCGTGTTCGATGCTTCCAAGGTGGTGGTCTTCTAGTGGGTACCGTGAACATGGCCGTCGATTTCGGCGGCGTCAAGATGCAAAACCCCATCAACACCGCAGCCGGTACCTTTGGCTACGGTTGGCAGTTCCAGAACTTCTTTGATGTTTCCCAGCTGGGTGCCATCACCACCAAGGGTTGTGCTGCCGAGCCCTGGCCCGGCAACCCCGCGCCTCGCATGGCCGAGATCCCGGGCGGCATGATCAACTCCGTGGGCCTTCAGAACCCCGGTGTGGCCGCCTTTGCCCGTGAGTCCGGCCCGTGGCTCGAACAGCTTTCCAAGGATGGCTGCCAGGTCATTTGTCAGGTCGCCGGTCACTCCGTTGACGAGTTTGTCCGCGCGCTCGAGATGTATGTCGAGCTGTGCCCCTGGGCTGCCGGCTACGAGATCAACGTGAGCTGCCCCAATATCGCTGCTGGCGGTGCCGCCATGGGATCCACGCCCGAGGGTGCCTCTGCCGTTATGGCTGCTTGCCGCAAGGTGACCGATAAGCCGCTGTTCGTAAAGATGGCTCCGGTCAACGTCGCCGAGATTGGCAAGGCTCTCGAGGCCGCCGGCGCCGACGGCCTTTCGGTCATCAACTCCATCCAGGGCATGGCCATCGACGTGCACACTCGCAAGTCCCGCGTGGCCAAGCCCAAGGGCGGCCTTTCGGGCCCGCTGTGCCACCACATCGCCGTGCGCATGGTCTGGGAGGTCGCCCAGGCCGTCGATATCCCCATCAATGGCGTCGGCGGCGTTATGACGGGTGAGGATGCGGCCGAGTTTATCCTGGCTGGTGCCACCTGCGTGTCGGTTGGCATGGCTAACTTCGTCGATCCGTGCGCCTCGATTAAGATCGCGCACGAGCTCGAGGCCTGGGCGGAGTCCCAGGGCGTGAAGGACATCAACGAGCTGGTAGGTGCTTTCGAATGCTAGAGACTGATGCCCGCGACCGCGTTATCGTCGCCCTCGACTGTGACCGTGAGCGTGCGCTCGAGCTCGCCCACGAGCTTTCTGGTCATGCCACTTGGCTCAAGGTGGGCATGACGCTCTATTACGCCGAGGGCCCCGAGATCGTCAAGACGTTCAAGGACCTGGGCTTTAAGGTCTTCCTCGACCTCAAGTTCCATGACATTCCGCATCAGGTGCGCGGTGCCGCCCGTTCGGCCTCGCTTGCCGGTGCCGACCTGCTCTCGGTCCACGGCCTGGGTTCTGGTGCTATGCTCGCTGCGTGCCGTGAGGGTGCCGAGGAGGCGCGCGAGGACCGCGCCAAGCTCGTCGCCATCACCGTGCTCACGAGCATGAACCAGGATTCGCTGGCTGAGATCGGCGTCGAGTCGCCCGTGGCCGAGGAAGCCGCCCGTCTGGCAAAGCTTGCCCAGGCCAACGGTATCGACGGCATCGTGTGCTCGCCGATGGAGGCCCATGACATGCGCGAACTGCTCGGCCCCGACGCGCTGATCGTGACTCCGGGCGTGCGTCCGGTGGGTGCCGCCCTTGGTGATCAGTCCCGTGTGGCGACGCCTTCCCAGGCTATCGAGCGCGGTGCGAGCCACATCGTGGTGGGCCGACCCATCACCGGTGCCGACGACCCTGTTGCCGCATTTGACGCCATCGTTGCCGAGCTGGTCGAAAACGTCGCCTAAAATATTCCCTCAAGTCACCACTTTTGGGTCTCATTAGCACAAATTAGCCCCTGTGCCTGCGAAAACTTTCCCATCCTTTGTGTGGAATCGCAGGTCAGGGGCTTAACTTTGACCTCCGTATATTGCACTTTTCGCAGGTATCGTCTAATCTATGGTGCCGTCGATTGGGCATTTAGTGCGTTTTACGTGGTAAAATGCCAATTATTGCATCAGATATAACCCAACTATTTGGAGGTTCGAATGGCACTCCCTCAGCTTACCGACGAGCAGCGCAAGCAGGCTCTTGAGAAGGCTGCTGCCGCACGTCACGCCCGCGCTGAGCTTCGCGAGCAGATCAAGAAGGGCGAGAAGTCTCTCGAGTCCGTGCTCAACTCCGATGACCCCATTGCTTCCCGCATGAAGGTTTCCACCCTCATCGAGTCTCTCCCCGGTTATGGCAAGGCTAAGGCCGCCAAGATCATGGAAGAGCTCGGCATCTCCGCTACCCGTCGCGTCCAGGGCCTCGGTGTCCGTCAGCGCGAGCAGCTCCTCGAGCAGCTGACCAAATAAGTGAGTGCTCAGGATTCAAAGCTCTTTGTGATTTCTGGACCGTCAGGTGCAGGCAAGGGCACGCTCGTCACTCGTGTGCGCGAGCGTCGCTCTAACCTGGGCCTGACGGTTTCGGCTACCACGCGAGCCCCACGCAAAGGCGAGGTCGACGGCGTCAATTACTTTTTTCTGACGCGCGAGGAGTTCGACCGCCGCGTGGCAAACGGCGAGTTTGTTGAGTGGGCCGAGGTCCACGGTAACTGCTACGGCACCTTGGTGAGCGAGGTCACATCCAAGCTTGCCTCTGGTTCGTCTCTAATCTTGGAGATCGATGTCCAGGGTGCCTTGCAGGTTAAGGAGCGTTTCCCCGAGGCCGTGCTGATTTTTATCAAGCCGCCTTCGCTCGAGGTGCTCCGCGAGCGTCTGGTCGGTCGCGGTACCGAGACGCCCGAGACGATCGAGCTGCGTATGGCAAACGCCGCCCATGAGCTTGCCCTTGCCGACCGCTACGACGACGTCGTGGTGAATGACGATCTCGACCGCGCGACCGATGAGCTCGTTCGCGTTCTCGATATGCATGAAAGGATCTGAGGTCCGTGTCCGTTGTAAAGCCTTGCATTGACGATCTTCTGGAGAAGACCGATCACAACCGCTTCCTGCTCGCCTCGCTTGCCTCCAAGCGCGCCTGCGACATTAACAGCATGCTGCGTGGCCAGCACAACCGCGTGCTCGCCGTTCAGGATGTCGACGACATCACCATTGCACTCTCCGGTGCCGATACCATCTCGATGGCTATGGACGAGATCGTCGACGGCGATATCTCCTACGACGAGGCCCGTTATGAGAAGGCGCTCGGCCACAAGGTTGCTGAAGCCTAAATGGCAGCCCGCGTCTGCCTGGTCCACTATCACGAGGTTGGACTGAAGGGCAAGAACCGCGCACATTTTGAGCATATCCTCATGGATAACATCAAGGCGGCCTTGGCCGCCTTTTCCGTGAATGCCGTGTCTCGAATTTCCGGTTATATCCTCGTGACCTTTAACGAGCATCAGGCCGATGAGGCGGCGCGCGTCATTCGCACCGTCCCCGGCGTTGCCCGCGTGTCCCTGGCGTACCACACCAACCGCGATCCGCAGGAGTACTGCGCCGCCGCCGTGAAGGCGCTGCGCGAATTTGGTCCCTTCGAGTCGTTTAAGGTGCATGCCAAGCGCTCTAACACCGACTATGAGCTCACCTCGATTGATATCAATCGACAGGTTGGCGAGGTACTGTGCGAGGCGTTTCCCGATAAAAAGGTCCAGATGCACGATCCCGACGCGATGGTGTACGTGCTGGTGGTACAGGGTAGCGTCTACGTTTATGCGCGCTCTGAGCGCGGCGTGGGCGGTCTGCCGGTGGGTTCTGCCGGCAAGGTCGTGACGCTGCTTTCCTCGGGTATCGATTCTCCGGTGGCGACCTGGATGCTCGCGCGCCGCGGCGCGGTGTGCGTGCCGGTACATTTTTCCGGCCGTCCGCAGACGCCCGATACGAGCGAGTATTTGGTGCAGGACATCATCCGTGCGCTTGAGCCGGGTGTCCAGATCGGTCGCCTGTACGTAGTCCCGTTTGGCGACTGCCAGCGCGAGATTTCGGTCACCTGCCCCAGCAACCTGCGCGTGATCATGTACCGTCGCATCATGTATTCGGTTGCCGAGCGCATAGCGTATATCGAGGGCGCCAAGGCTATCGTGACCGGCGAATCGCTCGGTCAGGTTGCCTCCCAGACGCTCGAGAACATCATGGCCGTCAACGAGGCCGTGAAGATCCCCGTGTTCCGTCCGTTGATCGGTTCGGACAAGCAGGAGATCATCGCACGCGCTGAGGAAATCGGTACCTTCGATATCTCGACCGAGGCTGCTCCCGATTGCTGCACGCTTTTTATGCCGCGCCGCCCCGAGACGCACGCCAAACCCGATGCCGTGCACGAGGCCTGGGAGCTGTTCGATCACGAGGAGATGATTGAGCGTTTGCTCAAACAGACCGAGTATATCGACTTCGAGAGCAACACGTATAAGGCCCCTAAGACCTTAAAACGCAAACATTCCGAGCTCGCTACACGTGAGATTTACCAAGATCACGAATAATGTTGTGTATAGACCGGCGGTGATTTTGCATCGTCGGTCTTTTTCTATCTGGGCATTAGGCGATAAACGGTTCATTTGTCGACGTGTGCCTGAATAAATGGACACTTTTCCGCAAGGTTTTGGTCAGCTTTTGGTTTGACCGCGAAAACCGGTGTGGGCGTGCGGAGGCTGCGGCGTTCGTTTCCTGACACGATGGTGTTGGGAGGTGTTTGCTATGGCGCAGCGCGAGCAACACGAACGGGTTAAACGGATGGACCGCTGGGCAGAAAAGCTGCTCGGCCATAAGGCGATGGTCGTGGCGATCCTGGTTGTCATTGCCGCCGCGAGCGGCTTGGCGATGGCAGGTTTTGGTGGTCACTCCAGCGACGTATCGTTTGAGCGTAGTGATGAGGCGAGCGCCTCGGATGTGCGCGGGGCCGGGGATGCCTCTCCTGACGATGCCGATGAGCCGTCTGCCAAGAGCTCCTCTGCTGCCGAGGTGTACGTCGATGTTGATGGCGCCGTTGTGAAGCCTGGCGTGTACCGGCTTAAAGATGGAGCACGGGTGTCCCAGGCGATTGATGCCGCCGGAGGGCTTACGGCCGAGGCGGATGTGACGGTTCTTAACCGTGCGTCCAAGATCACCGATGGTCAAAAGATCTATGTGCCGACGGTAGGGGAGCAACAAACGGCTGCGGCCGTCGGCGCCGCCGAAAGCAGTGCTTCCACGACCCCTGGTACAGGGTCTTCGTCGGGACTTGTGAATATCAATACGGCAAGTGCGGCGGAGCTGCAGACGCTTTCGGGCATCGGGCCTTCTATGGCCCAGTCAATTATCGACGAACGGACGCAAAACGGGGCCTTTGCCTCGGTCGATGACCTTATGCGCGTATCGGGGATCGGTGAGAAGAAACTCGCCAAAATTAAAGATTGCATCTGCGTATGAGTGCGACCGAGCGCGAGCATGTGATGCCACCGCGCCCATTGATGCCGTGGGCGATAGCCCTTTGTGCCGGCTTGTGTGCGAGCTGTGGGTTAGTGCTTAACATGGCGGCCGATGCGCTGCTGGGAGAGCGGGCGGCGCCCGTCACATTGCTTATGGCCATTCCCTTCGCGGCTGCGACGTGCATCGTATTGGCACGGTCCTGTATGCGTCTTGTGCGGTGGAAGCGATGGCTGTATGCCGCGGCCCTTGGCCTCGTTGCGGGAGCGGTCGTGTCCGCGGCTTGGGCGATAGGAGCGCTACACGCATCGAGGGCACTGGATAATCGGGCTGCGAGCAGTCTTGAGTTTGTTGTGCACGGCGATCCGTCCATCAATGACGGTGTGTACTCCTATACCTGCGATGCGTTTGCGGGCGAAAAGCATTTGGGTCAGGTATGGCTGTCGTGCGATCGTGAGCTCGGCGTCGGTTCGCATGTACGTGCTATCGGTCGAATTTCGCGCTTTGAGAATGATGCGTATGGGCGCTCACGCGTGCTTCGGGGCGAGCTTCGAAAGGTTAAAGTCGTCCGGTTGGTATCGATCGACGAGGGCCCTCCAGGCCCGTTGTCTTGGCTTCGAAACGAGCTCCTTGCCGTTATCGCGCCCGCGACCGATCCAGCGCGCTCGCTCATTGCCGGCGTTGTCTGCGGACGCTCGGCCGAGCTGCGTGCCCAGCCGGCGGGCGATTGGTTTTCGGTAACGGGCACCGCACATCTTATCGCTGTCTCGGGTAGTCATCTTGCCATCGTGGGGTTTGTGATTGAGAGCGCCCTGCAAAAGACACGCCTCTCTCGTGGGCTGCAGCGGGGGCTGTTGGTGCTGGCCCTCGCTGCCTATGCCGTTTTTACGGGCGCTTCGCCCTCGGCCGTGCGCGCGTGCTGCATGGTGGCGGCGTCGCTTGTCGCCAACGGCGCCGGGCGTCGTCGGCATGGCCTCTCGGCTCTGTTCGTCACCATGGCAATCTTTGTGTTGCTGCGTCCGACGGTATTGTTCGAAATGGGTTTTCAGCTTTCGTGCGCCAGTGTCTTTGCCATCCTTTGTTTTTGCCCCTACGCCACCTACGCCTTGGGCGAGCTGGGCATGCCATCGGGTGTCGCCAGCGTTTTGTCTGTCACGCTGTGCTCGCAGCTGGCGACACTTCCCGTTACGATTCCCGCATTTGAGACGTTTTCGCTCATTGCCCCACTTGCAAATGCCGTGATCGGTCCGGTGATAAGCGTGCTGCTCGCTGTATCGGTTGTGCTGGTGCCCTGCTCGCTTGTGCCGCTGCTGCGTCACGGGGCGCTCGTGGTGCCCATGATTGTCGCCCGCTGTGCGCTGTTCTTTGAACAGCTCTTTGCTGCCGTTCCGGGCGCATCCGTAAGCGTGCCGCCCGATACGCCCTTGGTATATGTGGTGCCGTTCGCGCTGGTGGCCCTCTTGGTCTGGTGGCCACGCCCCCGCGCGCGGAGCATGGCAGCGGGGCTGCTGTGTTTAATGCTCGCAGCGGGTGTTCCGTATGTCTATTGGGATCGATGTGCGCCGCCTTCGGTAACGGTCCTCGATGTTGGCCAGGCCGATGCGATTCTGGTTCGTCAGGGTGGCGCCGTGGCACTCGTCGACTGTGGGCTCGATGACCGCGTGGTGTCGGCGTTGGTTCGCAATAACGTCCACCATATCGACGCCGTCTTCGTGACGCATTGGGATGAAGACCATTGGGGCGGTCTTCCCGACGTACTCGATCGTTTTTTGGTTGGAACCATTGCGGTCGCGGCCGATGCACTTGACGGCGCGCCTACTGAGGTTCTGAATCGCCCGGGTGTAACGTATCGGCAGGTGGCTCGCGGAGACACGGTCGATATCGGCGCATTTCGGGCTCGTGTGATGTGGCCGTTTGACACGGTGGATGGCGAGGGCAATGAGGACTCTCTTGTTTTGCTGCTCTCCTACGCTCAGGAAGGCAAGAGCCTGCGTGTGCTCCTTACTGGTGACGCCGAGCTCGATCAGGAGCGCGAGTTTGTACAGGAGGTGGGAGATATCGATGTGCTCAAGCTGGGGCATCATGGCTCAAAAGTTTCCGTCGACACAGACCTGCTGGGCACGCTTAAGCCCGAGTTCTCTATCGCGAGCGCCGGCGAGGGGAATCGTTACGGCCATCCGTCGGATGCCTGCATCGATGCAGTTAAGGAAGCGGGTGGTGCGTTCGCATGCACCATCGAACACGGCGACATTACCGTCACGCCGACTGCGAAGGGCTTTGCCATGCGATGCCAGCGACCGTGATGACATCGTTGGCGCGCGGTGGACCCCTGGGCTAAAATGGCACGGTACGAATTCGAGTGTGTGCGAGAGGGGAGCGCAATGTCCGAAACCGGTCTGCTGCCGGCATATCTGATCGTCGGTACCGATGGGGTCAAGCGCGACCACGCCGTCTCGCGTATGAAAGCTCGCTTGGAAAAGTCGGGTATGGTTGAGTTCAACCTCGATGAACGCGACATGACGAAAGATCCCGATATCGAGTCGATCATCGGCTCGCTCAATACCTTTCCCATGGGCAGCGAGTTTCGCCTGGTGATCCTCGACGGCTGCTCCAAGCTTGCCAAGGCGGTCTCGGAACCGCTTGTCGAGTACCTCGCAAGTCCCAGCCCCACGACGGTCTGTCTCATTATTGCCGACTCACTTGCCAAGAATACGCGCCTGTATAAGGCAATCGCCAAGATCGACAAGAAGGCTATCGTCGATTGTTCGGGTACCAAGCGCTGGGAACTGCCGCGCCGCGTTCAGCAGATGGCGACGCAGCGCGGTAAGTCCATCTCGACGGCTGCTGCCGAGGAGCTCGTCTCGCGCTCGGGCGAGAACACCCGCATGCTCGATAACGACTTGGCCAAGCTTGCCCAGATGGTCGAGGCGCCGCAAATTGAGCTTGCCGATGTGGAGCGCTGGATCGTGCGCACGGCCGAAGTTCAGCCCTGGGACTTCCTCAATGCCGTCTCGGCCCGCGATATGCGCCGCTCGCTTGAGCTCTTTGCGCTGCTGCCCGCCAAGAGCTATGTGTGGACCTACACGCTGCTATGCGGTCGCATCCGCGAGTTGATCGTCGCCAAGGCGCTCGACTCTCGTGGGCAGGGGCGTGAGCTGGCCGCGACACTCAAGCTTCAGGCCTGGCAGGTCAAAAATCACCTGACCTGGGCACGCCGCTTTTCGATGGCGGAGCTTGTCGCTGCGCTCGAGGGCGCGGTCGATGTGGAGCTCGCACTGAAGGGTTCTGCCGATTCGGAGACCGCGCTTTTGCTCTGGATTACGAACATCTTGAGAAAATCGTGATGATACCTGCCTATTTGACAAATTCGTTCTATCCCTTTGAGGGGGAGCGTGCTATAGTAGGCGCTTGCATGACCTCACCGTGTCTCAGAGGTGT
>DBFOPE010000030.1:0-8802 GCA_048429085.1 Collinsella sp.
GAAGTCCATATCGATATCGGGCATCTCGGTACGCTGCGGGGACAGGAACCTCTCGAACATCAGGCCGTTCTCGAGCGGGTCGAACGCGGTGATGTTCATGGCGTAGGCGACGATAGCGCCGGCGGCCGAGCCACGGCCGGGACCGACGCCGATGCCGTTGTCCTTGGCCCATTGCACGTACTCGGCGACGATCAAAAAGTAGGCGGCAAAGCCCTTGTCGCAGATGACCTTGTATTCGTACTCAAAGCGCTCTTTGATGTTGACGCCACAGATCTCGCGCGTGGCCCAGTCGTCACCGTAGTGTTGGCGCAGGCCCTTCTCGCACTCGCGGCGGAACTGGCTCTCGTGCGTCTCGCCGGGATCGAGCAACGGGAAGCGCGGCAGGATGATGGAGTCCCAGTCCAGCTCAACGTAGCACTTGTCGGCAATCTCGAGCGTGTTGTCGCAGGCCTCGGGGCAATACGGGAACATCGCCCGCATCTCCTCCTCGGTCTTCATGTAAAACTCCGAGCCGGTCATGCGCATGCGGTTGGGGTCGTCGACCTTGGCGTTCATGCCAATGCACATGATGACGTCCTGCACGGGCGCGTCCTCGCGGCGCAGGTAGTGGAAGTCGTTGGTGGCGATGACCTTGACGCCCACCTGCTTGGCAATATCGATGAGCGTGCGGTCCATCTGCTCGTCGGTCAGGCCGTTGTCGGTGGTGATGCCGTGTTCCTGGATCTCGATATAAAAGTCGCCGGGATCGAAGGTGTCACGGAAGGTCTCGGCCCACTTGATGGCGCCTTCCATGTCGCCGCGGTCGATGTATTTGGGGATGATGCCCGCGATGCAGGCGCTGGTGCAGATCATGCCCTTGGCGTGGCGGCGCAGGTTGTCGAGCGTCACGCGCGGCTTGTAGTAAAAGCCCTGCACAGCGGCCTCGGAGACCGTCTGCATCAGGTTGACGTAGCCCTCCTGGTCCTTGGCCAGAAGGATCATGTGGTAGAGCTCGGGCTTGTGGTCGCGGGCGAGCGTCTCGTCCGGCGTAAAGTAGACCTCGCAGCCAAAGATGGGTTTGATGACCAGAGGCGGCTTGAGCTCGTCGATGTTGCCCTTCTCGTCCCACATGGCCATGTCCTTCACATACTGGGCATGCTCGCGCGGGTTTTCCTCGGGATCGGGCTCCACCAGCTCGTCGCGGCGGTCCTTTTCCAAGAAGGCCTTGTCGTGGCTCCAGGTTTTGTACTCGGGCGTGTTGTGGTTAACGGCGTCGCAGGCCAGCGCCAGGTCGGGCACGCCGTACATGTAGCCGTGGTCGGTAATGGCCACGGCGGGCATGCCAAGCTCTACGGCGCGGTTGACCATATCCTGAATACGGGTTGCGCCGTCGAGCATGGAGAAAACAGTGTGATTGTGCAGATGGACAAATGCCATGTAATGAGCTCCGATGCGGGTTCGTGATCTTAGGGTTACGATTCTACCGCACGGCGCGGACGGCACCCGAACCTAGCCCAAACCCACACGGCTCCTATTGAGTTGCGGTGAAATAGTTCCCGCTTGGGCCACCTGGGCCGCAATACAGGAACTATTCCACCGCAAGTTATCTGAGGACTAGAGGTTGTAGGTGACCACCTGAGGCTCGGCGGGTTCGACGAAGATGGTTGGATTCGCCTGCTCCACGCGGACAAACTTGACGGTCACGGCCCCAAAACCCGCCTTGTGCAGAACGTCGGCGTAAACGCGCGCCTGCAAGGCGTGTTTCTCGAGCAGCTGCTCCGGCGTCTCGTCCGGCGTGCCACCCGTCTTGTAGTCGATGACCAGTGCGCACGACGGATCGGCCGGGTCGGTGGCCAGTGCATCGATGGCGCCCTCGGCATATGCACCGTAGCGGGCGATATCCTCGTCCTCGCAGCCCAGCGAGAAGAACGGCACCTCGGCACGGATGCACGGCCACGCGAGCAGCTCGGCACGAACCGACGACTTGAGCCAGCGATCCAGAGCGACATCGAAGCGCTCGCGCTGTTCCGGCGTCAGGCGCCACAAGCGAGCCAGGGCGTCGGCACGCTCAACGGGCAGCGCATCGGCACCCATCTCGATGAGCCACTGGCAAGCGGCGTGGAAGGCCGAGCCCAGCGCCATGGGGTTGCCGGCGGGCTCGACAGCAGCCACGTCCGCATCGGCCATCTCCGAGCCATCCGACTCCGCATCATCGCCGGACTCGTCCATGGGAACAAGCGCCTCGGCGGCACGGTCCTCGGACTCGGCATGCAGCGCCACGGCAATTGACGAGTAGCTATACGAGTCACGCACCGGGAACGGACAGATGCCCATGCGCACGCCCACTGCCTGGGGATACACGAGCTCAAACGCATCGGGCTTGGGGTCGGCAGGACCGGGCACAGTTGAGTGCGCAGCATTATCAGCGACATCGACATCGCCGCGAACGAGCCTGCCCTCGGCATCCAGCGAAGCGTTAGCCTCAAACGCCTGCTCACCAAACGTAAAGTCCGCCAGCGAGATGAGCTCGTAGTCGCCCGGCTGGGAGTTGTCGAACACCAGACGGTCGCTATCGAGCTGCGGCATGTCCAGACTATCGGTCGGCAGGATGCGGCGCAGCACGTCGTAGGTCAGATCCGTCTCGACATCGAAGGTCGGCGCCATCACCTTGCCGCGGCTCACACCGGCATCCATCGCCAAGATCACCAGCTCGCCCGCTCGCGTCATGGCAACATAGAGCAAGCGGGCCCGCTCCTCGAGCGAAAGCTGCAGGTCGTCGTTGCGCAGGCGAGCAAATGCCTCGGCGGGAGAACCCGTCGCACAGACGTCCTCCATGAGCTCCGGCGGCAGCCACAGCGACGTACCCTTGCCCTTAAACGCGTGTTCAAACTGCTTTTTGACGTCATCGCCCTTCACGAAGGTTCCGTCGGCAAGCTTAACGCCATCGAAGCGCGCCGGCAGCGCCACGACTTGCGCTCCGCCCTCGACGCGACCCATCTGTGCCGCACCGGACGATTTGCGCACGCCAAAACACTCGGCAACCGCCACGACCGGATACTCCAGGCCCTTGGACGCATGCACGGTCATGATGCGCACCGCGCCGTCGCCCTCCTCGTTGAGGGCGCCCGGGGCCTCCTTGCCCGCCAAGAAGCGGTCGAAGGCGAGCGCGATGGAGCGCGGAGAATTGCCGAGCTCGGCCTCTGCCTCGGCCACGGCGTCGAGCGCCTTGAGCACGTTGGCGGCAATGGCCTTGCCCTCGGGGCCGCGCTGCGCCAGACGCACGAACCAGCCGGAGGCATTGACCACATCGCGCGCGATGGCGGCGAACGAATCGCGTCCCACGCGACGAAGCGCGTAGCGCAGCACCTCGCGGGCACGCGTCACGAGCGGCAGGCTCTGCAAACCCGGCACATCGGAATCGCTCATGATGCCCACATCGATATTGCGGCGCGACGTCTCGCCCGTCTGCTCGTCGAGCTTGGTCGCCAGCGCCAGGAACTCCTGGGCGCCGAGTGCAAACATCGGCGAGGCCAGCAACGGCATAAGGCCTTGGGCCGTATCAGCCGGATTGGCGAGCGCGCAGACCAGGGCACGCACCGTCTGCACCTCGGCCGCCTGGGCAAAGACCGAGCCGCCTGCGATGACGCAGTCGAGTCCTTGGTCGCGGAAGGCCTGCGCGTAGACGTCGGCATTGGTCATGCGACCCAGCAGCAGCACCATATCGCCCTGGGGCTGCCCCGCTTTGACGAGCGCTTGGAACCGCTCGGCAATCGCGCGAGCTTTCGCCTGCGTTCGCTCCTGCGTGCTGCCGCCGGCAACGAACAGCGCCTGGCGGCGCGACGCCTTTGCCTTGAGCTTGTCCTTGCGTTTGTCGCTCGGTTCAAGATCCAAGAACCCCTGCATCAAACCACCGGTGTCGCCGTCAAAGACGCGCGCCACGTAGCGCAGCACCTCGTCGTGGCTGCGGAAGTTGCGGACAAGCTTGACGAGCTCGCCGGCGGGGGCATCGGATGCGACAGCCGTCTCGGGCGCAGCAGAGGAGCCCACCTTGCGCTCCTGGCGGCGAAACACCTCAACCTCGGCGCCACGGAAGCGATAGATCGACTGCTGCGCATCGCCCACGGTGCACAGCGCGCGCTCCCCCGCGCCCGTCAGGTAACGGATCAAATCGACCTGCATCTGGTCGGTATCTTGGAACTCGTCGATCATGACCATCTTAAAGCGGCCCTCGTAGGCGGCTCGGATGGCGGGATAATCGCGCAGCGCCTCGTACGCCATGCGCAACAGATCGTTATTGTCGAGCGCGGACTGGTCGGCCTTGAGCGCACGGTACTCCGCCTCTACGGCACGGGCAAGCCCCACCAGCGCATCGAGCGCCGGGCCGCCGCAGGCAAGCACGATATTGATAAACGCATCGGCTGCCTCGGCCTTGAGTAGCTCCACCTGCTCCTTAGGAAACGCCTTGCTCGCGCGCGGCATGCTGCACGACATCATGAGTCGCGCCGCATCCTCCATGGTTTTACCGCTCGCCTCAAACGCGTCGATGGCGTCGAGTGCCACCTGCGCTTTCTCGGTCGTGGCCTTGCTTGTGCCCAGCGCCGCACGATAAGCATCGGCAAGCGCCGAGGTGTCGGCCTGGCCGCGCGCCACGCGCACATCGTCCATGCCGCCCGGAAGCTGGCTCGATAGCTCCAGCAGGTCGCGCACCAGGCCTTTGATGGTGGTACCGGCGCCAAACGGCCCGCCCTCGCCCGCCATGGGATACCAGGCGTAGAGGGTCTTAAGCGAAGCGGCGAGCTCGGGCGCGACGTCGGGCGCCGTCGCGCGCCCCAGCACATGCTCGACAGCCTGATCCATAAGCTCGTCGGTATCGGTGAGCACCGTGAACTCGGGGTCGATGCCCAGCTCCAGCGCGTGCGCGCGCAGGATGCGCGAGCACATGCCGTGGATGGTCGAAATCCAAGCGTCGTCGACCGTCAGGGCCTCTTCGTCCATACCCTCTTCGATAAGCGCACGGCGCACACGATCGCGAATCTCGGCCGCGGCGTCTTTGGTAAAGGTAATGGCGAGCACCTGATCCAGATGCTCGACAAACGGACCGGATTCGGGCGAGAGCGCGTAGACGATGCGGCGCGTGAGGGTAAAGGTCTTGCCCGAGCCGGCACCCGCCGAGACAAACAGCGGGCGGTCGAGCGTTTTGACGACTTGCAGCTGTTGCGGCATCAAAGTCGAAAGATCCATGGTCTACACGTCCCTCCTTACAAACGTTCCTTCGTGGTTATACGAGCAGCGCGCATGCGCGGCCTGCGCCGACGTCGGGTCGACAGCGGCGACGTTGCCCGCCTCGAGTTCGCGCAAGCGCTCGGCGATGCCGGCCTCCACGCGGTCGAGCAGCGCATCGAAGTCCATGTTGCCGCCCTCGCCGGGAAAGCCCTTCTTAAGGCCCGGAATGCGACCGTCGCCGCGCTCCTGCTCCAACAGCTCGGCGCTCGCGGCACCGCGCAGCGCGGGCTTGCCGCCCTTGGTCGAAAAATAGAGCGCAGCACGGGTATCTAGGCCCAGCGCCCGACGCATGGCCTGCGCGTAGATGAGTGTCTGGGTATGGGGCGGCAGCCAGCGCGGGTCGTCGATGGGGGCCTCGCCCGACTCCTCGTCGCGCACCGTGGGGTCGGCGAGCTTAAACTCCTCGACACCCGAACGATGCTTGTAGTCAATCACCACGGCACGATTCTCGGAATCCACGTCAACGCGGTCGATGCGCCCACCGAGCGGCCAACCGGCATACTCGACCTTAAGCTCATTAAAGGCGAACTCAAGGTAGCGTGGCGCAAAGGGGGCAAGTGCCTCGGACTCGTAGGCGAGCACGCCCTCCAGCTGCGGCAAGATCTCGGCCACCTGACGCTCCTCCACCGGGGAGAGCGGCACCAGCGGGCCCTCGGTACCGCGCTTGCCGGCGTGCTCGGCCAAGGTCTCGTCAAAGACCTCGCGCAGCAGCTCCTGTGCGCGCGGCAAGTTCTCGGGCGTCACGCGCTCCATGCCCTCCTGCGGAAGACGTGCATGCAAGTGCTCCAGCACGTCATGGACAAAGTTGCCCTTCTCCATGTTGCCAAAGCCCGCGTCGATAGACTGGGGCTTGACGCGATACGAGACAAACCAGCACAGCGGGCAGGTGGAATAGGCCTCGATCTGCGAGGCGGACGTCAGGCGCGGCACAAGCGGCGCGTCCTCGCCCTCGCCATCGCGACGGCGCAGGACCAAATACGGCACGGCCTCGGCACTCAGATGCTGAGGGGCCTCACAGGCCACGCGCTCGCGCTTGAGACCTTCGCCTGCCGCGGGATCGAAGTCCCTTACGATATCGCCCTCACCCACGCACTTCGCCTTGTCGGCGCCAGTGGCCTTAGCATCGTCAGTGGCCTTGTCGGCGTCAGCGACCTTAGCGTCGTCAGCTGCCTTGTCGGCGTCTGCGGCCTTAGCAGCTTCAGCAACCTCGGCATGCGCCCGTAACTCGGTCCACACGGCAGCCGGATAGCACTCGCGCGCCTGGCGATCGTGCGTCACGCGCGCAAGCGCAACCGGGCCGCGTGCCGCCTGCATCGCGTGGCCAAAGCGCACGCGCAGCAAGGCCGCGGGCTCAAGCGTCACGCCCTCGCGACCAAGGCTCGCCGCCAGCGTGGCCAGCGGCCCCTCCTCGTGTGAGAGCGGATAGCTGTCCAGATCGACATCGGCAAACAGCACGGCATTGTAGCTGCCGGGGCGCAGAGCCGCCGCATCGGCAAGCGAAGCAAAACGAACCTGAGCACGTGGCGCACGGTCAACCTCGTGGGTCTCGTAATCGTAGGCGGCGCTACGCTTGTCCACCTTGGTGCGAATGCCATCGAGCACGGGCACGGTTGCGGCCTGCGACACGTCGAGCGCGCGGGCGCCATTCATAAGGATGTCGATGGCGTGGCGCAGCAGGGCCACCTCCGCCTGGCGACGGGCTTGGCCATCCAAGCTGCCCAGCGAGCGATCGGGCAACGCCTCGGCAACGGCAAGCATGGCCTTGAGCGCCGTCACGGGCTTGTCACGCCACAGCGCCTGGAACACGTCCGAGACCACGCACGGTACGTTCTTAAACCAGTTCTCGTCGCTCGCCGCCTTGCGCGCGCCCCTCACCTGGCCCTGAACGCTCTGCAGCAGGCTCTTAACGCCCGCAGTAGTCTTGCTGCGCGAGAGACGCATATTCTTGTCGAACGTGCGCGCGCTGGCGGCATCAGCGCCCGAAAGCGGACTGTAGATCCAGTCGGTAAGCTCCGGCGCGGGCCACCACTCGGTCTTTGACGCCATGCCCTCATCGGCGGCCTTCATGCGCTCGATCAGGCCGGCAAGCGCCGCAAGCTGCCTGCCCGCAATGGATTGGGAAAACGCCGTGAACTCAGTTGTCTCGGCGGCGATATGACGAGACGCCAGACGAGAGGCGAGCTCACCGAACAGCTGGGATGCCCGGGCAGAAACGACGAGCACGTGCGCGGGGTCGGCAGGCGTTGCCGTAGCTTTATCGGCCTTGGACTCCTTGTGCGATTTCACCAACTTATCGATGGCGTCCGCATAAGCATGGGCACGGGCATGGGGGCCGGCGACCTCAATAAAGGCAGGCTGAGCGGCGGTCCCGCAAGCGGCATCAGACGCGACGGCGTCCTCCCCCAGCGGCGCAATCTCAAACAGCACACCGCGGGCATCAAATGCCGCGGCAAGCTCCTCGCGCATCGCCGCCTGCTCGCGGGCAAGCAGCACGACAACCTCTCCCCCATTGTTCGCCACGGCAGACAGCAGCTCGAGCAGGCCGTACGTAAACGACGTGATACCGCGCACGCATACGGCGCGGGTACACGCCGGCAGGTTATCGGCCAGGGCACCGGCCATAATGTCAGCTGCCTCGCAGGGCTCGACCATGTCTCGACGGTCCAAACCGCCCGCGTAGGCACGCAAAAGCTCGAACACACGAGCCTCGGCATCGCTTTTTGGCTCAGGCTGGCAATTGTTGCCACGGCATCGCTCGGCCGTCGTCCCCGCCACACCCGGCAGCACATCGCGGGCCATGCGCGCAAGCATGCGCACCGTGCCCTGGCTGCGCGAAAGCGGCTGCAGGTCGGCATCGTCGAGGCGCGTGACCATGTCCGAGAACAGCATCTGGCGCTGCAGGTTGTCGACGAAACCGCGCCCGTCGCCCAAAAGCTCCCAAAGCGAGCGAAGCCACGATGTAGGCGTCTTGTAGTCGATACCCAGCGAAATCCCGGTTTCCGCCGCATCATGACGGCACAGGTCGAGCTCGGCAAACGTTGGCGCCAGCAACACGGCACGCCCGTGGCGGGCAATAAGGTCGGCAAGCAACGACGACTCGGCATCGCTCAAATCCGTGCCGGCATTGGTGGTATAGATTCGAACAGGCATGGTCCTCCGCTCAAACTGTTCGCAACAATCAATGCATCCATCCTACCCGCCCAAGCGGACAGATTTGCCCCACGCCAACAGATTTGATCCCTTGGGGACGGAGGAAAACGGATCACCGAGGGGGTCAGTCTAACCCGGTGATCCGTTTTCCTCCGTCCCCAAGGGATCAAAAAACCGCCCCCGGAGGAGCGGTTTTGTACAAATCGTTTTTTTGGCGCGGCCTATTCGCCATCCTCCAGCTTGATGAGGATCTTGCGGTAGCCACCGTACTCGCCGTTGAGCGCCTTGGATACACGGCTCACCGTGGTGGACGAAGCGCCGGTACGCGCCTGAACCTCGACATAGGGCTCGCCCTCGTCCAGGTAACGCGCGACCTGCAGACGCTGCGAT
>DBFOPE010000031.1:0-9143 GCA_048429085.1 Collinsella sp.
CACCAAGGGCCTGCAGCTCGTCTTTGCCGTCCTGCTGATGGTCCTGGGCCTCATCGTTGCCGTCAACTGCCTCAAGGAGTTCTTCGGCAAGGAGGCCGGTTCCATGCCCGACGAGGAGCCCGAGTGGTCCGAGATGGGCAAAGTCGAGTATGGCCGCGCCGCTGCCGCCGAGGCTCCCGCCGACGCCGAGGCTGCCAAGGCGTAATCGACCTGACGAGTTGAACGTCACATCTATACAACTCGATAAGACCGGGTCCGCGGCTGCGCGGGCTCGGTCTTTTTTCATGCAAAAGCGGGCGATGCCCGAGTGTTCTCGCAGATGTTTTGCGTGGATAAGGGCGCGCGTTGTACCATATAGACGTATATGTGTACATATGAAAGGGGCCCCGTGGCCAAGACGGTATATTCCGATAACCAAAATAATGTCGATGCCCTGGCTGAGCGTCTGAGCAGCCAGACGTCGCTTTCTGCCGAGCGCGCCAAGCTAGTTGCCTACGACCTGCTCTGCCGCAAGGCACTCAAGATCAAGTCGAGCGCGCTGGCGCAGATTTTCCGCTCCGTCGATAAGGAATGCGACACCAAGGCGATGCGCGACGAACTCATCGCGGCAAAGATCGTTACCAAGATCGAGGGCAGCGGCATTAACGGACGTCCGGCGTTCTATACCATTCATGCCGAGATAAGTGATGCTCAGGAGCAGCTTGCCGAGGCTGTCGAAGAGGCCGTCGAGGACGTTGTCGAGGCGCCCGCTTCGGTGGAAACGGCCCCGCGCGAGCATGTCGATACCGATGAGCTGCTCGATGAGAACGTCGTTCGCGCCTTTACGGCCAAGGCCGGCCGCGGCGGTTTTGGTGGGGGCGGCAAGCGCGATGCTCAGCGCCGTGCCCAGCAGGAGCGCTTCCGTCGTGCCGTGGCTCAAAAGGATGAACTCGATACCGAGACTGTTGTGACCGAGGTTGCCGCTGAGTCGCAGAAGCCCGCGAAGGAGCAAAAGCCCGTGGAGGAGCAAAAGCCCGTGGAGGCCCAAGAGCCCAAGCGTCGTCGCGGTGCTCACTTTAAGGCTGTGCAGCAGGATGTCGCGCATGAGGCTGAAGAGCCTTCCGAGGTTGCAGGCGATGTTGAGGAGTCTGCCAAGAGGGCTCCGGGTTCGTGTCGTCCCGGCCGCGGTTTTGCGGGACGCGCGTATCCCGTAAAACGTCAGGAGAAGGGCGAGCCGGCTTCGACCGCTCAGGCCGATAAGGCCGAACAAACTGAGAAAACCGTTGAGCCGGTGGCTTGCGAGCAGCAACTTTCCGAGTCGCAGTCTGCGACTGACACCGAGGTCAAAGCTCAACAGTCCGCTGATAAGCAGACAGGGGAGAGCGCCTCAAGCAAGCCCCGCCGCCGTCGTCACCGCGGCGGTCGTGGCTCAAATGCCGAGGCCGCGGCCGAGAAGGCGGCGACGCAAAGCAAGGATGCGAAGGTTGAGGCCCCGGTGGAGCAACCCAAGCGCCAGCCGGCGAAGGGGGACAAGCCCGAACGTTCGCAAAAGAGCTCGTCCGCGCCAAAGCAAGAGCGCAAAGCTCAGGCAGATTCCAAGCGCAAATCCCAGGCGCAGCCCAAACCGACTGCAAACGATGCGGCCGCCCAGCAGCCTGAGCCGCCCGCTCATGGCGAGGTTTCGGCGTTTGCTCTGGCCCGTGTCCTGGGCAGGCAGCTGCTCAAGGTCGTTCCCACGCCTACGGCGCTCTCCAAGATTAAGGAGCAGCAGACTCAAATCGTTAAGGTCGAGGGCAAGGATAACAAAAAAGCTCCGCAGCGCACTCAGCACAACGAGATGTCCAACCGCAAGATTGCCGAGGAGATTGCGATCATCCAGGCTTGGATAGAGCAGAATCGCGGCGCCGACACGCCGGTCGCTTCGCGTCGCCAGCGCGCCTACCAGATTTTTAACGATGAGAAGGCCTTTGACGGCAAACACGGCGAGCGCCTGATTCGGCGTATGACCGAAAAGGGCATCAGCATGCAGGCAATCAAGGTTGCTCCCAACCGTCCTGTGCACTTTACGGGCTTCTTTACGCTGGGCGCCGACAAGCCGTTCATTATGGTCGAGAACCTGGACACCTATGACGAGATCGTCAAGCTCCTGCGCGGCCGCAAGCACGCCAAGCTTTTTGGCACCAAGGTGGGTGGCGTGATCTTTGGCGGCGGCTGCAAGGCGAGCGTTTCACACGCACTGGATGATTATCTGGCCGAGATCGGCTATCGCTTTAACTATGTCTACTACGTGGGCGACATCGACCGAGAGGGTGCGCGCATTGTCGAGCAGACCCGTAATGCCAATGTTGTTGAGATTCGCCTGCATGCCGGTATGTATCGCGCCATGCTCGCCGAGCACAAGCGCCGCGTGAAGGCCGGCGGTGAGTGCGAGCCCGCGGCTGCCAACCAGGGTGTACCGCAGAACCTGGCGGCGACGATCAAGGATCTGCCCATGGTCACGCGCGTGCAGTTCCGCAACGTGCTGCGTGAGGGCGGACGCATTCCGCAGGAGATTCTGATGACCGCCGACTATCGGGATGGCGACTCGGGAAGCTTCGACCGCATGCTGAACAATTAGTTCCGCCGTTCTACCGAACGGCGGTCTTCTTGACGCTGCGAGGGGCCCTGGCACGGCAATCTGACGTTCAACTTCGGCGGCGCGACCAGAAGGTCAGCGCCGCCTTGTTTCACGTCACCTTGCCATACCAGGACCCCTCTCGCTGTCACGTCCAAAACATCGAGGTCACGTGGCCTCCTGTTCGTGCGGAACTCGCGATAAACCTAAGCCGGTGTCCCCGCTCTCCCGGGGCCTGTGGTTACTTGGTTGTTGCATGCGGCTCGCTTTTCGGAACTAGGCTTATATTTTCTAGATGTAAGGCGCTCTTGGTCCTAATGGGCTTGGGGCGCCTGTCTTTTGAAGGTAGATTTTCCCGTGCTGGACGAGAAGTTGTGTTGCCTTGCGGGTTCGAATCCCTCCGCTTGCCCACAAGAAAAGCCTCCCGATCGGCTATGCGTTCGAGAGGCTTGTTTCTTTGGCTGGGACGGAGGGATTCGAACCCCCAACAGCCGGCACCAAAAACCGGAGTTCTACCGTTGAACTACGTCCCAATGTGTGGTGTTGCCCAAAAGCAACCCGTTTAGTTTACCTAATCTGCGAGGGCATCGCAAACGCCATCGAGCAGGCGTACGGCGAGTGTCTGCGCATCACTTGCGGTGAAGGTTCCGTTGTAGCGCGTCATGCCCGTGAGCTCAATGCGGATGCGCGCGGGCTTTTGCTGCGCGGCGACATTGGCGGTGCGGATGCGCTGTGCAAGGTTGTGACACTCGGCAAGGGCGATCGTGGCGCGCGGCGCAGCATCTGCGGGCAGCTCATCGCTTGCAATCTCGAGCACCAGATCCACGTCGGTCGGAACCTCGGAATCGCAAAGCATCATGCCGCTGCTGTCGGTCGTCGCCGTGGCGATGTTCCACATGCGCGATGCAACGCTGCGTGCGATGGGGTCCTCACCGATGACGGCAATCTGGAAGCGCTCGAGCACGTTGGCGGCGCGGGCAAAACCGATGCGCGACTCGGCCTCGGTAACCGAGGGCTTGCCCTCCCACACGTGATGCAGGCGGTTGATATAGGCGTAGGTATCCTGGAACGCCATGCCATCGGCAAACAGGCCGACATTTTCTTGGAACTGCTGCAGAGCGGCCTCGGTGTGCGGGCCAAAATAGCCGTCGTCCTCACCGCAGGCAAAACCCAAAACGTTGAGCGCGCGCTGCAGGGCCTGAACGTCGGCGCCATGGAAATTGGGCATGCGCAGATAGAGCGTGCGGTCGCCCAGTTTATACGAGGCGTCTACCAGGGCGCTCCAACAGGGGATATCGACGGCGCAGCCAGCGGGAAGGCCACTGTCGAGCCTAAAGGTGCCAACAGCCTGCTCGGTGGTGGTGCCAAAGCGCTTGTCGGAGACCTCGGTGTCATCGATTGTATAGCCGAGCTGCAGAAGGCGGGACTGGACGTCCTCGACGGCTGCTCCCTGCATGCCCGTTGTAATAGGTTCCATGAACGAACCCCTTTCGGCGTACCATTCGTACTATTTGAGCGTGTGTCGGATAGACAACGCAAAGGGATGCATAAACATGCACTCAACAGTGTAGCAAGTTGTACCCAAATACGCTGCTGACAGGTTTTATAACCCCCGCTAGTTGAGTCGCTCCACAAAGAAATCTGCCATGGAGAGGAACAACTCGCGTGCGTGCTGATCAAGCTCAACGTTCTCGATGGCCGCTTTGGCCTTGGCGGTCAGGTCGAGCGCGTAAGTGTGGGCGTAATCGATGGAGCCGGTCTGCTGGAAGATCTCCACGGCGCGTGCAAGTTGCGCGGGGTCCTCGGTGCCCGAGGAAAGGATTGCCTCGACCTCGTCGTGATAACGCTCGTCTGACAGGGCGTGCACGGCGACGAGGGTGCGCTTGCCCTCTGTGATATCGGTGCGGAAGTCCTTGTTGGCGGCCTCTTTGGTGCCGATCAAGTTGAGCAGGTCGTCTTGAATTTGGAAGGCAAGGCCCGTGTGCAGGCCAAAGGCGCGCAGCGCCTCAATCTGCTCCTCGCTGCCGCCGCCGATAATGGCTCCGGCGGCAAGTGGCGTGGCTCCGCTGTAGTACGCGGTCTTGTGCGTCGCCATGTCCAGATAATCGTCGACCGAGATGTCAAAGCGCCCGTCGCGGACCCAACCCAGGTCGAGCGCCTGACCCTCGATGGTTCGGACGATCATCTCGGTGAGCTCGTGGAGCACGCGGAGTTTCACGTCTGCCTCGAGCGTGGGGTCGTCGAGAACCGTCTTGGTGACCATGGTGAGCGCTAGGTCGCCGCAGTTGATGGCAAGCCCCGTGCCCTCGGTAAGGTGCATGCAGGGCTTGCCGCGACGCAGTTGGCCGTTGTCGGCGATGTCGTCATGGATAAGCGCTCCCGATTGAAAGTGCTCGATAGCTGCCGCCGCGCTGCGGGCGCTCTCAAAGCTGCCGCCTACCGCGGTGGCGGCGAGCATGCAGATGAGCGGGCGGTGGCGCTTGCCGGCATTGGCCGTAAATGCCGAGAGCGGGGTATACAGGTAACGCTCGATATCGGCGGAAGTTGCCTGTCCGTCAAAGAACGTGGCCAGATAGTCGTTAATCTGGTCAAAGTGCTGGGCTAAAAAGCTGGTAAACGGACTGGACACGGGTTCTCGCATTCTTTCTTAGGTTGCATCGTTGCGGTGTGCAGATACCATATTGCCACATTGGAGTTGCTGGCGCGTCTGTTTTGGCGATTTGGGGAAACGGGACGCGTGCGCGTGCCGGCTGCTTATATAAGCCTATAGTGCTCGAGCGCCTTGACGACGCCATCTTTGTCGACCGAGTCGGTGATGTAGTCGGCGCGCTTTTTGAGATAGTCCGGCGCATTGCCCATGGCGATACCGACATCGACGGCGTTCATCAGCGAGACGTCATTGCTGGCGTCGCCGATGCCGTATACGGTTCCGTGGTGGGGATCGAGGGCGTCGAGTACAGACTGGATGCCCCCGCGCTTCGTGCATTCGCGGGGCGAGATTTCGGTTACCTCGAGTTCGAGCTCGTTAAAGCACA
This sequence comes from Collinsella sp., assembly GCA_048429085.1. Classification (GTDB taxonomy): domain Bacteria; phylum Actinomycetota; class Coriobacteriia; order Coriobacteriales; family Coriobacteriaceae; genus Collinsella. The sequence goes on from DBFOPE010000031.1 coordinate 5,629, forward strand.
GCAGCGGCTCAAGTGCCTTATCTTGAGCGATGCGGCTGGCGAGCGATGTAGACATCAAGATCTTGTAGGCACTGTAATGTTGCAGCTGCGTGACTGCGTCGCCCAGGGTGCGCGCGTATCCGGGGGCATCGGGGGCATCGGCACTCATGCGCACGACGCCGTTGAGGCCCTCAAAGCGGATGACCTCGCCCGACTGCTCAAGATAGGGGGCAAGGCGCTGCAGCATGCCGGGCGTCATCGCTAAATCGCGAATCACGTGTCCCTCAAGTTCGACATAGCCACCCGCGAGGCAGACGATGCCGGCCCAGGGCAGCTCGAGCAGCTTTGGATGGATGCAGCTCAGTGTGCGTCCTGTGCAGATAAAGGCCATGTTGCCATTTGCAACGAAATCGCGGATGGCCTGCGAGACCGCCTCGTTGGGATAGGGGGACAGGTCTCGCTCGCTCTCGGGAAGCTCTTGTGCCACTCGAGGGTCTTGCCACGCGAGCGTGCCGTCAATGTCGAAGAAGCAGATATCGCCGTGCTTGTGGGTTGGGCTGGCGACAGGGGAGGCCGAGGCGGTGGGCACAAATCCCGGCTCGAGGCCCATGATCTGGTCAAAATGCTCTTTAACGCGGGGAACGGAGATGCCGATGACCACCTGGGCGGTCTTGCCCGTAATGATGAGGCCTTTGGCGCCCGCCGCGACAAACGACGCGTTATCTGCAACGATGGAAGGGTCTGCGACCTCGATGCGCAGGCGCGTGGCGCAGTTGGTTGCGCCCGCAATATTGCCAACGCCACCTAAAAGCTGAATTACCCGCTCAGCGAGGACGTGATCTTGATCGGATTGACTATTGACCTCGTCATTGGGAGATTGCTCTTTGGCAAAGCCGCTTCCCGTTAAATGATCGATTGCCGCGCGATTGGCGACATGATCCTCGCGGCCCGGCGTCTTAAGGTCATAGATCAAGATGAGTGCTCGAAAACTAACAAAAAAGATGAGGCTAAAGGCAAGGCCGATACCGAGCGCCAAAAGATAGGCACCGGCATGCATGCGCATGAGCGGAATAAAGTTGAAGGCTGCCATCTCCATGAGGCCGCCCGAGAAGATGCCGACGATGCCAAAGAGATTCATGGTTGTGGCAAGGCAAGACGATAAGACGGCGTAGAGAAAAAAGAGCCCGGGGTGGGTGAACATAAAGAGAAATTCGAGTGGCTCGGTAACGCCGCAAACCACCGAGGCGATGATGGCGGGAACAAGGATGACCCTGAGGCCGGCGCGGCGCTCTGGTTTTGCGGTGGAGTAGAACGCGGCTGCGATGGCGGGAAGGCCAAAGAGCTTGACCCAGCCGGTGGCGGTAAAACCGGCCCACGGCGCAAGTTCATTAAGGGGGCGCGTGCTATGGGAGAGGATGGGGAGCAAGCTGCTCCACGTGGCGTAGATGCCGTCGTTAATGACCAGGTTGTCGTAGTAGATCGGCATGTAGAGCAGGTGGTGCAGCCCCATGGGCTCGAGCGCTCGCTCCAAAAGCACAAAGATGCCCACGCCAAAGGGGCCGACGCCCGCAAGTGCGTGGCGCAGTGTTTCGGTCACAGCGTATACGGAGGGCACGATGGCGGCCGAGATAGCGGCAAGGGCAAACACGGCAAAAAAGCTGATGAGGTAGACCAGCGAGGAGCCCGAGAAGGTGCCGAGCCAATCGGGAACCTTGACATCGTAGAAGCGGTCATGGATGGCGACGACGGTTGCCGACACCGCCAGCGGGCCGATAATGCCGGTGTCGAGCGTCTTGATGCCGTCGATGATGGTGATGCCGCTAGCGGAGGTCAAAGACGACGGGTACTTAAGTCCAAGGTTGTCTCCGCTCAGCTTGATGATCTCGCTCAAAAAGAAGCAATAGGCAAAATAGGCCACGAGCGCCTCGAGGCAACAACGTGCCGGTTGCTTTTGGGCAAGGCCGATGGGCAGCGCTACGGCAAAAAGGAGCGGAAGTCGTTTAAAGACCGTCCACGAGCCGCGCTGAATGATAGTCCAAAAAACGTACCAAGGGGTTCCGTATACGGCGAGGTCGCCGACGATATCCGCAGACGTTGCGAGGGCGGAGACGCCGACCATGAGGCCCGATATGGAAAACAACATGGCGGGCGCGAACATTGCCCCGCCAAAGCGTTGGATTTTTTGCAGCATGTTCTGCCTCCCGAATATCGAGGCGCGTTGCGCGTGGTGAAACGTTTAAACAATGGATTCATTGTAGAGGACCAGACGATTGTCATACCGGCAGTTTTGAGCGAAACCGGTTTGAGCGTGACAGAAACCGTCAACGGTTAAATCCTGTCACTTTGCCGATAATCGGTTTAAACAACTTTAAGAAATGCTATCGTGCCTAGCCATACATATTCATTAGAGGTGAAGTCATGCCAAAAGCGATTTACGAAGGAATCTACCGCGAGATCCGTTCGCGCATCATTAACGGGACCTATGCGTTTCAGGAGATGCTGCCAACCGAAGCCGAGCTGACCGCGGAGTTTGGCTGCACGCGTAATACCGTTCGACGCGCCTTGAGCATGCTGGCCGACCAGATGTTTGTGCAGCCTATACACGGCAAGGGCGTGCGCGTTATTTGGCTCAAGGGCGAAACCGACATGCTGGGCGCACTCGAGGAAGTCGAGTCGTTTGGCGAATTTGCAAAGCGCAACAATGCCGTTGCATCGACGGACGTTAAGTCTTTTGAACATTTGATTTGCACCGAGCAACTCTCTCGTCGCCTGGGCTTTAGGGTGGGCGAGGAGCTTATTCGCGTGGTGCGTGTCCGAAGCCTTAACGGCAATGCGCGCCAAGTAGACCATGGTTACTTTTTGGAGTCAATCGCCAAGGGCCTGACGCCCGAGATCGCCGCAAAGTCAATTTACGACTATCTGGAGCACAAACGCGGCGTCAAGGTGATGGCGAGTCGCCGTACAGTGAGCGTCGAGCTCGCCAACGATGAGGACTGCAGCTATCTTGACCTCGGCAAATACAACTGCGTTGCCGTCATGGAGAGCCAGTCGTACACCTCGGATGGCATCTTGTTCGAGGTCACGCATGCCCGCACGCATCCCGAGATTTTCCACTACCGCGTCAACTCCAAGCGATAGCCGGCTAGCCCGCAGCCTGACGAGACTCATGCCCTCAAAGCGAAAACGCCCGGTCAAACCGACGATGCATCGGCTTGACCGGGCGTTTTTTCTGCATTCGATAACAAATAATTGTTTATACAAAACTTGTCAAGTATCAAGTTGAAATTACCGTTCACCGAAGTTTTTCTACCGCTCTAGTAATACTTGTTCAAACAACTAGCCAAATAGCGTATTGTTCAAATCAGCAAAAGGGGCAAAGTCCCCGAGCCAATCTCCGAAGGCGGCGGCAAAGGGTGCCGCCACGGTGTGAAAGGGTGGATTGTAATGAAGAACGAAATGAGCAGAAGGCAGTTCCTGGGCTTTGCTGGTTCCGCGGCTGCGGTTCTTGGTCTTGGTCTCGTGGGCTGCGGTGGCTC
>DBFOPE010000032.1:0-37871 GCA_048429085.1 Collinsella sp.
GACCAAGGCCGGCGACGGTTGCGAAGGTGGCGGCAACGAAGCCGCGGCGGTCGAGAACGACCTGCTGGGAGAGGTTCTTGCTCATGGTAGAACACCTTTCTCAATAAAATCCCTAGCGGTTGAGTAGAGTTATACCCTATCCCGCTCAAATGGGTCAACACGAAATAACTCAGAAACATACTTGTCTTAGGGGTAATTCTACCTACCAAAAAGGGACAGGTTTATTTTGGTAGGTTTTATCTGGGCAAACGTTGATTATTACAGCTAAGAAAGCGTTTTGCGGGCGGCCTGCCTCTCTGTTTTGTCTCAATCTGTAACAGGTAGACGAGGAAATGGGTTCTAGCTGTTACAGATCGAGATTATCTCTTCAGGGGGATTCGAATGTCTCGATCTGTAACATCTGGACGGCCAAAAGGTCTCTATCTGTTACAGATTGAGACAAAGGTCAGGGACTAAGACGTCTTGTCTCGATCTGTAACAGTTAGACGGGAATTCGGGCCCTAGATGTTACAGATCGAGACAATTGAGTTGGGAAAATAAAAACCTCCGCAGGGGTGCTTCCCTTGCGGAGGTTTTTTACTCGTTGAGTAGCCTTACGGCTTCGGCGGCCATGTTCTCGACCGTCATGCCGTTCTGCGCGAGCAGCTCGTTGGGGCCGTAGCGGTCGGGGAAGCCCTTGGCGATGCCAAAGGTGCGCGTGCGCACAGGCGTGCAGGCCAAGTAGCACGCGACACGCTCGCCCCACCCACCGTCCAAGATGCCGTCCTCGAGGGTGACGACAACGCGATGCTCGGCGGCAAGGCTGTCGAGAAACTTGCGGTCAAGCTCGGTTGCAAAGCGCGGGTTGACGAGCGTGGCCTCGATGCCGTACTCGGCAGCCAAGCGGTTTGCCACGCGCTCGCCCAGTTCAAAGAAGTCGCCAAGCGCAAGCACGGCTACATCGCGGCCCTGACGCGCGACGTTGTAGCGCACGACGCTGTAATCGGCGCCCTCGGCGGGCGCCAGATCGGGACGGCTTACCAGGCCGATGCCCGGTACGCGGATTGCCACGGGATGCTCGCGGTGGTCGAGCGACCAGCTCAGCATGGACAGGTATTCTTCCATGCAGGCCGGTGCCAGGTAGCGTATGTTGGGAAGTCCGCCCAGCATGGAAATATCAAAGAACGAGAGGTGCGTCTCGGACGTTGTGCCAAAGACCGAAGCGCCAAACACCAGGATGGTTGCGGGGGCGTCGTTGAGGCACAGGTCGTGCCACAGTTCATCGTAGGCGCGCTGCAAAAACGTGCCGTATGCGCCAAAGACCGGCTTGGCGCCGGCGCTGGCGAGCGCGGTGGCAAAGGTGACGGCGTGCTCTTCGGCAATGCCCACGTCGACAAACTGCTTGCCTGCCGCGGCGCGAAGCTCGGGCGTAAAGCCCATGATATAGGGCGTGGCAGCCGTGATGGCGACAACCTGCGGGTCGTTCGCGATAGCGGCGTTGAGTGCCTCGCTCGTAATATCGGCATAGGTGCGCGGTGCGGGCTCGCTCGGGTGGCCCGGGCAAAGTTTGCGACCGGTTGCCATATCGAAGGGCCCCACATGATGCCAGTGCTCGGGGTCACTCTGGGCTGGCTCAAAGCCCTTGCCCTTGGCGGTGGAGACGTGCAGCACGATGGGATGATCGATATCGCGCAGCTCCTGCAGCGTATCGACCAGCGCTTGGACATCGTTACCGGCGTCCAGGTAGCGATAGTCGAGTCCCAGCGCGCGGAAAACGTTGCGCTCGCAGGTGCCGTTGCTGGCGCGCAGCTCGGCCAGATTGCGATACAGACCACCGTGGTTTTCGGCAATGGACTGGTCGTTATCGTTGACGATAATGATCAAGTTACTGTCGAGATCGGCGGCATTGTTAAAGCCCTCAAACGCCAGACCGCCCGAAAGCGAGCCGTCGCCAATAACGGTAATGACGTTATACGTGTCACCCGCCAGGTCGCGCGCGTGGGCAAGACCGCAGCCCAAGCTCACCGAGGTCGAGGTGTGACCCATGGCAAACAGGTCATGCTCGGACTCGTCGGGATTGGCAAAGCCAGAGGCCTCGCCAAAGCGCTCCGGGTCGATATAGGTGTACGCGCGCCCGGTCAGCGCCTTGTGGGCGTAGGTCTGGTGCGACACGTCAAAGACAATCTTGTCGGTGGGGGAGTTAAACACGCGATGGAGCGCGACCGTGAGCTCAACGACGCCCAGGTTGGGGGCAACGTGTCCGCCGACAGCGGCGGAGCTTTCGAGGATGGCGTGGCGAATCTCGTCGCAGAGCTGCGGGAGCTCGGCGCGATTAAGAGCCTTGACGTCCTCGGGCGTTGTCGTTTGCGTAAGCAGCATCGTTGTGGGTTACTCCATGCGAATCGAGCGCCGGCGCTCCCTCGGCCGGCACAATTGCACAGAACAGTCTCGCACATTTTGGCGTTTGATATGTGACGGCGGCGCGGTAATTCGCCAACTGGCGGGGCAAAACGTTTTGTCCGATGCCATACTGGTAGATTCGATGATGATTTTATTCAATGCGTGCAGGCCGTGGCTTGCCGCCGTGAGCCGCTGGAAGGAGTCAGCATGTCTGATGCCGTTCGTGCCGAGAAAATCGCGCACGAGGTCGACTATGCCGCCCACCAGCTGACCCAGGCGGGTCGCTTGGACCTGACGCACGAGTTTATCCAGCATGGCGACGTGACGGTCTATGCACATGTGACTTCGGTAGCGCGGGCGAGCCTGTCCTTTGCCGAGCGCTTGGGCCGTGTTGGCATTTCGGTCGACCGTGCCTCGCTGCTGCGCGGAGCCTTGTTACACGATTACTTTCTCTATGACTGGCACGATCCCGACCCAAGCCATCGGCTGCATGGCTTTCGCCACCCGTTTTTTGCCCTGGCGCGTGCCGAGGAAGATTTTGAGCTGACGTCGCGCGAGCGGAATATTATCGTGCGGCATATGTTTCCGCTAGTGCCAGTGCCGCCGACGTGTCGTGAGGCTTGGATTGTATGCCTGGCAGATAAATGGTGCGCGCTGCGCGAGACGGTCGTCGGTCGTCTGCGGCGCAAGGACGAGGCTGACGATGGCATGAGTAAAGCATCGAGCGAAAAGAGGAGAGGGTAGACGGTGGAAACCGCGATTGATATGGCGTTTGGCGGCGCGACGCTTGCCGCCTGTCCACTCTCGGCACTGGTACTCTCGTTTGCCTTTTACGGGTTTTGCGGCTGGGCATGGGAGTCGACAGTATGCGCCATGCTTAACCAAGGACGCTTCGCCAACAGCGGATTCTTGCTGGGGCCGTGTTGTCCTATCTATGGTGTGGGCGGCATCGCCTGCTGGCTTTTGCTGCGCGGGATTCCGGATGCCTCGGGCCAGTTTGTCGCGGCGGCGCTTGTATGCAGCGTAATCGAGTACAGCGTGGGCCTTCTATTGGAAAAGACAACAGGAGCGCGCTTTTGGGATTACTCGCACCTGCCGTTTAATTTGCATGGACGCATCTGTCTGTACTGGGCCTGCGCGTTTGGCCTGGGTGCGCTGTGCATTTGCCGTTTAGTGGAGCCGGCATTGCTGGGGCTGCTCGGCCATCTGCCGGTGCTGATTGTGCGGCTGGCGGCCTTTATCGTCGCGGTCGCGATGATGGTCGACGCGGCATGCTCTTTGGCCAGTTGGCGCCGCCTGTCCGATCAGCTGGAGCGTGTGCGTGCCGACCTTGCCGACCGCATCAATGAGTCGCTTGCCGATGCGTCTGACTCCATGCTCGAACGTATTCCCGATTCGGCGATTGACTCGGTGGCGCAGACGCATATCCGCAGCCGTGCCGTTAACGCGTGGCTGGCTGAGCTGGGCGACGCAACGCTCGATGCCCTGCGTGAGAAGGCTTCGATGCCGACGTTTATCTCGGACGGCGCTCATGGCCTGGCGCTTGCCGCCCGCCGCGTGGCCGATGCCGCGCCGAGCGTGCCCCATCCATCGCTCGCCCGTCTCCGTGCCGGCAGGCGCGCGAACCGTCCGGTGCCGAGTGTGTCGCTCAGTCGTCGCGACCTGCGCTTCTTCAATGCCTTCCCGCGCTTGCGCATCAACCGCTACGAGGGTGTCATTCGAGCAACTAATCTCCGCGACCGCGCTCACGAGCTGTTTCGGCGCTAGCCGGGACGGGCGCGCTCACGGCCCCCTTGCTCGCGTATTCCCGTTCGTTTCGCGCCCGTTGCTGCGCCGTTTCCAAGATTGCGGCGCCGTTGGAGATGGCACGATCTGGGTCGAGCCGGTCGAGGAAGCTATCCGCATCCGTACCGGCGAACACGGCCCTTCTACGGTGTAGGACAATCTTTCGCCTGACGGGTGCGCCTTTCTTGGGGCGCGCTCATTCTCGTCTACAATATCGTGCAGACGAAGGAGAGGCATGCCCATGATCAAGATGTTTGCGAGTGACTTAGACGGAACGCTGCTGAACGCCCTGCACGAGGCAGACGGGACCATCCGCCGTGCCATTCGTGAGCTGACCGAGGCTGGTCTGCATGTGGTTCCCGCGACCGGACGCTCGACGTTACCAATCGGCGAGCATGGTTTTACGGGGCTGGCGCTCGATGCCTGCTGCTCTAACGGCTCCATCGTGCGCGACAGCCATGGCGAGGTACTCAAGACCTGGACCATCGACCCGCAGATTACCGAGGAGCTGCTCAAGGAGTTTCCGGATATCTGTTTTGACTGCTCCACGCCCGATGGCATGTTTTCGAGCGGATCGTTCGAGATGCACCAGGCGGGCTTTAAAAAGGACAGCCCCATCAAGCGCATCGTGATGCGCGGCATGCGTGCGCGCGGCGGGTACCACGAGGAACAGTATTTCGACCAGTCGATCGGTGACATCCTGCGCCACGATGTGTGCAAGATCAACTGCCGCGTGACCTCGCCCGAGCTGGAGCGCGACCTTAAGGCGTATCTGGCCGAGCGCTCGGACCGTGTGGTCAACGCGCCGTTCGATCCGGTGATGTTTGAGATCACGGACGTGGCGTGTAACAAGGGCGAGAGCGTGGCCTGGCTGGCGGGCTACTACGGTATTGCCGAGGACGAGGTCGCGGTTTATGGCGACGGCGGCAATGACATTGCCATGCTCAAACGCTTCCGCCACAGCTACGCGACCAAAAACGCTAGCGATGCAGCCAAGGCCGCCGCGAGCGCAACTATCGGCAGCTGCATGGCCCACGCCGTCCCCAAACACATGCTCGCCACCATGCGCAAGCAAAACTCCCGCACCGTCATCGAATAATGTGGCAAAGGGGCAGCGCCTTTGTCACATTCTAGAGTTCTCAATTAGCCAGTGCTCGTAGGCGCGCTGCATGACCTCGGTTTTATCGGCTTTTTTGCGGCAGCCCTTCTGTTCCTCGATGGCCAGCTCATAGGCATCGCTCTGCTCAAAAGCGCTGGTATCCCAAGCACCGTGTTCAATGCGAGCCCATGTGGCATCGATGAGCTGCTCGAGTTCGGCAATATCATCGGCGCTGGCGGTTGTCGCGAACGGCGGGCGGAGCTCGCCCGTTGTCTTGTCGGGTTCTACATAGTAGTCGCCCATGGAAGTGACGGTGTAGCCATAAAACTCGGGTGACGCTTCGACCAGCAGTTTGTAAAACTTGAGCTGACGATGGTAACCTGCAGGGACTTCTTTGCCAAAGCCAGTCTTGTAGTCGACGATCTGCACCGTTTTAGCTGCATCGTCAACGAGGAGCAGGTCAAGAAAACCAAAGAGTGGAGTTCCACCGGCAGTTAGACACTGCATGCTTGCTTCCGTGATGCAACGGTAGCCACGTACGTGCTCGACAAGCCAAGGGACGAATGCATGACAAATGCGTTCGAAGCGGTCCGAATAGCGATGGACGTCCTCAGGGGCAAAATCGAGCCACGAAATCTGCTGGCGATACTCGGCCTCAATTGTCTCAATTGCCGCCTCGCCATCGGTTGCCATCCGATTAACGATTTCTTCGAACATCGCGTGAACGATAGTGCCGAATTCGGTTTGGATCGTGGGCGCCGTGGGCAGACGCACAATCTGCTTCTCGGGGAAGTGCTGGCTATTTGCACACCCAGGCTCGTAGGTCACAAAGTTGTTGAGTGCCGTGGCAGAGAGGTGTTTTACGTCGGTGTGAGGCTCCAAAAGCGCACGGAGCTCGGGCGTATCAAACACGTAGTTGTCGCGCCATTCGGTTTCGATGACGGCGTTGAGCTGGTCCGCTTCAACAGAAACCTCGCAAGAGTCGATAAGCCCCGTGAGCTCCTGCAGCGCCGATCCGCCGGTGCGGTACAGCTCGAGGTGTCGCTTAGCGCGCGTGATGGCTACAAACAGCAGACGGCGCGCATCGTCGTCATCCTTTTCGTCGCGAATAAGCAGGTTGGACGGGTACAAGCTCATGCCGCCAGCACCTTTGTGCCAGGAGGAGTCGTCGGCGTCGAGCAGGTAGACGCAATCGAACTGCAGACCTTTCGAGCTGTGAGCGCTAGTAAGGCGAACGGCTCCCGGTGTGCCAAGATCGATCGATGCGTCGATGCTCACGCCAAACTTTTGCGCGGCGTCGAGTTTGTCGACAATATCGGGCAGGCGAAGTGTGCGTCCCATGCGGCGCGCGTCGCCCATTTCACCCTCAGCAAAGGCGAGTAGGGCGCGGATGCCGGCATTGAATTCGGCGGCGCCCAGCGGATCCTGTTTTTTATGATCCTGATAATAGTCAAGGCTGCGTTTGGCAATCTTAAAGAGCAACGCTCTGACCGGGGAGGCGCCGGCCTCGGCCGCCCGCTGCATAAGATCGTCGTGCAGCTCTTTGACGTGGGTGCTATCGCTCTCACGCATGGCGGCCATCCAGTCACCATGGTGCTCACGCTTGGCGTTGAGCGCAAACGCCACGGATGACGGATGGTCGCCGCCTAGCTCGGTGGCGCAAATGATTTGGGGGAGATAGCTGCAGGCGAGCTCCTTCTGCCCGCGAGCAAGCGCGGTAACGCAGCGCAACAGTGCCAGCATCGTCTGCATACGCTCGGAAGCAAAGAGATTCTGCCGCTCGCGATACGAAAAGGGCACCTTCTCCTTAACGAGGAAGGGAATCAGCGAGCGCAAGGCGGCGTGCTTGGCAGAGATGACTGCAATTCCTTCATTGGGATCTTCGCATTCATCGAGATAGTGATCATCAAGCCGCTGCTTAATGCTCGCGGCGACAGCGGCGTATTCCTCGGCTTTGCCGGCGTAGACGTTCTCGCTAAAGCCGACCTGATCACCCTGAGGCTTGGAGGCTTCGATTGACTTATTCGAGCTGGCGTCGAGGCGATATTCAATTTGCCGTGCGATAGCTTGACCAAGCTCAACGATGGCGGGCGTGGAGCGATAGTTGGTCTTGAGCACGATGCTCCGGGGCGAAAACTCGGCCGCAAACTGGTTGGCACATTCGATCGTGGCGCCCTGAAAACGCATGATGGCCTGATCGTCATCGCCAACGGCCATGATATTGGGCGCATCAACGCCGTCGCAGAGCAGCTCGATGATGCGCATCTGGGCACCATTGGTGTCCTGGAACTCGTCAACTTGGATATAGGTATAGGTGTCCTGGAGCACTTGGCGCAACGCGTCATTGTGTTCGACGGAGTCGACAAAATCGCCGATCATATCGTCGTAGTCGTAGAGATGGTGCTGGTCGAGCTCGCTCTGGTAGCTACGCGCGACGTCGCAAGCGGTCTTAAGTCGCTCGCTCTGCTCCGCAATCTTAAAGGTGCGTCCCTGAGAGTTGCTGCCTCCAAAGAAGGCATCGCGCACCTTGGTGTATCCCGAGGATTTACCCTTCTCATCGATGAGTTCGGTGCGGCGAACGGTGTCGCGCAACTCAAGAATGTACGGCACGTACGTACCGGCGGGACAGTCGATCGGGCGGGTGAGCGCTGTGGGCGCCATGGCGCAGACACGCTCGACCTCTTCCTCGAAGCGTTCTGCCAACGCGGCGCTTGCCCTTTCGCAGGCGAGCGTAAGCAGCTCGGAATGCTCGGTGAGCCAGGCAGCGGCGTCGATATTCTGCTGCGCGATGGCGCCCAGCGTGTCGTAGTCCACGCCACTGCGTTTGATCTTGGAGACAAAGCCAATCACCTTGCCGATGTTTTGCGCGGGCATATCGGGCGACCCTCCGCCCAAGGGCGACCCAAAGGGCAGCGATTTGAGCAACCGATCAAAAATCTCTTGCTGGTGAAGGCTGGTAACAAGTGTGTCGGTCGCGGGGCGCATGAAGTACTCGGGATAGCGCGACCTGATGCTGCTTGCAAATCCGTGAAACGTACTGACTTCGATGCCGTAGGCGTCGCGCCCAATCAGCTCAATCAGGCGTTTGCGCATGGCTTCCGCGCCCGCCTCGGTATAGGTAAGGCAGAGGATGTTGCGCGGGGCGACATCGCACTTGGCCAGGATGTTCGCCGCGCGCAGGCTCAGTAGCTGCGTCTTGCCGGTGCCGGGACCGGCAATGACGAGCAGCGGGCCATCTAGGCATTCGACGGCCTCGCGCTGTTCGGGGTTCAGGTTCTTAAACGATTCATCGAATTTAGGGGTTGTAGTCATGAAATATTACCTGTCTTCCTGGTAAAGTGCCCGAGTGTCGTCGAGATATTTGAGATACGTATCGATGGCGCTTTGGGGCTGAACGATCTTAATGAAGGTGCTGAGTTGCAGCAGCCAGCCAAAGAACTGCGGCGACAGCGGGGCTTTGACAGTTGCTAACAGGCGCCCATCCTGGTTTTCAAACACAACGGCGTCGAGCCCGAACTTGTCGATGAGCGGGTTCATCGCACGGTCATCGAGTTCCAGCACCACGGTGGTTTTGTTGGCTGCATATACGCCGAATGATGGAGAGACGTGGTCTTCGAGCACATAGCCAGCGATACGCTGATCTTTGGTCGCGGACTCTTCGGATACCGCAACGTCGAGCATGCGATCGACGCGATAAGGCGTGAACGGCTGATGGCCCGAGCCGGCATTAGCCCATTTATCTCTAAATCCAATCATGTAATAAAGCTCGTCGGAGTAGATAAGGCGCACGGGTGTGAGCTCGTAGGTCTTTCCGTCATGATTAAGGGCCTTTTGCTTGGCGGCGTCGTAGTGGAAGTAACGAAACCGAATCTTGCGTTTTTCGCGCATAGCCTGCTGAATCAAGTCGATGTTGAGCAGGGCATCGGAGTTTTGCATCTTCACGCGCGAAGGCACGTCGACGCGCTTGTGCATCAACTCGCGTTCGCCTAGGCTGGCGAGGCTCTGCAGCTTGCCGATGAGGTGGTCGGTCAACTCATCGGTCAAAAACGGCGAACTCTGCACGGCGTCAACAAGCATGATGAGTTCTTGCAGGTCGAGCGGGCGTGAGACCAGCGCCCATTCCTTGCCACCGCGCTGGTCAATATCGAGCCCAAAGTCGCGAAGTGTTTGCAGGTCGCGATAGATGGCCTTTCGTTCGGCCTCGAGATCGTGATAGGCGAGTTCCTCGATGATCTGCTGCGTCGTGAGCCCGTGCGTGCTGTCGGTCTTTTCCATCAAGGTTTTAAGCAGGAACAGAAGCCTGAGCTTTTGATTTGGTCTGTTCGCCACGTTGTCTCCTTTCGCCGGCAGGGTAACAGCCGAAGATACAAAACAAGACCCGTTATTGGGACTCATTGTAGCTCGCGCGACCGTAGTATTCGCAGCAATAAGAGCTCGAATAGGGCGAAAGGTGGTCAAACGGAAATCGGCGGTTTGGCTAGCTGGTGTGACATGCGCTCTATTGGCTTGGGGCCGGTTCCGGTTTACAAGGATCAGAACAGGAGAAACGCGATGGCAGACATCAAAGTCTTTGCCGAGAATCTTGAGGATTCAACCAAGGAGCAGATCGAGGAGATTTCCAGCTGCCCGGCATTCGAAGGCGCCAAGATCCGCATCATGCCCGATGCCCATAAGGGCAAGGGCTGCGTGATCGGTTTTACGGCAAACTTGGGCGACAAGGTCATTCCTAACCTGGTGGGGGTCGACATCGGATGCGGTATGTACTGCATACCGCTTGCGGAGACTATTGCGCGCGATGACCTCATTCAGTTCAATCGCGACGTGAAGCGCGCAGTGCCCACGGGCTTTAGCCTTCATCGCGATCCTGCCTGCGTACTCGCGGACTTTGGCATGGAGTCGCGCGATTGGCTTCAGGATAAACGCAAGGTTGAGCGCTCCATGGGCACGCTGGGCGGCGGTAACCACTTCATTGAACTCGACGAGGACGAGAATGGGTGCCAATATCTGGTCGTGCACACCGGCTCGCGCAACATGGGCAAGCAGACGGCGGAGCACCATCAGGCGCTGGCGCAGAAGACGTGCACGGCAGATATCCCCGACGAGCTTAAGTATCTCGTGGGAGATCTATCTGCCGAGTATCTCGTCGATATGCATAACTGCCAGCGCTTCTCGAATCAGAACCGCAAGGCGATTGTCGCGCAGATTGTTGAGCGTACGGGAATTCGACTCGACGGAGACGGCTTTACCACCATGCACAACTACATCTCGGAAGGCGGCATGATTCGCAAGGGCGCTATTAGCACTCATGCGGGCGAGATGGTGCTGATTCCGTTCAACATGCGCGACGGTGCCGTTATTGCGCGCGGCAAGGGAAACGAGGACTGGAACTGCTCGGCGCCGCATGGGGCGGGTCGTGCGATGAGCCGCACCAAAGCGTTCCAAACGCTCGATACCAGGTCGTTCGTTAACGAGATGCGCGATGCCGGCATCTACTGTCCGAGCGCATGCGAGACGACGCTCGATGAGTCGCCCGAAGCGTATAAACCTGCGGATGATGTGCTGAGACTCATGGACCCGACGGTTGATGTTATTCACCGACTCAAGCCGATTTGGAATTTTAAGGCTACTGGTAAGCGCGGTAGGCGTTAGGAGGGTTGCGATGACGCTAAAGATGGACTCCAGGGACGACCGAATTGGACGCTCTGTGAGTTTGGGCGAGATGATGAGCTTCCCGGGCGTGATGCCGCCGTCCGCGAATCGGTGTGGCGGGAATCGTGGAGAGCGTGATGATGAGGGTTTTGACCTCAGCGGGTTTCGCAATCGACTGGCTTCTGGACTCGATCGCGGTGTGGAGACGTCGGTGCTTGAAGCCCCGCGAGTGTTGAAGACCGGTATGCCGGTCGATGATGCCCTAGGTGGCGGCGTTGGGCTGGGCAAGCTCAGCGTGATTGGCGGCGCGCATGAAGATGTTTCGAACGTGCTGGCACACGCGGCGCTGCGCCTGAGTGAGCAGTGCGCCGTGCTTTACGTGCCGATTTGGGAGCGTGAAGAGGATGCGATTGCCCGGCTTATTCGTGCCGAGATGGGCACCAAAGTGCCGGAGGATTCTGTGGAACAACAGGTTGAGGCAATCCGCGCAACGATGCGTCTCAAGCAACGCAACCTGGGCATCTTTGTCGAAGACAACATGACCATGGATCTTTTGACGAGCTGGCTGCTTGGTGACCAGACGTGGAATAGGGCAGTGCTAAAGGACGTTGTGGTTGTGATTGACGGACTCGAAATGCTCGACGACAACCGTCCGGTAAATGCAATCCTGCGCGACCTGCGCAACATGCTCAGCCCAACATCCGCCATCCTGGCAGGCTGCTTTGCGGCAGAGGGCCGAGACAACGATGTGGCATTCGCCGAGACCCACTGCAACGTGGACGTCCTGGTGAGGATGATTCACGGCGGCGAAACTCCCGCCTACGTGCGAGTTTTCTGCTGATGCCATAACCAATAAAAGCGCCCGGCCCGCGGGGCAATTGCGCCGCAGGCCGGGCTTTAAATTGGAGGTTGGCTTGAAGTTGGCGGCCAAGAGCCAGTTGATTCGAAGATTAGACGCGCCTTAATCGTTGGAGGTTGGAGAGATGCAGGATTGATCGGCGTTTCCGAGCATTTGGGCGAACCTTGCGTGCATTACCCTGCGCTTGTTGTCCTCGGAGGTTTCGGTGTGGCGTTTCAAGTCGCGACAAAAGTCGGAAAAATGACACTCATCTTCATATAAGGTGGCGTGTTTACTGAAGAAGTATATATCTTTGTACGTAATGAGCGCATACTCCCACTCTGTGTTGCGTTCCGGGTCTATTCCTTTCAAATCGGAGGGTTTAATGCTGCTGTAGTTTGGCGCAAATAAATACAGAGCTAGTTTCTGGCCCTCTCTACATTTTGTCTCTGCATGTTCGTAGTATTTTTCGAGCTGGTTGGTTTCTTCATCCTCGCCTCGCTTAATTCCGTTGATTCCGGAGCGAATTTTGTTCTCGATGACTATGACATGCGTTTCTGTTTCAATCCATAAATCGATATTGTTCTCGGATTCTCTTACGAGAGAAGTGATGCTGCCTACATTTGGTAGCCCTAAAACCTCTTTAGCAAACTCCCGAAAGCCTTCGTCGCTGTAATTAAAGTAATAGGCAAACAAATTGGAAAAGACTAGCTCATCGTATTGCTTCTTTGCGATTTCTAGGAAAGTTGGCGTTTGATGCTCGGCGAGTATTTCACTTTTCTGCAGTTTCTCGGCAGCGAAGGCGGTTTCACTCGCTTCTTTCCATAGACTCTCGTCATCAATCAGATCTCTTAATATCCTGTAGCCCTCTTTGCGTTTCGCTTCTGAAAAGTACGTTCTCTGAGACTGGTTGAGAATCTTGGCATCGCCTACGTATACTTCAATGCACTCGTCATCTTTGAGGACGTCCTCCTTTCCAGTTGCAATAAATATGCGTTTCCCCGATGCCGGTAGCAAAAACTCATCGACACGACATGCAAGATTTAGTCCGGCTTCCTTGTCGTTTTCGCCTCGGTGCGTGTTATCGCCGAAAAGAGCTGAGAGTGGTTTTCCATTAAACGTTATTGTCGATACTTCATTTTCATCCACGCTAGCAAGAGAACGTGCGAGTGCATCGACCTCAACTTTCTGTTCGCCGTCTTTATGCGCGAGAATTATTGCCGTTGATTTCAAGTCGTGGCTTTTCGCAATGGTTCCCTTGCTGGGTATGTATAGGTATCTATTGCCGTTGTCGCCAGGGAAGAAGTTGATAATCTCGTGGCCGATATTTTTCCCTTCATCTAAATAAGTGCCTGAGAACAATACGCTAATTAAAATGTCTTTTGGCTCGTTGTTGTTCATTGTCGACCTCCAGTTAACACTCGATCCAATCATTTCGTTGTAGATGCGGGGGACTTACAGATTGCGAGAAGGGTTTCTTCGTCGTTTCGCATGGCCAGCAATTTTGAGCGATTGCAGTGCAGGTATCAATCCAGGTGAACTTGGTTTGGCATCCATTTTGCTCCTGTCTTTAGCGGCCGCTTTAACAACAAATACTAGAACGTGGGCTTTGTGCAATTGTTGAGCAACAAAGGTGTGCGGACAATCTAGATGGATGAGCGGTGGGATGGTCAAATGTCATCGTCAAGATCGCTATTCGGAAAAGTCTGCGTTGCCGCCGCGTCGACGTTCATCTCGATTGAATCCGCCGCATCTGTTGATCGTCCCCTCGAGTACCGATATGCATCCAGCTTCCGTTATCGAGTGCGATGCCGATATATATCCAGCCAAATAGGCTCTTCCTCTTTGTTGTCAGTGCACGCTTCTAGCAAGTCATCTATCCGGTCCAACCCGATCGCTTGTAAGGTTGTGCATGCTTCCGGCAAGGGTTGCGTTGCTTTTCTCGCCCTGAACATGGGCGACAGCATCAGGTTCGTATGCGCCCATCTGGCAAAGCAGCTGCCGTAGGGGATTGATCCACAGCTGATCTGCCCATTGCCATCAAGATACAGGCAGTCCAATTTCGAGTTTGCTACCAGACAATAACAAGGGCCTGGTGCCCACGGCCTGCAGTCGATCTCAAGAATGTCGCCCTTTCTGTATGGCGTGGGCAGGTCGACATATGCCCCCTTGAACCACGGGCCAAAGATTCCACCCACGATGCAATCGAGCACCTCGCCACATTCGCCCTCTTCTTCTCTGCAGATGTACTGGATTTCGCCGGAGGCGTTTGCGTAGTAAGTGTAGTCTGGCTGTAGAAAGCCGTCGTATGGATATGAACAGCTCGGGTCGTTGGCAAGGTTGAACAGTTCGATCATCCAGTATGAGGACGATAAATCTGTCATTCCGCTCCACTTGCCTGCGTATGTCCTCATTGCCGTCAAGGCGGCCTGCCACGATGCCACAGGGAAGGGGCCATGCGTGATGGCGGATCCCACTTCGTTGTCGACAAAGCTAATTTCGCTAATAAGCAGCACTTTCCTGTTCCCGTCGACGGCCTTTAGCGCGTTCAAGCAGTCATCGATGTAGTCGATACAAATCTCTGGTCCGTACCAAGAAAAGATTCTGTCTGACGAGCTGCGCTCGGCAGCAACCAGCCTGCTGAGCATCTCCCGTTTGCGGTTGATTTCTATCGACGCGCCACCGATGATTTGCGAGTAATGATCGCCACTCAGGAGCTGCGGATTGTGCAGCAAATGCTCTCGCAGCTCCGGAGATTCGATGAGGTTGATTATTTCTTCGTGCATGATAGTCTCCGAGTTGTTGGTGCGACTTCTTGTGGATTCGGACATGGCGGCCTTTATTCAAATAGCTGCGGATACTTTTCCTTGAGCTGTGCCTGGTCAAGACGCAGCTCTTTTAGGTTGCGCCTGACCTTGGATTCCATCCTTATTGTGTCGATAAACGCGACGAGTGAGTCGACATACAGGTCGCCGCGCAGGTAGGCCTGGGCTGCGATTAAAATTCGCTGCTCGTCTTCGAGTGGTTTGCGATAGTACTCAAGATTCAGGTAAAGCGGGTCTGGCTCGCCGATGTAGAGGGGAAACGTCTCGTTGTAGGTAATCGAGCAACCAGTGGCACGCATGTCGCTGATATCCCCTGCATGGCGATAGTGCTCGAGGCGTTGCTGCGCATGATCAAGCCATTCGTCAGAACGGTCTGCCTGCCGAAGCTCCGCCTCAAGCTTTGTCCGGTCCCACGTGGACAGATCGAACAACGTGAACGGCTCGCGGGCACTGCCTTGCGGCGTCCAGACGATATCGCCGGTGTGGAACGGCGTGGGGATATCGACCCAGATGAACTCGAATGCGATCTCCCAATCGTTCTTAACGGGGCCGGCTGAAGGGCAATAAACGGAAAGGGCCTCGCCTTTGCTGTTTGCCATGAGCCAATCTTCCTGGCGATGGGCTTCATCGCTATCGAGTGGGCATCGGGTGATGCGTACGCGTGCCTCTGGACGGCTCGCCAGTTCATCATCACCGCGCAACGCCTCGGCACATTTCTCATAACAGCTGAATGGCGCGCCGAAGGCCCCACAAAGTTGCCCGTCGGGCACAATCTCCTCTTCATACTGATAAACGTAGCCCGTCCCACTCGCAAACGCATCGACGCACCGCTTGTTGTAATCGATTGTCCAGCTCAAAAAAGCATGGAAATCGGGGATGGCCGGCCTTCCAAGACCGGCATGGGTTGCTTCCAACGAACAATTGGGCATGGTACGCGCGATCTCTTGCCAGGCTTCGCACTTCTGCTCGAGCGTGGCGGTCTTCGAAAACCAAACCAGATAGGCGGCCTCGATGGTGCTGGGCTGGAAGTCGATACTGCGCAGGTGCCCCCGAATGTCCTGGGAGTCCACAAAATCCAGGATGTTCATGGTTAGCTCCTCTTTGTTTTGAATCGTGCCGGCGGGGCTATCGTGTCATCGAACAGCTCCGGATAGCGGGTCTTGAGCCTGCCGTCTTCTCCTTCAAACCGCTCGGCTTTTTTCTTGACCAGCGCCTGCAGCTCGAAAAGACTTGATAGCGCAATAAGTGAGTCAAGACCCAGATTGCCGTCGAGATATGCCCGCACGCCGTACAGAATTCTCGCCTCCGGTTTGAGCGGGGTACGGCAGTATTCCATATCGAGAAGAAAACAACTCGGCTCTCCGATATAGATGGGGTACTCCAGGGGATATTCAATCTGACAGCCGTAGGCGTACATGTCGCTCGTATCGCCATTTTGCCGATGGTGCCTGAGCAGGTCGTCGGCCTTATTTGCGGCGCATTCCCTGTAGGTGGAAGGCGGAAGCTCATCCATGACTCGCTTCGTGGTCCATGTCTGCATATTGAGAAGCAGCATGGGGTCGCCAGGGTCGCCGTGCCGACAAATGATGTCGCCGGCGTGGAATGGCGTCGGGATGCCAAACCACATCAGCGCAAAGGCAAAAGTGGGGTCTTCGCCCTCGCGTTCCTTGTCGATGCAGCGCAGCTGGCAATCCATGACCTTGCCATTTGCGTCGAGCATGAGCTTATCGGCGGCATAGTAGTCTTCGTCCGGATCGATCGGGCGGCGTGTTACTTCAATCGAGGTAGGATTCTCCCCCTCAAGCTCATTCCAGATTGCCTCGAAACATTTTTCGTAGCTGGTGTAGGGGCCATAATTGCACCCGCTCTCATGGGGACTTCCCGTCTTGTCCTCAAAGAAATACATGTGCTTGCCAGGCTGTTTGAACCGGGCGATTTTCTTGCGCTCCCATCTGATGACGTCGCGAAGAAAGACATGGAAGTTGGGGATATTGAACGTGCCGTATCGCCTGTTCATCGCACAATTGGGCATGTTGTTGATAATCTTTTGCCAGCCCTTGATCTTCTGCCGTAGCGCCTTTTCGTTCGAACGGGCAACAATAAATGCCGCCTCGGACGTGGTGAACTCGTAGCCGATGTCTCTCAAATGCTCCTTGATGTCAGGCGAGTCGAGAAACTCGAGAATGTCCGAACGTATTGCGTTGGCACTGGGACCGGCCGATGTGCGGTATGGCTGCAGGCAGTCGTGTACGACCGATCCGTCCGACCATTGTTTGCCGTAGCTGGGGTCATCGTGCAGCTTTTTTGAGAGTTCGAGCATAAAGGAGCAATCATCGGGCAAGTCGCCGATATAGCGTTCGGCGGTGTAGAGCGCAGAGGGTGTGAAGTCGTCGAGGAAGCCGTCCGTGAAATCCCTCAAGCGGAGATTGCCTTCCTCAACGCCGTAGATTTTGCTCGGATAGGCGCACCAAACCTGGCCTTTGAACGAACTATCGTAGTCGTCTTCGAGCACGATGGCGAAACGGGGACCGTGGTCGAAGGGCCGACTATCGATCTTGATGATGTCGCCGGGGGACCAGGGAGTGTAGAAGACCTCACCATTGGCACAGAAGTGCCTGCTATTGTTCCACGGCAAGTGATCGATGCTTTGATGCGGAGTCCGCTGATTCCGGCGGTCGCTCAAAAAGACCAAATCGCCCGTCATGGTCGCGGCGAATATCAGCGAGGCTTGAGCGCGCGGGCGGTCGTGTAAGTCTTCGGCGGTATAGAGCTTAATCTGCCAGAATGATTCGGACCAATCTTCATCGGGGTCGTCATCGACGCATTGCTTCATGAGGGTTTGCGCAGCTTCCCATGAGGCAACGGGGAAGGGGCCGTCAAAGGTGTCGTGCCCGCGCTCATCTTCACTGTAAAACATGCCGGAGACCAGCAAGATACCGCGGTCACGGTCAACGTTGTAAAGCATATCGAGTGCAGTGTCGAGTTGTTCGAGGCCGGAGTCGATCGCCTCGGCGTAATCCGATGAGACCTCTTTGCGAAGCTGCTCGAGCATGGTCCGTTTTTCGTCGAGCGTCTTGAGGGAGCCGCCGATGATTTTACAGAGGGAGCCATCTGCCATTCCCATGTGTTTGAACATATGAGTACGCAGCTCATCGTCCTTGATGCAACTGCAAACGAGCTCCCTGCCGGCATCGGTGATTACGGTATCTGCTTGGCTGTCCATAGCAACCTCCAATTTGGTCGTTGCCGTTAGCATCCATCAGAGGTTGTGCTTTGTGGTCCCATTAACAGGTCTGATATGAATCTCACGTCAAACATACTTTTGGAAACGCACTGGTACATGGGTGTGCGCGTACTGAATGGACAATCGGTAGTGGCGTTTCAAAAACTAAGCGTAACTGGCGCAACCTCCCTCTAAGAAGGGATCGGCCGTCGTATCGAACAGCTCCGGGTAGCGGTCCTTGAGCCAGCTGTCTGCATCCTCGAAGCCGCGTGCCTTTTTCTCCGCCAGCGCCTGTAGCTCGCATGCGCTGGCCATCGCGGCGAGCGAGTCAACTGCTAGGTCGCCTTTGATATACGCCCTGACGCCGTAGAGGATTCGCTCCTCCGACTTGAGCGGCTTACGATAATAGTCAATGTCCAAAAGAAAGCCCTCAGGCTCCCCAATGTAGAAGGGGAAATGCAAGGCGGATGAGACTTGGCACCCGTAGGCGTACATGTCGCTGGTGTCGCCGTCATATCGGTGCCAGCGCAATAGCTTGTCGGCCTTTTGAACGAGGCGCTCTTTGTAGACGGAGGAAGCAAGCTCTTTGTCGACTCGTTCGGATCCCCAAGTTTGCAGGTCAAACAGCACCATCGGCTCGTCGGGGCGTTGGAGGTTGCAGACGATGTCTCCGGCATGGAAGGGCGTTGGGATATCGAACCACATGTCCTCGAAATCGCTCGCGGTGCCCGCCTCGTCCCACTCACCCTCGAACCGGTAATCGCAAGACATTACTTCGCCGTTCGCATTGAGTAAGACCATGTCGTCGGCATAGTGGTCTTCGTCCGGGTCGATGGGGCGGCGAGTGATCTTGATCGCCTTTGGATTGTCACCTTCGAATTCTCTCCAGATGGCATCGAAGCACTTTTGATAACTGCTGTACGGGCCGTAAAGAAGGTCGCATCGGTCGCGCCGGTCCCACGAGTAGTCCTCAAAGAAATACAGGCTTTGACCGTCCGTCCTTTTAAAGTGTGCGAGCTTTCGTTTTTCCTGCCTGATGGCATTGCGCAGAAAGGCATGGAAGTCCGGGATGTTGACCGTGTCATTTCTACGGCTCATAGTGCAATTGGGCATGGTGTCGACGATCTTTTGCCAGCCTTCAAGCTTTTGCTGCAATGTCGCTTTATGCGAGCGGTCGACGATAAAAGCCGCTACGGGCGTGGTGAGCTCGTAGTTGATTCGTTGAAGATGCTCCTTAATGCTGCGCGAGTCCAAAAACTCAAAGATGTCCGGACGAATATCCAGCTCGCTTTGGCTGGTAGGCTTGCGGTGCGGCTGCAGGCAATCGTGCCCGACCGAGCCTTCGGACCACTGCTTGCCGTAGTCAGGGTTGTCGTGCAGCTTCTGCGAAAGTTCGATCATAAAGGCGCAGTCGTCTGGCAGGTCGCCGGTGTAGCGCTCGGCGGTGTAGAGGGCAGAGGGGATGAAGGGGTCCAAGAGGCTGTCGCTGAAGGTGCCGGATGAAAGCGAACCCTCCTTAACACCATGATCTCTACTGGGCCCTGCGCACCAGATCTGCCCCCGGAGCGTGTGCTCGTAGTCATTTTCGAGCACAATGGCAAAGCGGGGTCCGTGGTCGAAGGGGCGACCGTCGATTTTGAGGATGTCGCCCGGTACCCACGGCGTGTAGATAGGCTCGTTGTTCGTGCAGAACCGCCTGCTATCGTTTCGCCAGACGCTTTCGACATGCGATTTGCGAGTGCGGTGATTGCGCAGATCACGGAGGAATATAAGCTTGCCGTCCCTAGTTGCCGCAAACGTCAGGGAGGGCTGCGCCGTTTGGTGCTCGTGCAGGTCTTCCGAGGTGTAGAGATTGATCTTCCAGTACGATTCGGACCAGTCGTCGTCAGGATACTCTTCGATGTAGTGCTTCATGAGCGTTTGCGCGGCTTCCCAGGATGCGGTGGGGAAGGGGCCGTCAAGGGCATCGACGTCGCGCTCCTCCTCGTTGTAGACCATAACGTATAACAGGAGGATTCCGCGGTCGCGCTCGATGTTGTGGAGCATATCGAGTGCGCTGTTGAGCTGGGCGAGATGAGAATCGATATCTTCGGTCAGCTCCGGCGAAACCTCCTTGCGGAGTTGCTCGAGCATGGCACGTTTTTCGTCGAGGGTTTTGAGCGACCCGGCGATGATTGGCGCCGGCCAGTATAAGTATTTGCGCATGTGGTCTCGCAGCTCTTGGCTTTTGATGCAGCTGAGGACGAGGTCTTTGCCGGCATCGGTGATGCCATCGCTTGCCTGGTTGTTCATGTCGGCCTCCTTATCGATTGTTACCGGCATGATGTAACGGGTGTAGCGATTGTTGGTCCCATTAACGGGACCAAGCAGCGACTCGATGTGACAAAGAGGCAGTCCCTGTCACATCCCAAATATTGCCTTTACGTGTTGATACACACGGTGTGCAATAATACTCGCACTGTGCAATAGCGCACAGGCTGAGTAACAAGGAGGACGCTTGTCCCAGCTCGAGAAATGCGATCGCCGGTCCCTTCGCTCGCAGCGTGCCCTTCGCCAGGCACTTGCCAGCGAGCTTGCCGAAAGCGGTGACCTTTCGCGCATTAACGTCGCGTCGCTCACCGAGCGTGCCGGCCTTACGCGCCGCACGTTCTATTCGCACTACCGCGATATCCCTGACTTTATCAATCAAATCGAGGACGGCTTGCTGGCTGAGATCCGTGAGCGCATTGAGCTCATCACTGCAGCTCAGCTGCCCGATCTCTATCACAACATCGATGAGCTCGAGCCGGCGCCCGGTTCGGTTGAGTTGCTGCGTTATCTTGCAGCCAACCGTGACTTAATCGGTGCGCTACTGGGCCCGGGCGGTGACCAGGCCTTCATTAAAAGGATCATCGACACCGCGCGTGAGGCTGTGGTACCGCGTGCGCAGACGGGCATTTTGGGCCTAGCGCTGGGCACGTTCTTTGACTACTACGTCACCTACGTCGTGAGTGCCGAGGTCGGCATGATTCAGCGCTGGTTTGAGCGTGGGCTCACCGAATCGCCCGAGGCCATGGCGCGCATTATGACGGTGCTCGCTTTCGTGCGCCCTGGTGACCTGTATGGCCAACCCATCGATATCAACGTGCCGGAATACGGCATGAAGCTATTGAACTTGCAGCTCGAGGACGCGGCCGACACCGCCGCAACCGTCGAGTCCAACAACTAAGAGGAGAGACAATGAGCAAACTCGTCGAGGGCATCAAGGACCGCATGGTCGCCGCCGCACGCGAGGCCGCGCCCACCGTGGTGGATGCCGCGCAGAAGGCCGCGACCGCGGCTGCTGAGAAAGTTGTCGAGGCTGTCGCCGATGCCAAGAACGCGGCGGGGGAAGCGTCCGTCACTAGCGAGCCCGCCACCGCCGCTGAGCCCGTAGCCGCCGCCCACGCCCCCGAAGGCGCGATCTTCAACCCCGGCAACGCCCACGGCAACCTGCACCTGGGCATCGACGTGGGCTCCACCACCGTTAAGCTCGCCGTGCTCAACGACGACAACCAGATTGTCTACGCCAAGTACCAGCGCCACCACACCGACGTCCGTGCCTGCGCCCGCGCCCTGTTCGAGGGCGCTGTGACCGTGCTGCCGACGGCCCAGATGACCTGCGCCATTACCGGCTCGGGTGGCCTGCTGCTGTCCCAGTGGCTCGACCTGGAGTTTGTCCAGGAGGTTATCGCCAGCAAGCGTGCCGTCGAGACCCTCATCCCGGCCACCGATGTCGCTATCGAGCTGGGCGGCGAGGACGCCAAGATCATCTACTTCGATAATGGCATTGAGCAGCGCATGAACGGCACCTGCGCCGGCGGCACTGGCGCGTTCATCGACCAGATGGCCACTCTGCTGCACACTGACGCCAGCGGCCTTAACGAACTCGCGGCCAACGCCACCACCATCTATCCCATTGCCAGCCGCTGCGGCGTTTTTGCCAAGACCGACGTCCAGCCGCTGCTCAACGAGGGCGCCCGCCCCGAGGACGTGGCCGCCTCCATCTTCCAGGCTGTCGTGACCCAGACCATCTCGGGTCTGGCGTGCGGCCGTCCCATCCGCGGCAACGTCGCCTTCCTGGGCGGCCCGCTGCAGTACCTCTCCGAGCTGCGCCACCGCTTCTACCTCACGCTCAACCTGGACGAGGAGCACCGTATCGTGCCCCAAAACGCCCACCTGTTTGTGGCGAGCGGCGCCGCCATGGCGCACGAGTCCAATAAGCTCAGTACGTTCCCGCAGCTCATCGAGGCCATCGATGCCCTGGGCGACACACAGGGTGCCGAGGTCGAGCGCCTGGATCCGCTCTTTGCCACCGACGAGGACTTTGCCGAGTTCAAAACCCGCCACGACCAGGAAGTCGTCCCCAAGGGCAAGCTCGAAGGCTACACCGGCCGCGTGTTCATTGGCATCGACGCCGGCTCCACCACCATGAAGGCCGCGCTCGTGGGCGAGGACGGCCAGCTGTTGCACACCTGGTACGGCAACAACAACGGCGACATCCTGGGCACGGCCAAGGTCATCATGGCCGATTTCTACAACCACATCCCCGCCGGCTGCACCATCGGCCACGTGACCACCACGGGCTACGGCGAGGCGCTGCTCATCGAGGCCCTCAAAGCCGATTCCGGCGAGATCGAGACCGTTGCGCACCTGCGCGGCGCCAAAGCATTCCTGCCCGGCGTCGAGTTTATCCTGGACATCGGCGGCCAGGACATGAAGTGCCTGCGCGTCAAGGACGGCGTCATCGAGCACATCATGCTCAACGAGGCCTGCTCGTCGGGTTGCGGTAGCTTTATCGAGAGCTTCGCCGTCTCTATGAACATGGACGTGCGCGCGTTCGCCGACGCGGCCATCCATGCCAAGGCCCCGGTCGACCTGGGTAGCCGCTGCACGGTCTTTATGAACTCGCGCGTTAAGCAGGCGCAAAAGGAAGGCGCCACGGTGGGCGACATCGCGGCCGGCCTGTCCTATTCCGTCATCAAGAATGCCCTGTTCAAGGTCATTAAGCTGCGCGACCCCAAGGAGATCGGCAGCCAGGTTATCGTTCAGGGCGGCACCTTTATGTCCGATGCCACGCTGCGCGCGTTTGAGCAGCTCACCGGCGTTCATGCCGTGCGTCCCGACATCGCCGGCTGCATGGGCGCCTACGGTGCGGCCCTGCTCGCCCGCGATCGCGCCGGCGCCGACGGCACCTCGACCATCCTTTCGGCCGAGGACATCGCGCACCTCACCGTGACGCAAAAGCATGTCCGCTGCGGCCGTTGCTCTAACAACTGCCAGCTCACCGTCAACGACTTTGGCGGCGGTAGGCGCTTCATTACCGGTAACCGCTGCGAGAAGGGTGCCGGCCACAAAAAGCAGAAGACCGAGGCCCCCAACCTCTTCAAAAAGAAAAACGAGCTGCTCTTTAACCGCGAGGTGCTGAGCCCCGACGAGGCCCCGCGCGGCACCGTCGGCATCCCGCGCGCGCTCAACATGTACGAGAACTACCCCTTCTGGCATGCATTCTTTACGCGCCTGGGCTTTAGCGTGCAGCTGTCCGACCAGTCGAGCAAGAAGACCTACCAGGCGGGCATCGAGTCCATGCCGTCCGAGAGCGTGTGCTACCCGGCCAAGATGAGCCACGGCCACGTGATGAACCTCATCGACCGCGACGTCGACTTTATCTGGATGCCGTGCGTGCGCTGGGAGCGCAAGGAGGATCCGACGGCTGGCAACTGCTATAACTGCCCCATCGTCATGAGTTACCCCACGGCGCTGGCGCTCAATATCGACGAGATTCGCGAGCAGAACATCGAGTTCCTGTACCCGTTTGTGCCCTATCACGACAAGACCGAGCTCAAGCGCCGCCTGTACCAGGTGCTCGCCGTCGACCGCGTGGCCGATGCGCAAGCCGGTCGCGGTCGCGTGCGTGGACCCAAGATCACGCGCTCCGAGGTCGATGCCGCCGTCAACGCTGCCTTTGAGGCTGACGCGCGTTTCCACGAGGACATCCAGACCATGGGCGAGGAGGCCCTTAAGTGGGTCGAGGACCACGGTGGCCATGGCATTGTGCTCGCCGGCCGCCCCTACCACAACGACCCCGAGATCAACCACGCCCTGCCCGAGCTTATCTCGAGCTTTGGCTTTGCGGTCTTTACCGAGGATTCGCTTGCGCACCTGGTGAAGCCCGAGCGCCCCATCCGCGTGGTCGACCAGTGGATGTACCACAGCCGCCTGTATGCCGTCGCCCGTTTTGTGACGATGCGCAACGATCTGGACCTGATCCAGCTCAACTCTTTCGGCTGCGGCCTGGACGCTCTGACCACCGACCAGGTGCAGGAGATCCTGGAGGCCAGCGGCAAGATCTACACCGTGCTCAAGATCGACGAGGTGTCCAACCTGGGCGCCGCGCGCATCCGCATCCGCTCGCTCATGGCAGCGCTCAAGGACCAGGAGGCCGAGCGCTTGGCCGAGGCCACGGCCGCGGGCGAGGCCTACGAGCAGGGCGATGCCGCGCCGGTGGCGCCTTCCACGGATGCCCCCGCGTTCGCGAGCCGTAAGTACACGTTCGAGGCGCAGCGCGAGAGTGCTTCGACCGCGTGGCCCAAGGTGCCCTTTACCGAGCAGATGCGCGACGAGGGCTACACCATCCTGTGCCCGCAGATGGCACCGATTCACTTTGACCTGGTCAAAGAGGTGTTCCGCGGTGCCGGCTACAACCTGGAGCTGCTGCCCTCGACCGACCACGACGCCGTCGAGGCCGGCCTGCGCTATGTGAACAACGACATTTGCTATCCGTCGATCCTGGTGACGGGCCAGATCATGGAGGCCATCGAGAGCGGTCGGTACGACCTGTCCAAGACGGCCGTGGTCATCAGCCAGACCGGCGGCGGCTGCCGTGCCACTAACTACATCGCGCTCATCCGCAAGGCCCTGCGCGAGAGCGGCCACCCCGAGATTCCGGTGATCTCGCTTTCGGCCGTGGCGCTCGGCGAGGACAACCCCGGCTTTAAGATTACGCCGGCGCTGCTTAAGCAGGCCGTGTACGCGGTGCTCTTTGGCGACGTGATGATGCAGATGCTCTACCGCTGCCGTCCGTACGAGGCCACGCCCGGTGCTGCCAACGCGCTCTACGAGGAGTATATGGCGCGCGCCCGCAAGTTGGCGCCCAAGTTCAACCGCCACAACTACACCAAGCTGTGCCGCGAGGCCATCCACGCGTTCGACACCATGCCGCTCGTGGGCGAGGGCACCAAGCCGCGCGTGGGCGTGGTCGGCGAGATCCTGGTCAAGTTCCACCCTACGGCCAACAACCACGTGGTCGATGTCATCGAGCGTGAGGGCTGCGAGGCCGTAGTACCGGGCCTGCTCGACTTCTTCCTGTACTCCATGAGCAACGCTGAGCTGCAGAAGGACGAGTTGGGAAGCTCTGCCACTACGCGCGCTGGTATGCAGGCGCTCATTAAGCTGGTGGACTGGATGCGCACGCCGGTGGAAGAGATGCTCGAAAAGTCCGAGCGCTTTGAGGCGCCCGAGCGCATCGGCACCATGGCGGACAAGGCCCGCACGGTGCTTTCGGTGTGCAACAACATGGGCGAGGGCTGGCTGCTCACGGCCGAGATGCTCGACCTGATCGACCATGGCGCGCCCAACATCATCTGCACACAGCCCTTCGCGTGCCTGCCCAATCACGTGGTGGGCAAAGCCGTGATCAAGGAGCTGCGCCGTCAGCATCCCGAGAGCAACATCGTTGCGGTGGACTACGACCCCGGTGCATCCGAGGTCAACCAGCTCAACCGCATTAAGCTTATGATCAGCGTGGCGAAGGAGAATATGCGTGCCGGCAAGGGCTTTAAGCTCGAGAAGGTGGCGCCGCTCGCGATGGACGAGGTCACCGGCCAGATGCGTGCCCATGACGGCTGCGTGAGATGTGGACCGGCCAACGAGGAGGCCGTGGCGTCGGTCGCCAAGCGTCTGGGACGCGGCATTAAGAAGTAGCTGGCCTGCTATGGGCTGGATATGAGACAAACGGGTGGTAGCCGTACCGGCTACCACCCGTTTTTGCTGGACATATGTTGCGTAAATGACCTTACTGCAGCCTTCCGTGGGCTCGTATTTCAGAAGTGCGGTGAAAAACGAGAACCTCCCGAGCACACCGCCCTTTTCGACTCTTGTGACCTGCGGTTTTGTTGCCTAAAAAGCCGGTCTGGTCGGCGGCATTCGATTTTTCCCCGCACTTCCGACAACTGCTGCCCGGTGGCACCAATAACGGGCTACAGAAAGCTAAGATAATGAACAGGTGTAGCCGTTCGCGGCAAAATACCGTCCGTTTATAGAACCCACCCCCATCGCGCGTCATCCTTACGGTTGAATAAATACACATCTATGGAATTACGTTAGAGAGGACCGTTCCATGAGCTACAAGACCGTTTGTGTTGCCGGCGGCGGCGTGTTGGGAAGCCAGATTGCCTTTCAGGCTGCCTACTGCGGCTTTGATGTGACGATCTGGCTGCGCAGCGAGGGCAGCATCGGCCGCACACAGCCCAAGATCGATCATGTGCGCGAGGAGTACATCGCGGCAATCGAGGGCATGGCGGATGGCACAGGCGAGTGGTGCGCCGGTATCGCCGATAGCGGCCAGCCCTTCGACAAGGAGGCGGCACTCGCTGCCGTCGAGCGTGCCTACTCCACGCTCAAGCTGGAGCTCGATCTTGCCAAGGCCGTAGCCGACGCCGACCTGGTCATCGAGTCTATGGCCGAGGACACCCAGGCAAAGATTGACTTCTACAAAAAGCTCGCCCCGGTTCTCCCGCAAAAGACCGTCGTCGTGACGAACTCCTCTACGCTGCTGCCGAGCACCTTTGCCAAGTACACCGGCCGCCCCGAGAAGTACCTGTCGCTGCACTTTGCCAACTCCATCTGGAAGAACAACATGACCGAGGTCATGGCGCAGGACCAAACCGACAAGCGCTACTTCGACGAGCTCGTCGACTTCGCCAACGACATTCGCATGCTTGCCCTGCCCGTCAACAAGGAAAAGAACGGCTACCTGCTCAATTCCATGCTGGTGCCATGGCTGCTTTCGGGCCTCGACTTGTATGTCTCGGGCGTGAGCGATCCCAAGAGCATCGACCTCGCATGGACGCGTGGCACCGGCGCCCCCAAGGGTCCGTTCCGCGTATTCGACACCGTGGGCATCCAGACGGCGTACAACATCGTCATGCAGTACCAAAAGGTTCCGGGTCTGGTGAGCCCGCTGCTCAAAAAGATGATGATGCCCTACAACTTTAAGGCCATGGCATCCGTCCTCAAGCAGATGCTCGACGAAGGCAAGCTGGGCGAAAGCTCGGGCGAGGGCTTCTTCAAGTACTAAAAAATGATCCCTCGGGGACGGAGGAAAACGGATCATCGCATTATTGCGTCCCCTGTGCGTCTTGCGGCTAACAGCTCCGGCTGCCGTGAGCCTAAGCTAGCCTTAAGGGGCGTTTGTTAAGCTGCGAGTCAAATTGGACAGGGCTGGGCAAACGCCATGGTATATGAGGGAAACGACGGTGGCATTCAAAGACGGTAACGATATGGAATTGAGTGACAAGGACAACAGGCTGCTCTCGCGCCGAGTAGCTCTTGCGGGTGCGGCGGGCGCGCTGGCGCTTGCCGGGACAGGGCTCATGGGCTGTTCGGTCGGCGGGACCGGCTCGAACGACGCATCTACTGCGAGCAACGAGCTCACCGACGAGCAAAAGAAGCTCCACAAGCAGATCGTCGCGACCTACGACGTCGAGAAGCAGGCGGCCATCAAGGAGCGGCTCGATGCCGAGTACGCCGCCGGCGGCTACAGCGAGACCACCCCGTTTGTCGCGCAGGACCCCTTTGGCACCGATACCCTGAGCTGCTACGTTCGCTTTGCGACAACGGATTCCGTAACCGTCTCCTACAAGGTCGCCGGTCGCAAAAAGACCGGTGACGCGCCCAAAGTCGCCAACTTTTCCCACACGCCCCACGGCGGCGACGCGCCGGCTACGGAGCACGAGTTCAAGGTCATCGGCCTCATTCCCAACCACAAAAACACGGTTACCCTCACCTGTACGGCACAAGACGGTATCAGTCGCACCTCGACCTTTACCGTCAAGACGCCGGTTCTCAAGGGCGAGGAAGAAGAGCGGCTCGCCGTCACGGCGGGGGAGTCCAACACGCCGCTCGCCGATGGCCTCTTTGCCATCCTGGGCAACGACTCATCCAAGCTCGACTTTATGTACCTCTACGACAACGCGGGGCAGATCCGTGGCGAGGTGCCAATCATCGGCTACCGCAGCCACCGCCTGCTGTTTCCGGGCGACGGTAGCATGATCATGAGCGTCTCGACGACCAAGATGGCCCAGATCAACGCCATCGGCCAGGTGGTAAACGTTTGGAGCACGGGCGACTATGAGTTACACCACGACTACGCCTTCGATGACGACGGCAATCTGCTAGTGCTGGCGAGCCATGCCGGCTCCGAAGCCGATTTGGACGTCGACCGCGCGGCTGTCAAAAAAGGCAAGGACGACCGCGTTAATGTCGAGGACCTCATCATTAAGATTGACGTGACCACCGGTGACGTCAATCTCATCGTGGACCTGGGCGATATATTCCCCGACCTCAAGGCAAGCGCTAAGGTGGCCTCGGACGGCGATTTGGATTGGATTCATATCAACACGATTCAGTGGCTCGGCGGCGGCACCGTTCTGCTCAGCTCGCGCGAGACCTCAACGGTTATCAAGTTCACGGATATCTACGGCACGCCTACGGTCGATTGGCTTATGGGCTCGCCCGATTTTTGGGCTGACTCGGGCTTTGAGGACAAGTTGCTTCAGGCCCAAGGCGATTTCTCGCTCAACGCGGGCCAGCATAGCGTGACCTATCTGCCGAGTTCTGACACGGTAACGACCGGTCGCTACCAAGTGCTGCTGTACGACAACAATTTTGGTGCAGCCGAGAGCTATCCCAAGTTCGATTGGGGCAAGCTAGGCGCCGCGGTGGTGACCGACTACAGTAGGGGAACGCATTCGTTTGGGCGTATCTTTACGGTGGACGAGACCGCGCGCACCTACGAGCTTGTGGACCAGATCGGAGTGCCGTTCTCGGGCTACGTGAGCAGCGCGCAACGTGTCGGCGATTCAAATAGTATGCTCGTGGCATCGGGCCAGGCCAAGACCTTCACCGAGTATGATCGCTATGGACTGCCCATCGCCACGTACGAAATGAAAGCCGAGAAGTACATCTACCGCGTGTACAAGTACGAGCTGTATCGCTGCGCTCGGCTGTGCCTGTGCCCCGCGGCTGCGCGCGCTCGTGCCGGACCTACCTCGCGTCCCGCATCACTTCACGTCAAACTCCACGCGATCGAGTTCGGGCACGTTGAGGTCGATGAGCTTGCGGGCAACGCGGCGATCGTGCGCCCCGAGCGCCTCGCTTGTCGTCACGTGAGCGACAACCTCGCGCTCAACCATGCCCTCCTCGTCGCCTTCGGCGGCTGAGGTTTCGACGGCGACGGTGTAATCCTTGAAGCCTGGCAGCACCGCGGCAAGCTCGCGCGTGGTCTCGGTGACGCCGTAGCCGTCTTGCACGCCGGCCTGCGCTGAGCCAATGGACCCCGCGGTCATAACGATGCAGGGGATGGCAAAGATTACCGTACCCACGATGATGCGGCGGCGCACCTTGTGTGACAGCTCATCGACCTCGGCATTTTCCTCGGCGGTCACAATACCGTCGCCGTTCAGGTCGCGCTTGAGCGGTACACGTAAAAGAAGCAATACGGCTTCGGCCGCCAGTGCGATAAAGACGACGTTGATGCCAAACTCGTAGAGGGCCGAGAGGAACAGCGACCCGCTCGCGATGGCAATGCCGCAACCCGCCGCGCACAGGGGCGGCATGAGTGCGGTCGCCACGGCTACGCCGGCAATGAGCGTCGAAGGCTCCTGGTCGCGCGAGTTGCCCAGCCCGCCCGCAAAGCCGCCCGCGAGCGCGACGGCAAGGTCCCATACGGTGGGTGTCGAGTTATCGATGATGGCGGCCGTGGTGGTGCCAAGGGGCGAGAGCTTAAAATACAGCGTGGAAGTGATCAGGCAAAGGACCATCTGCAGCGCGAGGCCGGCAATTGCCTCGAGGGTAATCTCGCGGTCGAGCGTGGCGATGCCGTATGCCATGGCAAGGACCGAGCCCATGAGCGGGCAGATGAGCATGGCGCCCACAATGGCGATGTCCGAATCGATATCGAGGCCGATGCTCGCGATGAGCATGGCGATGATGAGGATGCACAGGTGAGAGCCGGTCAGGCGCGCCCCGTTTACAAAGCGCTTGCGAATCACGTGATAGGGGGCGCGACCCTCGCGAATGTTGAATGCGCGCCTCAGGAAGCGGCCGGCGTTCTCCATGACCTCGCTATAGGCAGGGCGGATGCCGTGGCGCCGGCGATGGCGCTCGCGCAGTCGCTTGAGCTGCTGGTTATCGAGTTTCATGTTCACCTCGCTTCGCCGCGGACTATGCATCGCGCCCGCTGCCTCTACTCTACACCGCGGCAGGCGGGGTGGTCATCTTGACGTGAAACTTAGACGAGTAGGTAAAGGGGGCACGTCAAATGAGGTTGAAGCCGAGGGTTTCGGCAGATACAGAAAAGCGCGGGGTCGGATGGTCTCCGACCCCGCGCTCTGCACGGGTACGTTGTTGTTGGGTTTAGCCCAGCAGACTCAATCCCACGGAGACAAACGCCAGGATAACGCCGACGATGGACTCGCCGCCCAGCAGGCCGCTGGCAACGACCAGGCCCTGCTCCTGGAAGGCGGCATCCTTGGCAGCCTTCTCCTCGTCCGAAAGGCCTGCCTCGGCGTCGCGGTGTGCGGCCCACTTGTCGTAGGCGAGCTTGACGCAGGAGCCCAAGAAGGCCGTGAGTGACATGTAGAACGGCAGGTACACGCCCAGACCGATCATCATGGCCGGAATGCCGAGCCAGTACATGATGATGCCGGCGATAAAGCCACCTGCGAACCACGGCACGCTCGGGATGCCCGAGACCATGGTGGCGACCACGCTTGCCTGCGCGGCCACAAAGCTCTTGTCGGGGCCGAAGGCGTCCGGACCATAGGCGGTGACGAGCGCGACCATGACGGCGGCGGCGACCAGGGCGCCCACGATGCCGCCGATGGCCTGGCCGACCCACTGTGCGCGCGGGTTGGTGCCCAGCACGGCTCCGGCCTTAAAGTCGTTCATGACGTCGCCCACAAGGCCGCACGCCACGGCCACGATGCCGGCGATAAAGAACAGCTTGACCTGCGTGAGCTGCGCGAAAGCTGCCACGATGAGCATGACGATGAGGCCAAAGATCTCCATAGGGTCGATACCCGTCTGGCCGCAGCTCTGTGCGCTCATGATGGTGGTGACAAAGGTGAACAGCGTGACGATGACGGCCGGGACGGGACCGAGGTCGAGCGCGATGGCAACGATCACGGCGATTGCTGCGGTGCCCAGGCCGATGATGCCGGCGTCGAGCTTAAGCGAGCCCGAGATGAGCGACTGCTCGTCGGTGTCGGTGGAGCTGTCGGCGGCGAGGCCGCGGACGATACCGGCGACCTGCGGCAGGATGTCCTTAAGGACGACGGCGACGCCAAAGCCCATCATAAGGCCCATACCGAGGGACTTGACGATACCCTGCGCGGTCACAACATCGAACAGGCCGGCAGCGGTGCCGCCGACGATGATGCCAAAGTTGCCCAGCAGCGCGCCGGCAAACCAGAAGGCGACGGGGGCGAAGCCCACCAAAAAGCCGATGGACAGCAACATGGGCGAGTTGTAGATGGCAAAGGTCACGCCGGGGATGTTGAGCGTGCACAGCATGCTGGGCACCACGCCCAGAGCGTCGCGAAGCACGCTGTAGATGCCTGCGATGGCCATGGAGCCAAAGAGCTGCTTGCCGGTCTTGCCGCCGGCCTCGGTGGCGCGCAGGGTCTGAGCTGCGGCGTTGCCGGTGGGGAACTCCAGCGCGGCGTCCACGATAAAGTGACGGTGGATGAGCGCTGTCGCCAGAAGGCCCAGGATAGTGCCGGCGAGCGCCACGATAAACATGTCGAGCCAACTGATCTGGTCGGCATAGCCCAGCATCCAGGCGCCCGGGATGGTAAACGCCAGACCGCCGGCGACCATGGCGCCTGCGGACATGATGGTGTGGGTGACGTTGGCCTCGTTGAGGCTGGCGTTGCCCATGAGCTTCAGGAAGAACAGCGAAATGACGGCAGCGAAAATGATCGGCCAGGGGAGGGCGCCCATCTTGAGGGCGGTATAGGCCGAGCTTGCCGTGATAATCACGCAGCCAAGGACGCCGATGACGACGCCGCGCAGCGTGAGTTGACCGCGCATCGAGGCGCGGTTCGAGGGATTGCTCATATAGAACTCCTTTGCGTATATCCGCTTCCCCCGGGAGCGCCGCTACGGATACGGCGCGGGAAGTCGGGTTACCAAGGGCCGCCGCGTGAGCTCGCGCACGACCGCGCATCAGTATAGCCGCAAGGTAGTCAATTTGGGACGGGGCTTTTTAGCTGGTTTGGGTAGGCGATATACTGCTGGGCAGACGAAAGGAGCGCCGACGATGCTTAATGGGTGCGCATGTATATTGACGGTCGACGTGGGCAACACGTTCATTCGCTTTGGCCTGTTTGCCGAGGATTCGGCCGCGGCGCAGGAATGCCCGCTTGCGACGTGCGAGATCACGACGCCGTCGAGCATCACAGCCGACGAGGCGCGCATGAGGCTCACGCAGGTCATGGGCGCTCTGTCAGCCGATGCGGGCATGCCGGGCGTGCTCGTTCCCGCAGCCGCAGTGCTGAGCTGCGTAGTGCCGGCGCTCGAGCGCCCGTGGAAGGCGGCGCTTTCCCGCACCTGCACGGGGCGCGTGCTCACCGTGGGGCCGGGCCTCAAGACCGGTATGCCCGTGCACTACGACGATCCAGCAGAGATCGGTCCCGACCGCATCGCCGACGCCGTGGCGGCCCGTGCCGTCTACGGCTCTCCGTGCATCGTGATCGATCTGGGCACTACGACCAATATCGAGGTCATCGATGCGCATGGAACCTTTGTCGGCGGCGTTATCGCGCCGGGTCTGGCGCTTGGCGCCCGCTCGCTTTCGGCCGCTGCGGCGCGCCTGCCGCAGGTCGAGCCCTCGGCACCCACGCATGTGATCGGTCGCAACACGCGCGAGGCCATGCGCTCAGGCGTGGTCTTGGGCGAGGTGGCCCGTATCGACGGCATGCTCGACATGGTGCTTGCCGAGATGCGCGCGACCAAGGCGGCGGGGGAGGGCAGCGTGCCCATCGTCATCACCGGCGACGATGCCGAGGCGCTCGCGGCGTTGGTCGGCCACAGCCTGACGATCGATGACGCGTTGACGCTTCGCGGCCTGGCCGAGCTCTACCACATCAATCAAAAGCCCCGTCGCGCGTAGCGATGGGGGCGGTGGAACAAAAACGTCTCCACCTTTCACCTGCTACAATGGGTCAAACTATTGCGATTTCGGAGGTGTCTGCCATGTCGGACGATCTTCATCAAACTGCGTCGGGCAAGCGCCGCGACGTTATTAGCTGGGACGAGTTCTTTATGAGCGTGGCCATCGCCGCGCAGCGCCGCAGCAAAGATCCCAATACGCAGGTGGGCGCGTGCATCGCCAGCACCAACCACCGCATCCTTTCGGTGGGCTACAACGGTACGCCCTCGGCACTCAACGACGACTTTTTTCCGTGGGGCACGAGCGATGACCCGCTGCAGGACAAGCATAACTACGTAGTCCATGCCGAAGCCAACGCCGTGCTCAACTACCGCGGCTCGCTCAAAGACCTTGAGGGTTCCACGGTCTACGTCACGCTGTTCCCGTGTCATGACTGCGCCAAGATCCTGGCGCAGGTGGGCGTGGGCGAGGTTGTCTACCTGGACAATAAGTACGCCGACACCGACGACGGCCGCATCAGCCGTCGCATTCTCGACTCCTGCGGCATTAGCTACCGCCAGGTTATCGTCGATGTCCACATCGGCACCGGGGAACAAACTCAGCAGTAGCGGCAGCGTGTGCTAGCGCCGGGCGTCGGCAAAAGCAGCTAAAAAAGCCCCGTCCCAAATTGACTGCTCGTGAAAGTCGTGTCCGCACGCATGGCTGGCGCCTAAGCGGGTACATGGCTGTAGTAACATAGCCCCTGTCCGCGGGCGTGCCCGCGTTATTGTGAGAAAGGAGCCCCTGTGGCTGTTAACGAAGAGCTGCTTAAGAAGGTTCTTGAGGAGATCCGCCCCAACCTGCAGGCTGACGGCGGCGATATGGAGTATGTGGGCGTCGACGACGAGGGCGTCGTCCAGCTTGAGCTTCAGGGTGCCTGCGCCGGCTGCCCTATGAGCGCACTGACCCTGTCCATGGGTATCGAGCGTATTCTCAAGGAGCACGTACCCGGCGTTACCCGTGTCGAGCAGGTCAATGCCTCCGGCGAGACCGAGGACCTGTACGACGAGTACGCGCCGTTCTAAGATGCGAAAGCTGCGGACGGCGTACTCCGCATAGACGTTACGCCCAAATATGCGGCTGCGAGCGAAAGGCCCGCGGCCGCATTTGTATGTAGGGAGTAGGAGGGTCGACATGCTCAACGACCTCTACCATATGCTTGATCCCGTCGCCATTTCGGCGGGGCCCATCACCATCTACTGGTACGGCTTGGCCTATGTGGTCGGAGCTCTGCTCACGGCGGTCGTCATGTACCGCACACAGCGCCGTTGGGGTTTCGATATTACAGGCGACGACCTGACAAGCGTCGTGGTCGGCGTGGTCTTTGGCCTTATCATCGGCGCCCGCCTGTTCTACGTCATCTTTTACGGCGACGGCTACTACTGGGTACATCCGCTCGAGATCTTTGCCACCAACGAGGGCGGCATGAGCTTTCATGGCGGCCTGGTGGGCGGCATCATCGGTGGCGCGCTCGTGTGCCGTATGTACAAGCTCGATGCCTGGACTATCGCCGACCTTGCCGTTATCGGTGCTCCGCTGGCCCTGTGCCTGGGGCGCTGCGCCAACTTTGTCAACGGCGAGCTGTGGGGCAAGCCGACCGATCTGCCCTGGGGTGTGATCTTCGGCGGCGCCGCGGGCGATATGCCACGTCACCCCTCCCAGCTCTACGAGGCATTTCTCGAGGGCATTGTGCTCTTCTGCATTCTGCAGGTGTTCAGCCGCAAAAAACCGCTGCTGCCCCAGGGTACGTTTATGGGCGTGTTTGTGATGGGTTACGGCATCGTCCGCTTCCTCGTTGAGTTTGTGCGCGTGCCCGATGCCCAGCTGGGCTATCTGCTGGGCGGCGTCATCACCATGGGTCAGCTGCTGAGCCTGCCGCTCGTAATCGCAGGACTGGCGCTCATCATCTTCGCCCGACACCGCAATCGCCCCCAGCGCATCTACCTCGACGCCTAGCCACCACATGTCACCACAAGGGGGACAGGCACCTTTGTGGTGGTTTTGCCGGGCAACGATGACAGAACCGTAACGTTTCCCCAGATAAAACCTGCCAAAATAAACCTGTCCCTTTTTGGCAGGTTTCTAGAAAGGCTATTCGGACTGTGAAGGATTCCGACCTCTCCGCAACGGCTGCGCGCGACGCCGCCCGCATCGTTTGGTTTAAGCGCTATCCCGCCAAGCAGACGCTCATCGCATTTTTGCTCGCGCTGTTGGCGACCACGGCGTTTTCCATCGATCCCGCCCCGGTGTCGAGCAATGCGGTCCTGGCGATCGACCCCAAGGCGACGGGCACGCTCTACGTGTGCTACGAGGTACTTCTCTCGTTTGCCGGCCATACCGACGCAGTGATGCTGCTCGCGCTTGCCTGCTTGCTCACTCTGCCGTTTCGCTATGTGTTCTTTGGCCGCGGTGACGCTTGGCGCCCGTCGGTCGTGCTGCCATCGCTGTTCTTTGCCGTTTGCATGGTGTTCGGCCGTAGCTACGACCTTACCGATTCGGCAGAGATTGTGCTGGGCGACAAGGCGCGCGTTATCTGCGCCTGGATTGGCGGCGCGGGCTGGATGCTTCTGGCGATTGTGGCCTTCTATCTGGCTTTTGAGTTTTTGGATTGGTTGAGCTCCCACCGCATCCCGTTTTCGGAGGCACATTTTGGTCGCGTGTGGCGTGTTGCCCACGCCGTGCTCTCGGTCCATCCCTTTGTCGGGCCGTTTCTTGTCCTCATGATTGTCTGGGCGCCCACGCTTATCGCCTCGCTGCCCGGCCTCTTTATGGGAGATACGGGCGCGCAGATCCGCCAATGGTTCAACTATCCCAACG
The DNA here is from genome assembly GCA_048429085.1 of Collinsella sp. Lineage (GTDB taxonomy): Bacteria > Actinomycetota > Coriobacteriia > Coriobacteriales > Coriobacteriaceae > Collinsella. The sequence goes on from DBFOPE010000032.1 coordinate 36,127, forward strand.
GCACGAGCGACTACCTGCGCCTGCTTAACCCCAACGTGCTGCTCAACGGCCATCATCCGGTGGTGCACACGGCCATCATCGGCTCATGTGTGCAACTGGGGCTTTCGCTATTCAGCAGCGCCAATGCGGGCCTTGCCATCTACACCTGTGCCCAATTTGTCATCACGGCCGCCTGCATGGCCTATTCCATATCTTCGCTGCGCAAGCTGGGCGTGAGCCTGCCGGTCCGTGGCGTCATCTTGCTGTTCTTTGCGTTTATGCCGATGTTCTCCAACTATGCGGCGCTGCTGACCAAAGACGTACTGTTTGCCGATGCGTTTTTGGTGCTGCTCGTTCAGACCGTCAAGCTCGTGGCATGTGGCCTGCCCCGTCGCGATGCCAATGCCGAGCGCGCGGGCGAACAGGCGCCTGTGCTCTTTGCACGCCACGACTGGCTGTTGCTCGTGCTGGGTGCCATGGGTTCCACGTTTTTGCGCAACGGCGGCCTGGTCTTTCCGTTGGCGGCCTGCGTGATTGCGGCGGCGTTTTGCGCTTGGGACGCGCATGTGGCCCGTCGCGTGGCCAAACAGTCTGGCGTCACGCCCTCGTACGCCACGCCACGCTTCCGCTGGGTCGGCGTGCTCGCAGTGCTTGCGCTCTGCCTTGTCTCCAACATGTATTTCACCAAGGTATTTATGCCGGCGCACGATATCACGCCGGGCTCCAAGCGCGAGATCCTCTCGATTCCGTTTCAGCAGACGGCGCGCTTCGTCCAAAAGCACGACGGCCTTAATTCGGGCGTTAACCCCAAGGTCAAAGACGATGGCACGATTGAGGAAGCTCCCTGCGACGGCTTGGTGACCGATGAGGAGCGCGCTGTGATCGATCGCGTGCTTAAGTACGAGAACCTGGGCCGTCGCTACAACCCCGACAAATCGGATGCCGTCAAAAACTGCTTCAATGAGTACGCCTCGCAGGAGGACATCAAGGCCTATTTTAAGGTGTGGGCCCAGATGTTCAAAAAGGACCCCGAGTGCTATATCTCGGCGCTCGTCAATAACTACTACGGGTACTTCTATCCGAGCGCTCGCGATGCGTGGGTTTACAGCACGGCGCGCAGTGCCGAGATCATGGCGAAGCCCGATAACCTCAAGTACTTTGACTTCCATCCGGTCGACAGCAAAGCCGTGCGCTGGTGCGACCACCTGATTAACCTGTACCGCGTGGCGGTGCAGCGCATTCCGTTTATCTCGCTCACCATGAGTTCGGCCACCTATGTGTGGATCATGATCGTCGTGGTGGTCTACCTGTTGCGCCGCCATTCGTGGCGCGCGCTGGCCATCTGGATACCGCTGCTGGGTGTGCTCGCTGTGTGCCTGATTGGTCCATGTAACGGGTCGACCTACATGCGCTACCTGTACCCGGTCATTGCATGCATGCCTTTCGCCATCGGCGCCACGATCACCCGCAGCGACCGCCTGTGGACCTAACCAAAGATTGGCGCATTGGGGTCAGGTTGCTTTGTGCCAAGGGGCTGCATCATCACGACGCCTTCATTTTGGGGTTTATCTTGCAGGCCGGTAGGTATATCATAACGACGTTTGTTTATATTGCCCGAGCATTCGCGCTGGGCTTTAGGTCGAAACCGATAGGAGACACGTATGTCCGGACACTCTAAGTGGGCCACAACCAAGCATCGTAAGGGCGCGCAGGACGCCAAGCGTTCCGCCCTCTTCTCCAAGCTCAGCCGCAACATCACCGTTGCT